>DATHOT010000028.1:0-43416 GCA_035484655.1 Bryobacteraceae bacterium | reverse complement strand
GGAGCAAATCCCAAATGGTGGCATGATGATCGTGCGCGGCGAGCGAGTGCAAGTCTTCGAGCGTCAGCCCGCACCAGGGCGCACGCAGGATGGCGAGCCACGAGACGCGATCCGCCGGATGCAGCAGGGCGAGCGTCAGAGCCATCAGATCTTCAATCACCGGCCGCTCGCCGAGCTGATCGATTTCGATAGCTTGAAAAGCAATGTTGTGACGCTTCAGGAGTCCGACGATTGCGGGCAAATGCGTGCGCGCGCGGACCAAGATGGCTACCTTCCCGTCGCCAGCGTTTCGCACCAGATCGATCACTTTCGCAGCCTCGTGATTCTCGTTGAGAAAGGCGTGGACATCGATAGTAGCGTCGTTTCGAGCCGTTCCCGCAACGCTAGCGGAGTAAGTGACGGCGCCTGACTCGATATCTTCTTCGGGCGGAAGAATCGTGGAGAAGGTTTGATTCACCCATTCGACGATCCGAGCGTCAGATCGAAAGTTGACACTGAGCGTCAGCGGCTCCAGGCGAATCGACCCGATCCCTTCCTGCCGGGCCTTGAGAAACAGGCTGACGTCGGCCTGCCGGAAACGATAGATCGACTGCATCGGATCGCCGACCAGGAAAAGAGTGCGGCCATCGCCCGGCTCCCATCCGGCGGTCAGCTTTTCGAGCAGCTCGAATTGCGTGAAGGACGTGTCCTGAAATTCGTCGACCAGGATGTGCTGGATGCGGTAGCCAAGGGCGAGTGCGAGATCGGTGGGTGAGTCGAGTCTACCGAGCGCCTCAGAGGCACGGATGGATAGCTCGGCGAAATCCACACGTCCGCGTTCGCGAAAAACCAATTGCAGCTCGGCAACCGCCAGCGTCAGCACGGAGACCGCAGCCTCCATGGCCTGCCACTGCGAGTCGGTGAAGTGTGGTGGCGGTAGGTGGCGAAATCGGCGCAATCCTTCCAGAAGCTGATCTTGAGGCTGCAATCGCGCCAGCAAGTGCTCAAGCCGTGGTTTCAACGGGTGGCCGGGTGGAAAACCAATGGCTGCGCTCACGCGTTTGCGCCAATCGCCGCCTGTGGTCAACAAGAGGTCCGTGACCGTGGTCCATAGCGCGAGATCGTCGAGGCTCGCGTCCGGAAATCGTTCCAATTCGCGCAATGCGGCGATCTCGCCGGCGACATCGTCGTCGAAACCGGCGCGCAGCAATCGCAACTCACTCAGGATCAACCGTTGCAGCGATTGCTCCAGCTCGACTCTCACCCGCGTGAAGTCCGGATTGGCTCCTGTGTGTCTTAACCATTGGTCACGCCGCTCGATCATTTGAGAGATCAAGCGCTCGGCCGCGGCGAAATCGTTGTCCAAATGAAGCAGGAGGAACGAAACGGCTGCATGGTCGCGCTCGACGTGACGCAGTGTATTGCGGGCCGCCTCGCGATAGAGATCCTCAGCTTTTTCGGAAATCTCGGGCATGGCCCCGAAGCGTGCCAGCCATGGCATCTTTCGCGTGATCGACGCGCACAAAGCGTCGATGGTCTCAATGCGCATCTGGGCGGGATTCCGCAGTAGGTTCCACGCCTGGCGGCGGTCATGTTCGAGAACTTGGCGGGCAATTTCGAAGGTCAATCGCTCATGTTCGGATTCAGGCGTAAGGCCCGTTTCCGCAGCTCGCAAGGCTTCCAGAACGCGCCAGCGCATTTCACCGGCGGCCTTGCGCGTAAACGTGATCGCGATGACCGCATCCGGAGTGTCCACCGTTTCAAGCAGTTTCAGGTATCGCTGGATCAATAGCTCCGTTTTTCCAGATCCGGCCGGGGCCTGCACAATGAACGATGCCGAGTTATCGAGCGCACGCCGGCGCGCCGAACTATCGGAGATCATTCTCAGACTCCCGAATCCGGCATAGAGCCGCGAGGCCGCAGTATTCGCAAGCACCTTGCTTAGGGTCGACGGTGGCCAACCCATCGCGATAATCGGCGGCCAACCGTTCCAGGATCCGCCCCCATTCCGCGACCAATTCAGCGAACGAAGTGGGCTGGCTCGACATTTTCTTTATGCCCGGCAGCACGGCATCCCTCTCTGTGATTCCGCGGAATCCCAACTCGCCGGTTCGGACCACGGCGAAGGCGGCGCCGCTGATGGGCCTCGCACTGGTGGCGCAGTAGAGCGGAAGCTGCGGCTCATCGGGACGATCGGTGTCCCAGCCGGTCGACCTCACCTGGCCGGTCTTGTAGTCGAGGATAATTTCGCCGCCGCTGTCTAATGCATCAATACGATCCACTCGGGTGCGGACCTGGAGCCCTCCGACAGTGACCAGTCGTTCTTCTTCCGGCTTCAAAACGATGAAGGGTGCGCGCGACTTCTCGAGTTCGAGCCATTGCGTGAGGAGGTTTTGCAAGCGGCGCTGCTCAACTTTGCGGGCGATTCCCACTCCAAGCTGGTTGAGAGCGGATTCGACGTTGCGCGCAATCAGATGATGCAATTCGCCCTCCGCCAATTCCATCAGGCGCGCATGCGAGCCTAGTTCGACCCATATAAATTCTAGAACTTTGTGCACCGTGCTTCCACGTTCTTTGTAGTTCAGCCCGAGGTCGGTTTCTTCCAGCGGCCGAGCACCCAGGCGATGCTTCGCGAATGCCCGAAACGGGCACGCAGCCATATCTTTGAAGAGCGACGCTCCGCCGGGTTGCATAACTTTTATCGCAACGGGAGGTGCGTTTTCGTCAGCGAGTTGTTCGATCACGACGCTCGCTCGCATTCGCGCAACCCAGCCGCTCGATTGATCGCCGTGAGAACCCGCGTGCCAAAGGCCGGCGGCCAGAACTGGGCTGGGCGCGAGCACACGATCGCCTTCTGACTCCGGGTAGCTGAGCACGATGTCGGGCGCGCTGGCGAGCAAACGTCCGGTCAATTTGCCGGCGAAGGCAAGCTCGCGGTCAGGCGTAGCATGCGGCAGACCATATTCACGTTGCATCGAAATCGGAATAAACGGATTCGGACTCGCGGCGGAGGGAAGCGCTTCATCGTGCAGGCCCATGATCCATAGGTGATCGAAGCGCAGGCCGGAGGCTTCAAGAAGGCCCATGATCTGGACAGGCGCTCCGTCGTTCTCCACTTGAAAAGGCGTGCTGGCGGCGACGTCTTTCAGACGAAAGAATGCCTGCGGGAAGCTCATCGGCGACGACGCCACGTCGAGCGCGGCGAAACTTGAGAGTAAACCGAGCCACGCCTCCATGATCTGATGCTCGCGACTGTTGAGGACCCGATCGCCTGCCCAACCGAGCGATTCTAGAAGCTCCGAAAAATCCCGGCTCCAGGCGCCAGGGTGCTGTTCGGGAGGAAGTTTATCGATGCTTTTCTCGAATCGTCGGAGAGCTCGTTGCAACAGCGGGCAGTTCCCGGCCGCCGCATCGCGCAGATACGATACGCTTACGTCCCATACACCTTTCTTGCGAAGCTTTGCGTCGAGTAGCGCGCGCTTGGTCCACTCTGTTTCGGCTCCCGCCAAGAATGGCGATCGCAGAAACATTCCAGCGCGCGGGAGTGTCACGGGCCCAAGCACGAATTCCAGGGCTAGTAGCGCCGCGTGCACTAGAGGATATTCATCCAACGCGGGACCCAGGGACAGGTGAAACGACTGCTCGCGGCCCGTCAGTTCCCTGCCCGGATGAAGCGTTTCCCGAAAGATCCGCTCGGCTTTCGATCTGACGCTGCTCAGGTTGGGAACGATGACGCCGATCTGCGCCTGTGGATCTTGTTCGAGCTGGAGCCGTGCCCACGAAGCTGCCGCTTGAAGCTCTTCGGGGGCATCGCGAAACTTCCTGCGCTCGAGTTCCGGCGCGAAGCTGCCCATCTCGATCTGAGACCAATCGCCAGAGATCTCGAAGAACTCAGCCTGTTGCGGACTCAACTCATCGAAGCCAGCCCGATAAAGCGCGGAGCCCGGCAATATCTCGCGGGACCCGATCAACCCAGCCAGAAAGTCGCTTAAGCGTGCCCGTTCCAGCCAGTTGTTGGCCTGGCAGCGCCTGGCGAACGCACGCGACCACGCTGCAAAAGCCGACCAATCGTCGCTGGCTTCGAATCGCCCATCGACCGGCAGGCGATACGCCAGCACCAATTGCGAGGCTGCCATTGCCTCGGCCGCTGTCTCGGGAATTCGCAATAGCGACTCGCCCTCGGGAGAGTCACGGATCACCTGCTCCCAAACGAATTGCTCCTGCACTACATCGAGCAAAACCGGCGAGCCCGAATTCGCGCCGCTCAGCACCCAGTCGCGCCAGGCGCGGCCGAGGAATGCATCGAACGGAAGAATATCTGGTGTTTTCCAGACCGAGCGCGCCAGTTCTTTCTGGCGGAAGTCGAACTCTTGTCGAAGCACGCGAGCGAGGCGGCGGCTGGCGGTAACAACGGTGGCCCCGGCTTCGGCGGCACGGAAACAATCCTCCTGCATGTGCTTTCATAATATTTGACCAAGCGGATCACCGTAGCGATCGACGGCCCGGCCGGCGCTGGAAAAAGTACGCTGGCGCGCCGGATCGCATCTAAACTCGGCTACACCTACGTCGACACCGGAGCAATGTATCGCGCGGTGGCGCTGTGGGCACTGCGAACAAAAGTTGCTGTTTCGGACATGCATCGGCTGGAGCAGCTCGCCAAAGAGGCACGCATAGAATTCAAGCCCGGAACGAACGCGGTGCTGTTGAACGGAGAAGACGTCAGCGAAGCCATACGCGCGCCGGAGATAGCGGGGGCCGCGTCCGAAATCTCCAGGATTCCGGCGGTCCGGCGTGAGCTGGTCCACAAACAGCGTGTCATGGGCGAGCAGGCCTCGGTAGTGATGGAGGGGCGCGATATCGGCTCGGTGGTGTTTCCCAACGCGACTGTGAAGATTTTTCTGGATGCCGAGCCACAAGAGCGCACTGAGCGCCGAGCCAAGGAAGTGTCGCTGCCGACCAATGTAGTGGCCGAGCAGATCCAGGAGCGCGACCGGCGCGATCGCACGCGCAATGAGTCGCCGCTGGTGCAGGCTCCGGATGCGGTGTATGTGGACACTACAGGCCTTTCCATCGACGAAGTAGAAGCGGCACTTCTTAAGCTCATCCGCGACCGAACGTCTAACGGGAAGGAACGAACAAATTGAGATGAACGATCTTCTGGTGATGAAATTCGGCGGCACCAGCATGGGCTCGGCCGAGCGCATCAAGGTCGCGGCCGGCATCTGCACTGAACAAAAACGGCTGCGACCGATAGTCGCGGTTGTGTCGGCGATGTCCGGCGTTACCGATCTGCTATTGAACACTTTGCGCCACGCCGAGGGCGGTGACGAATCGGGTATCGCAGCGAATCTCGAACGCTTGAGCGCCCGGCATCTGGAAACGTGCAAGGAATTGCTCGACGGATCGCGGTGCGAGTCCGCGGCCTCCGGCATCCAGGGGCTGATTGGCGATTTCGAGCGCATCGCGAATGGTGTGCGGATGCTGGGAGAGCGGCCGCCACGGTCGGTTGATGAAGCTACCGCGATTGGCGAGCGGCTATCCGCTTTGATGATTTCGCAATATTTGGAGGCGACTGGTGTGCCGGCCGATGCGATTAACGGCGCTAGCGTGATCGTAACCGACGCAGTGTTCGGCAATGCGACGCCGATCATGCCGGAGACGCGCAAAAAGTCCGAACAGATCGTGCGGCCGGTGCTTGAGCGCGGCGCCATCGCCGTGGTGACTGGTTTTAATGGCGCCACCATGGACGGCCGTCCCACCACGCTCGGACGCGGTGGATCAGATTTCTCGGCGTCCATCCTGGCGGCGGCGTTGGATGCATCTGAACTTTGGATCTGGACAGATGTGGATGGCATCATGAGCGCCGACCCGCGTTCCGTGGCGGACGCGCGCGTACTGGATTCGCTCACTTACAGTGAAGCGGCGGAGCTGGCCTACAACGGCGCGAAGGTTCTGCATCCGCGCACGCTGGCGCCATTGATCGAGCGGCAGATTCCGGTATGGAGCAAGAACAGTTTCAACCTGAAACATCCGGGCACGCGCATTGTTTCATCGGTCGAAACGCCGCCCGGCCCGCGCGCCGTGACGTCGATGGCCAACGTCGTGCTGATATCACTGGAGCCGGCCAGCGCGGCTCTCAGCGGCACACGTCTGATGGCACGCGCGCTCGAAGCTCTGGCTGATGCTAACGCGGAGGTGTTGGCGCTGACCAGTTCCAGCTACCGGCAGAGCTTCTGCTTTCTGGTTCGCAAAGAAGAGCTGCCCGCCGCGATGAAATCCCTCGAAGCGGACTTGGCATTGGAGCTGACGCACGGCTATTTGAAACCCATCGCCGTGGATGAAAACGTGGGGCTGCTGGCGGTCGTGGGCGAAGGGATGCGAGGAACACCGGGCCTAGCTGGTCGCCTTTTCCAAGCCATTTCGCAGCAAGACGTCAATATAATTGCAATCGCTCAGGGGTCGAGCGAGTTGACCATCAGTATAGTCGTGCGGCGCGATGGTCTGGAACGGGCCATCCGCGCCGTCCACCATGAGTGCCGGTAACTCATTCCACGCCGAACTGTTTGCGCAACTCTCTTCCTTGGCTCGATCCAGCACGCGTTTCTGGTTAGCCGGCCAATGCGCGCCGGCGCGGTTTATATAGAAGTTCAGCATCGGCATGGGCCTATCGCTAGATTCGGCCAAACGCTTCAATACAGACACCGGGAGCCGGTCAGTGGTTTCCGCGAGGGCCGCGTATGTCACACTAAAGTCGTGCCTGAGTACTGCACATGCGGCGCGCAACTGCCGCCGGACGCCCGTTTCTGCCACAAGTGCGGAAAGCCGCAATACGACTATCCGGGGATTGAGGACGAGCATGTGGAAGCCGCCCCGCCCCCAGTCGCCACGGCTCCAGTTGCATCCGCCGTCCAGCCTCCGCTCGAAATCAGCTTTCACAACCGGCTGGCGGTTCGCATTGGATTCCTGGCGGCCCTAATGGCGGTCTTGCCATTCATGCTTTTGCTCCCGGTTCCATTCCTTCCGTCGCTGGTTGCGTTTCTAACCGGATTCCTGGCGGTCTTTATTTACTCGCGGCTCACCGGACAAGCGCTTAGTATCCGCAGTGGAGCGCGCATGGGCTGGATCACCGGCGTGTTTTCGTTCACATTTGCCACCGCGTTTTTCACCATTACCATGGTGGCCATTTCCAGCCAGGGGAAAATCGCTGATTTCTTCCAGCAACATCAGGACCAGCTGCATTTGCGAGCCGACCAATTGAGCGCCATGACCAAGCTCCTGGAAGATCCGGCCGGACTGGTGGGCTTGATCGTCGTCACGCTTTTGATGCTCTTCATTCTTCTTACGGCACTGCCCATGCTCGGAGGAGCGTTGGGCGCCAAGGTTCTCGAGAAGGAATGAAGCAAGTTTCCTCGCTGGCCAAGGTTTGCGCCGCGATCCTGGCCGCAGCGGCGTGTGCGTTGGCGCTAACTCCCGAACAGCGTCGTCTTAACATCGATTCCTTCGAGTATGTTTGGAAAACCGTGCGCGACAAGCACTGGCAAACCAAGCCGGGCGGCCTCGACTGGCAGGCGGTCCACGACGAGTTGCGCCCGGCGATCGATAAGTCCGACAGCATGGACGCGGCGCGAGCCGTCATGAATGATATGCTCGGGCGGCTGCATCAGACCCATTTCGGCATCATTCCATCGGACCTTTATTCCGATCTCGACGGTGCGCACAGCACCAAAGGCGGCGAGAGTACGACTGGCTTGGACGTTCGTATCGTCGGCAAGCAGGTGCTGGTGACCTCGGTGGATCCCGGCTCTTCGGCTGCCGGGAACGGTGTCCGCCGGGGTTGGCAGATTTTGAAGATCGGCGACATCGATCTGGATCTAGTGACCGCAAAGCTGGACGAGACCTACGCGAAATCGTCGTTGCGGGATCTGGTTGCGCGTCGTGCCGTGCTGAGCCGCCTGGAGGGCGAGCCAGGAAAATCCGTTGAAGTGGAGTTTCTAGACGGGCGCGAGCAACACCTCACGAAGACGCTCCGGCAGGAAAAGCCAAAGGGAACACTGACGCAGTTTGGCTATCTTTACCCCACACATGTGTGGTTCGAGTCATCGAGGGCCGGCGGCGGCAACATCGGATACGTAACCTTCAACATGTTCCTTGATCCGGCGCGGCTGATGAACCTCTTCGCGGAAGCGGTGCAGTCGTGCAGTAAGTGTGACGGCTTCGTAATCGATCTGCGCGGAAATCCGGGCGGCATCGGACTGATGGCGATGGGCATGGCGGGATGGTTCATCGATAAACCGGACCAGTTGCTGGGCACGCTCTATATGCGGGAGACGACCCTGAAGTTTATCGTAAATCCGCGAGTGGACACCTTTGCCGGTCCGGTTGCGATTCTGGTAGACGGCACGTCGGCTTCGACGTCGGAGATCATGGCGGAGGGAATGAAGGATCTCGGGCGCGCGCGAATCTTCGGGACGCGGACGGCCGCGGCGGCGCTCCCCTCGGTTTTCGAGCTGTTGCCCAATGGCGACGGTTTCCAGTACGCGATTGCGAATTATGTTTCAGAAGGCGGGAAGCCGCTAGAAGGCCTCGGGGTGACACCGGATGTCGAGGCGCCGGTTACGCGCAAGGCGCTGCTCGAAGGCAAGGATCCAGCGCTCGACGCCGCCATCGCCTGGATCAAGAATAATTAGGGACAGTGCACTCAAATACCGATTTTTACGCCGCCCGACCCACCGCCGCCAGCTCCTTCACGATGCTTGACAGAAAGCTCTTGGCATCGCCAAACAGCATGAGCGTGTTCGGCCTGTAATAAAGATCGTTGTCAATTCCCGCAAAGCCCGGATTCATGCTGCGCTTGATGATCATCACGGTATGAGCCTTGTAAGCCTGGATGATCGGCATGCCTGCAATGGGACTCTTCGGATCAGTCTCCGCCCCAGGGTTCACCACGTCGTTGGCGCCGATGATCAGCGCCACATCCGCCATCGGCATCTCGGGATTGATGTCGTCCATCTCCCGCAGCTTGTCGTACGGCACGTCCGCCTCCGCCAGCAGCACGTTCATGTGTCCCGGCATGCGCCCCGCTACCGGATGAATCGCGAACTCCACGTTGACCCCGCGCTTGGTCAGTAGCTCGAACATCTCCTTGAGCTTGTGCTGCGCCTGCGCCACCGCCATTCCATACCCCGGAATCACCACCACCGTACGCGCCGAATCCAGGATCTGCGCGGCCTCTTCCGGGCTGGCCGAGCGATATGGCCGCTCGCTCGTGGCTGCTGCACTGGTCTGGAGTTGCCCGAAGGCGCCGAACAGCACGTTGCTGAACGAGCGGTTCATCGCGCGGCACATGATGATCGCCAGAATAAATCCCGATGACCCGTCTAGCGCGCCCGCAACAATAAGCAGCCGGTTGTTGAGCACAAATCCCATGGCGCTGGCCGACAATCCCGCGTAGGAATTGAGCAGCGCGATCACGGTCGGCATGTCCGCCCCGCCGATGGGAATGATCAGTAAAACGCCAAACACGAGCGCCAGCAGCGCGAAGATCGGAAACAACGAGGTCTGTTCCGGATTGACAATGAGCAGGAGGCCAGTCACCGCCGCCGCGGCGAAAACGCCCAGGTTGACGAAGTTCTGGCCCTTGTAAGTAATGGGCCGCTGCGGCAACACTTCTTGCAGTTTTCCGAAAGCCATCATGCTGGCAGTGAAGGTTAGGAAGCCGAGCAGCGTCTCGACGATGAGCGCCGTCATCTCCACCGTCGTTATGGGCGGGCCTTGGTTGATTCCTTTGTAGTACTCCGCAGTCCCGATCAGCGCCGACGCCAACGCGCCGCACGCGTGCGAAAACGCGGTTCGCTGCGGGACCGCGGTCATGGGCATGATATAGGCGATCGGAACTCCAATCGCCGATCCCAGGAAAAACGCGATCAGGATCCACTGATACTCCACCACCTCGAACCGCAACAACGTGCCCACCACCGCCAGTAGCATGCCGATTTCGCCGATAATCACTCCTCGGCGCGCGGTGGCCGGCGAGTTCATCCACTTGATGGCCAGGATGAACGACATGGCCGCGAGCATGTAGAGAATCGGAAGAAATGTATCGTCCAGTTTCATTTCTTTTCCGGCTCCCTTTTCTTGAACATTTTCAGCATGCGATCGGTGATCAGAAACCCGCTCACCACGTTGAGCGAAGCGAGCAGTACGGCCGCGAATCCCAAAATGCGCGACAGCGTGCTGGCATCCTGCGCTCCAGTAATCAAAATCGCGCCCACCACCGTGATCGCCGAGATGGCGTTGGTTAAAGACATCAGCGGCGTATGCAGCAGCGGAGACACGCCTCGTATCAACTGAAATCCTAAAAAGGCAGCCAGCATGAAGACCCACAGGTCAAGTTCATAAGCTCCCATGTGCTTTTACCTTCCTTCCCCGGCCGGAGCCACGGGAGACAATCCCAGCGTTTCGCCCACACGCGCGTGCACCACCTCGTTTCCATAGGTCACCAGCGTCTCACGAATAATCTCATCCTCGCGATTCAATTTGAATTCGCCCTTCTGCACCATCAGCTTCAGAAACGATATGATGTTCGACGCATACATCTGGCTGGCATGATACGGAATGGTAGAAGGCACATTCAGCGGACCCAGAATCGTAATCCCCTGGTGCATCACGGTTTCTCCTGGCCGCGTCAGTTCGCAGTTACCGCCGCGCTCGGCCGCTATATCGACAATCACCGACCCGGGCGCCATCGCGCTGGCCATCTCTTTGGTGACCAGGATCGGAGCCTTCTTGCCCGGCACCGCAGCCGTCGTAATCACCACGTCCTGCTCCCGCAATACTTCGGTCAGCAATTCACGCTGCCGCTTATAAAAATCTTCGCCCATCGCTTTCGCATAGCCACCGGTGCCCTCCGCGGCAGCGGCCTCGATATTCAGGACCACGAATTTTCCGCCCAGGCTCTCGATCTGCTCCTTCACGGCGCTGCGGACATCGTAGGCCGAAACCACGGCGCCCAACCGACGGGCCGTCGCGATAGCTTGCAGCCCGGCCACGCCCGCGCCCAGAATGAACGCTCTCGCCGCCGTCACTGTTCCCGCCGCCGTCATCAGCATCGGAAAAATCTTGGGCAGCGACATTGCCGCCATCAACACCGCCCGATATCCGGCAATTGTCGCCATGGAAGACAACGCGTCCATACTCTGCGCGCGCGTGATGCGCGGCATCAACTCCATCGACAAGAAGGAAACTCCGGCGTGGGCCAAGTCGGCCACTTCTCGCGGCGAAGTGAGCGGTTCGCCGAATCCGATTACGGTCTGCCCTGGCCGAAATAGCGCCAAATCCGCGCGTCCAGCTTCCGGATTCGCGCCCAGCGATCGCACTTGAACAATGATGTCGGCTTGTGCGAACACCTCGGCTCGGCTCGCGATCTTGGCGCCGCGCGCGACATACTGATCGTCTGGAAATCCAGCCTCGACGCCTGCCGATTGCTCGACAATTATGCTGGCACCCAGTTTTCCCAGCGCTTCGGATGTCCGAGGTATCAGCGCCACCCGGCGCTCGCCAGGAAAGGTCTCTCGCGGTACTCCTATGGTCACTGCCACGAACTACCTCCAAAAAGGAAGGTTGTTAGAGACTCAGCACAGCCTCATGATTCGTCGATGACAGCTCAGTGTCATGGCATCGAGCGGCGGACTGATTCCCTACAGCCCAAATCAAGATGATACCCTTTTTGCCAAAAGGAATAATATATGACAATGCGCAGCACTATCCTGCTAACCTTTGTCCTGACTGCCACGGCACTTGCCGCCGACCTCACCGTCGGCACCGCAACCGCCCGCTCCGGACAAAAAGCCACCGGCGTTCTTCCAGTCCCGGCCGGCGTTGACGCCGCCGCCAACATTCCGGTCATCGTCGTTAATGGCGCCAGGCCCGGCCCCACGCTCGCCCTGGTCGCCGGCGCGCACGGAACCGAATATGCCTCCATCATCGCCTTGGAAAAACTCGCGCAAATTGCCGAGCCTTCCGGACTCTCCGGCGCGCTCATCATCGTTCCTCTGGTGAACGTGGCTTCCTTCGCGCAAAAAGTTCCCCACCTGAATCCAACCGATAACAAGAACATGAACCGCTTCTTCCCCGGAAAGTCCGATGGAACCCAAACCGAGCGAGCCTCTTGGGCACTCGTCAAGCAAGTCGTCGAGAAGTGCGACTACCTGATCGACTTCCACGGCGGCGACCTGGACGAAAACCTCCGCCGCTATTCGTATTGGGCGCAGACCGGCAAGGAAAAGCTGGACTCCACCTCGCGGGCGATGGTGCTGGCGTTCGGTCTGGATCACATCATCCTGCAAAACTTCAGGTCACCAGTGCCCGCCGGCGGCGCCATCACGCTCACCCGCTTCGCAACTGACACCGGCAAGCCGGCCATCGCAGCAGAAGCAGGCCATGCAGGCACAACCAACGCCGAAGATGTTGACGTGCTCGTGGACGGCGTCCACAATGTCATGCGGCATTTGAATATGTTGTCAGGCGCCGTCGCGCCCGTGGAGCATCCGATCTGGCTGGCGCGATCCACCACGCTGACGAGCCAATACGATGGCATCTTCTATCCGCTCGCGCGGCCCGAAGCCTACGTCAGCAAAGGCATGACGATTGGCTATGTTACGGATTATGTCGGCAACAAGATCTGGGACATTCCGTCCCCTGTGTCGGGCGTGATCATTTATATCGGTGCAGTCCCATCTATGAAGAAGGGCGACACTGTCGCCGTGATCGGGGAGCCCGCCGACCAGTAGGTGTGGGGCAGGCGCCCTCGCCTGCTGCCGACGCCCTCGTCGGCCTTATCTATCCGCCACCCGCTGCGCCATCGGCATCACTCGCTGCGCAAACCCACCATCCGCCGTAGGCGCCAACTCAATCTCTTGCGGCGCGCATTCCGACGTTGGCTGCGTTCCATCTACGAAATACGACGGCACACCCTCGGGACAAAATGGCCCGGCCAGATCTCCCGTGTCGGGATCGAACGCAACCCTCACGACGCCGGGCGGAGGCGGAAACGGTTTGGCGTCGCCGTACTGCTTGTAATGCGCCGCGCCCATCATGAATTCGGTCCAGATGGGCAGCGCCGAGTGCGCGCCCTCCAGCCCCAGTTCGCTGTAATCGTCAAAGCCCACCCACACCACGCACAAAAGCTGCGACGTGAATCCCGCAAACCAGCCGTCATGGGACGTTCCCGTCTTTCCAGCAGCCGGCAGCTTGAATCCACGCGCCCTCACGCCGGCCGCTGTTCCGCTGCGCATCACCTCTTGCAACATGTCCACCATCACGAAGGCCACCCGCGGATCTAAAACCCGCCTCATCTCGGGCTGATGATGGTACAGCTCGGCGCTCTGATCCCGGATCGACGATATAAACGCCGGCTGTACCCGCACACCGTTGTTGGCAAACATCGTATACGCACCCGCGATTTCGAGAGGCGAAACCTGATACGCGCCTAGCGCCACGGCTGGAGTGGGCTGGATGTCCTCGTTGAGACCAGCCTGGTGCGCAATCGCAACTACCTTATCGAAGCCCGCCATCTCGCCCACCTTAACGGCAGCTACATTGAGCGAGTGCGCCAACGCATAGCGCAGCGTCACGCGCCCCATGAACTCATTCTTGAAATTGCTGGGGCTGTAACTCTGGTTGCCGTATTCAAAAGTCGTCGGCGAATCATCCACTGACGACGCCGGTGTCAATACCGGATCGCCTCCCCCTAAGGCTGTATTCAGCGCCGCTGTGTAGACAAAAGGCTTGAATACCGATCCAGGAGGACGTTTCGATAGCACGCGGTCCAGTTGGCTGGATGCATAATCGCGGCCGCCGCACAGAGCTTTTACTTCTCCAGTACGCGGATCGAGGGCGATCAGAGCCACCTGCGGCCTCGGCCCCACGGGCTCTCCGCGCTTGCGCCGTGCCGCCAGCTCCTTGTCCACCAGCCGCATGCCATCCGCGATCGCTTGTTCGGCGGCGCGCTGCAGTCGCAGGTCGATCGTTGTATAAACTTCAGCCGATCCTGAAGACCGATGGTCCTCTAATTTCTTCGAGGCCGCCTCGCTCGCGATGTCCAGGAAATACTGCGACTCCGACAATTCGCTCGCGCCGGGATGAAGACCCAGCGGGGCTGCAACAGCATTATCGTACTCGGCCCGCGTGATGTACTTGTTCTCGCGCATCAACGCCAGCACCACATTCCGTCGCTCTCGTACCCGCTCCGGATTATGGAAAGGATTCAGGTAGCTAGGCCGCTGGATCAGGCCGGCCAGCATCGCGGATTCAGTGAGATTGAGGTTTTGAATGTCTTTGTTGAAATAAACGCGCGCCGCTTGCCCGAATCCGCTAATGCTGAAGCTGCCCTGCCCGCCCAGGTACACCGCGTTGCAGTAATCTTCGAAGATCTGCTGCTTGCTCAGCTTGTGTTCCAGGTGAAACGTGATGAGCGCCTCGCGCATCTTTCGCTTCCAATTCTTGTCGCGAGCCAGCCAAAGATTCCGTGCCAGTTGCATCGAAATCGTCGATGCGCCCTGTTCTTTGCGGCGCTGTCTTACATCTACGTACATCGCCTTCCCGATTCGTGGGACATCGAAACCGGAGTGCCTGAAAAAGTGCTTGTCCTCGGCCGATACGATGGCGTGCACCAGCGCCGGTGGCAGGTCGGAGTAATGCACCATCAAACGCTTCTCCCGCCCTTGATTGGACAGGTTGGTGACGAGCTGCGCTGGAACCTCGTAACGTGTAACGCGACGGCCATTGACATCACTGATGGAAGAAATCGTGCCCTTGGTGAATTGAATCTGGGCCGGTACCGCGGAATGCACTGCCACCTCGTTGTCACTCACACCGGAGCCGATCCCCGCGCGCTTTAAAGCTTCCGATAGTTCCGTCGGCGTGATCGCATCGCCCAACGAAAGGACTTCCGGCGCGGCATAGTAGGTGACAGCGCTTTGGAACGGGCCGGCCGCCAGGCGCTCATCAACGCGTCTCGAAACTCGGTGGTAGACGACCCCGATAGGAACCGTCGCCGCGATCATCAATACTCCTGCCGTGATGACAATCCATCGGGCAATCTGCCGCACCGGCATACCGACGCGTCCTTTTTCAGTTAACTGGGTTTCCTCAGAGTCCACACCGGTAGGGGTGCACGCCGCCCTCCAAGTAAAAGTTCCAGCAACCTCAACAATCTACGAACCAGGCTGCCTCGCAAGTGTGGTCGATTTTACATTGATCATTTCACGCCGTTCCGACAGCGCGTTGTTACTCCCTATCACCTTTCGCATAGGACTAATCGACTACACCAAAACTCCTCGCGCGACGAGCGTTTTTGAAGGCCCTAACTAAGGGTACTGCCGAGGCTGTATTTTTCACACCCGATGCTAAGATCGCAGCGAGTCATTTATGAAAACTAAAATATTCGCCATACCCGTGTTAACCTGTGCGCTGCTACTTAGCGGCGTTTCCTCTCTTACTGCCGGCCTGAGCGGCGCGATTTTTACGACCAACAGCAGTGGCACTGTAGTCAACGGCAATCAGTATGATTCCCCCTGCTCGGTCTACCTCAACGGTGGCCCCGGCCCTCACGCTCCCGCGCATGCCGCAGGTTTGCCGGACGGCGATTATTACTTTCAAGTCACCGATCCGAGCGGAGCGACGCTGCTCAGTACCGACATAGTCTTTAACAGGAGCTTCCATGTTACCGGTGGCATTATCGTGACCTACACGGGTTCGGGTGGACCGGTTCACGTGACGGGTCCCAATCAGAATGATCCGGGTGGGGTCACCATTCGCCTGGCTAATTTGTCATGCCCGAGTGACTTCCTCCCAACGTCCAACAACGGCGGCGCATACAAGGTTTGGGTTACGCCGGTGACCAGCTTCGTCGGAGATGCCTCCAAGGTCGATTACTCTTGTGGCTCTGGTTGCTTCCACGGTTTCGTGCCATCGGCGTCGAAAACCGACAATTTCAAGGTCAACACCGCGTCGGCTACTTTTTGCCTGACCGTCCAGAAGTTGTTTCTGCAAGCCGATGGAAGTCTTACGCCGGGGATAAGTTGGGAATTTGATGTGACCGACTCGCAGGGGGTTATGAACCAGTTTTTCACCGACACAACCGGGCAGGTTGTCGTTTGCGATCTTGTGGCGGGTACTTCTTATACTGTCGCCGAAGATCCCGCTTCTACCGTATTCAGCATCACCGGTAACGTCACTCTTACTACAATTCTCCCCACCAGCGTTTCGTTTACTTGGGGAGTTGGGCAACCTGCGGTTGGCATTGTATTCGAAAACCAGCAACCCGGCGGGCCGCAGTAACAGCCAATAGCCCTGATGCCGGCGGCTTGGGACGTGGATTCTGAGCCGTGCCGGTCAGGGAGCGATCGTAACCCACTTCGATTCCAGTCCCGCTCTAATCACGGGATTCACGCTTGTATTTTGAAACTCGAAAACAGCCACGCCGCGGTCGGTTAGCGTGGTTGTGGGCCCTAGATTCCAGCCCCCAATGGAGACGCCGGTCCGCTCCGTGGAATCGGTGTCGCTGGGGTAGACTGCCGCCGAAAAGGGTCGAGGCGTACCTCCGGCATCCAGGGTTTCCAGCTTCACAGCGATCACTAACAATGCCGACTGTCCGTAGAAACGCCGTATCCGGAGGATGCGGCCGGTGATCGCGGCGCTCTCTGCAACCAGAATCTTAGCGGACTCGTCACGGATCGCGGATGTCATCCGGCCAGTGATCGGATCGCCGGTGGCAGCCACCCCGCTGTCAACGTCTTGAGTAAGCGCCACCGTGAACGGAATGCCGGGCGGAAGTTCGATAGCCGCGCCATTCGAAGCCAATGCGCGCGTCTCAACTGAGGGTTCTGGCGGCCGCTCAAATGTGAGTGTCGATTCCCCCAGAAATTCGTGGCAAGAAGAATAGACCGTCTGATTATCGAATTCATCTCCATTGGTATCGACAATCTTGAGGTGAGCCTCGGTCGGCAGCATGAAATCGGATCTGTTCAGGCGTACCGGCGCGTATTCCATGGTCGTGGTGATTTCGCAAGTACCGGTTTCTCCTAAGGCTGACTGGTTATAACCAAGCGCACCAGATCGCCGTTCTTCGGATCCACCAGGAACATCCCCTGATACCCAATCATGGTCCGTTCTTTTCGATTGAAGAACGAGTAGTGACTTTTCTCCAGCGATACTCGGAATCTGAATTCGTCCAGCGTCCGGCCTGCTTCATTGACCCTCCCTTTGTAAAGAAGATCACCGGCGTCGACGCGGAAAATCATCCTCAGGAACTACGCGAAGCTTCCATTTGAAATCGTTCCCTCTCCGGCGAGATCGGAAAGACTCCGGTTACGAAACCGGTTTTCGCTAACCCAGGAGTATATTTCCCGGTTGTCTGCCACCCCAACGTCCAGCCGCAAGCGATCGGAAGTGGTCAGACTTTGCTTCAATCCTTTTCTCCTCCATCGCATCCGTTCCGCGCACGACGATGTTTGGATGATCTTCACCGGTGCACATTGCGCCCTATCGATTGTCTGGGTGCACATATAATTTGGCAGCCGGTCCACTGTCGCCAGCACTCTTTCGCGCACTCGGGCAAGTAACGCCTTTGAATCTTGCTGCGCTTGCAACAACACGCAGGCGGACCACACGGTGCAGCAATACCGCGTGACTCGCCGCATATTCACAAATCGACCAATATTTATCTTTTCCGTTCGAAGAATCTCTTCACGAGTTCGACGCACTCGGCACCGAGCACTCCCTCCACTACCTCCACTCGATGGTTCAGTAACTCCGAATCCGCCAGCCGAAACTTGCTTCGCACGCCACCGAACCGCAGGTCCCGCGCGCCAAAGACCAAGCGCTTCACCCGCGCCGCCACCAGCGCCCCGGCGCACATCACGCACGGCTCCAGCGTCGTGTACAGAGTCGCATCTTCGAGTCTATAATTCTTAAGCGCACCGGCCGCCTCGCGCAGCGCTAGGATCTCGGCGTGCGCCGACGGGTCATTCAAGCGGATGGGAGAATTGAAGCCCCGGCCGCATATGCTACCATCCACCACCACGACGGCGCCTACGGGCACCTCTCCGTTCGCCTCCGCCTGACGTGCCAATTCCAGCGCTTCTCCTAGAAACAACTCATCTTCCCGGTGGAACAATTCATCGGTGGACATCGTCCCTGTAGAATAGAAGAAACGGGCCAACATGCGCTATCTTTCGCTCATTCTGAAGAATAGTCTGCGTAATCGGCGGCGCAGTATCTTGACCATCGGCAGCATCGCGGTTTCCCTCTGCATCCTGGGAGTGCTGATGGCGATGTACCAAGCGTTGTTCTTGGGCGACCCGACGCCTGCCCAGGCCCTCCGCCTCATCACGCGCCACCGCGTTTCTCTGACGCAACCGGTCCCGATCTCTTACCGTGCCAAGATCGCGCGCATCCCGGGAGTAAAGGACCTTTCGGTATGGCAGTGGTTCGGCGGCGTCTACAAGGATAACCGCGATCCCAAAAATATGTTCCCTCGTTTTGCCGCCGAGCCCGCTCACCTGCTCAACGTAATGCCCGAATACCAGATGCCGGACGATCAGAAACTGGCGTTCCAGCGGGAGCGCACCGGCTGCATTGTCTCGCGCACCCTGGCCAACCAACTGAACTTCAAGCTGGGCGACCGAATTACCCTGGTAGGGGATTTCTTACCTGTCACTCTCGATCTCAAACTGGTCGGTATTTACGATGAGCCGGACAGAGTGCCGGAGCTTTACTTCAGTTATGAGTACTTAAAAGAAAGCCTTCTGTCAGCTAAGAATTCCCAGATGGATCTGGTCGGCGCCTTTCTGGTTCAAGCCGAAAGCGCCGCGGATGTCCCCCATATCGCTACTGCCATCGACCACGAATTCGAATCCTCGCCGTTCCCCACCAAGAGTGAATCGGAAAAGGCCTTCCAGTTAAGCTTCGCTTCCTTCATTGGCAACCTGAAATTGTTCATCATGGCCATTTGCGGCGCCGTCACTTTCACGATCTTGCTCGTTTCCGGCAACACCATTTCGATGTCGGTGCGCGAACGGATCCGTGAAGTGGGCATACTCAAAACGCTGGGCTTCAGTCCCCGCGCAATCCTCGGCATCATTCTGGGCGAGGCGGCGGTGATTTCCCTCATCGGAGGACTCCTGGGATCTCTGCTCGCCTCCGGGATGTGCAGCATGATCAGCCATAGCCCGGCTGCGAACTTCATGTCTGGACTCAGCTCGCTCGGCATCACACCTGTAGTTGGCGCACTGTCGCTAGGCGTGGCTCTGCTGATTGGCCTGGCCAGCTCATTCGTGCCGGCTTGGGGAGCATCGCGAACAACGATTCTGGATGCGTTGCGATACGCCGGTTAGAGTTCCATGGCGCTACCGATTTCCTATAATTTGCGCAACCTGGTGGTGCGAAAGACTACCACTATAATGACCGCGCTCGGTATAGCGCTGACGGTGGCTGTGTTGCTGGCGGTTCTCGCGTTGGTGCATGGTTTGCAAACCGCGTTCCAGTCGACCGGTAATCCGCTCCAGGTTCTCGTCATGCGCAAAGGGTCGACTGCGGAATTGAGCAGCGCCATGACGCCCGAAAATTTTCAAACGTTGAAGTCCATGCCCGGCATCGCGCGCGACGGCAACGATCCCATGGCCTCGCTCGAAATGATAACCGTCATCAATCTACCGAGTGTCGACAGTCCCGATGGTATGAATATTTCGCTGCGAGGCCTTCTCCCGATAGGAGTTAAAATGCGCGACGGTCTCAAGCTCGAAACCGGGCGATGGTTCCAGCCCGGCCAGCGCGAGGTCGTCGTCGGCAAGTCCATCTCCAAGCGCTATCCCGGCGCGCGAATGGGTGAGAAACTTCGCTTCGGACGCGGCGAATGGGAAGTAGTTGGCGTCATGGACGCCGGGCAAGCGGCGGCGAACAGCGAAATCTTTGGCGACTTGAATCAGATCAGTTCCGATTTCAACCGCTCCGACGGCCTCAGTTCGGTCCTGCTGCGTGCTACCGATCAGGCCGCCGTTTCTGCCCTGATTAATTCGCTCAATGATGATCGGCGCCTGGGGGTCGAAGCACAAACCGAGAAGTCCTATTGGGATGCGCAGACCAGTTCTGCCGCGCCGCTGCAATTCCTGGGCCTGTTCATCTCCATCATCATGGCGGTAGGTAGCAGTTTTGCCGCCATGAACACTATGTATGCGGCGGTCGCCCGGAGAGCCAGAGAAATCGGGACTCTGCGCGTGCTTGGGTTTTCGCGTGGCAGCATTCTCTTCAGTTTTCTGCTGGAATCGTTGCTGCTTGCCATCATCGGCGGTCTGATCGGTTGCCTGCTGGTGCTCCCTCTGAACAACATCACCACAGGAATCGGCAGTTTCGTAACCTTCAGCGAGATCGCATTCAATTTTCGCGTTAGCCCGGAAATCATGCTGATCGGGATCGCGTTTGCCATCTTCATGGGGGCGCTGGGCGGATTGTTTCCCGCAAGAATGGCCGCCCGCAAAGAGATCCTGACCGCCTTGAGAGAAATTTAAGATTAGGATGGAATCGCAACTCAAAGATTTGCGTATCGATCGCTCCAAGCGCCGCTCAGAGGGCCCTTCGCCCTGGGCGGTGCGCTGGATCGTTGCCGGCGTTACGCTCTTCGCGCTGCTTGGCTTGGCCCGCTTCATCTACGGAAAGATGAACGCCGCCACCGAAGTCGAAATTGTTCGCGTGCGGGCCGTCGCCCCAATGGCAAATGGCGGCGGAGCCGTCATTCTCAACGCCACCGGCTATATCATCGCCGCTCATAAAATCGAGTTGGCTTCGAAAGTGGTCGGCAAGGTGGCCTCCATCGGAGTCGAAAAAGGCGACAGAGTGAAGGCCGACCAAGTGCTGGTGCGGCTGGAGGACGACGAATATCGCGCGCGAATGCTGGAATCCCAGGGCCAGCTCGAAACTCTCAAGGCTCGTCTCGCCGAAGCCGAGCATGGTTCTCGGCCGGAAGAGATCGCCAAGGCGAAGGCGGACGTGGAGCAGGCCCGCGCTGATCAAGAGAACGCCCGCGTCACTTTAGAGCGCGCACGTGGCCTGGTCCAGGACAAAGTGATGGCCAAACAGACGCTGGATGACGCACAAGCGCGTTACGACGGCGCCGCAGCGAAGGTGTCCTCACTCGAGCGTGCCTATGAACTCGTCCGTCTCGGCCCCCGGCAGGAAGAGATCGACGCCCTGCGCGCCCAGGTCAATCAAGCGCAGGGCACACTCAATTATTCACAAGTGCAGCTGGATAACACTGTCATCCGCGCGCCCATCGACGGCACCATCCTGGAGCGAAATGTCGAAAAAGGGGAGTTCGTCACCACCGGATTCGTCGGCGACAAAGGTGCTAAAGGTTACGTCGTCTCCATCGCCGATCTGCACGATCTGGAAGTCGAGCTCGACATCAACCAGAACGACTTTGCGAAGCTCAATGCCACCCAGCCCGGCATCGTCACCACGGATGCCTATCCCGATCGCAAATATCAGGGCGTGATCCACGAAATCTCACCCGAAGCCAATCGCCAGAAGGCGACCGTGCAGGTGAAGGTGAAGGTGATCAATCCCGACGCGTATCTGCGGCCGGAAATGAACGCCAGCGTCGCATTTTATTCAACCGAGAAGCCGGCGGACGGCCAGGCGGAGTCGAAGCCCATTGTAACCGTGCCCGCATCGGCGGTCCGGGACAACGGCGTATTTGTGGTCCTGGGCGGCAAGGCCGTTCGAAGAAGCGTGAAAGTGGCCGGGACCACTGCTCGCGGAGTGCAAGTTAGCGACGGTCTGATCGGCGGCGAGGACATCGTTTCGAATCCGCCCGCAGACCTGAAAGACGGCCAGCGAGTGCGCGCTAAGGCTTAAATCACGAAGACCTGCTTATGAACGAGATCGTAATCGAAACTCACGAGCTGACCAAGGAGTTTATTCGCGACGAATTTCAGGTCGTGGCTCTGAAAGATGTCGACATCGCCATCACCCGTGGCGAGTTCATCGCGCTGATGGGTCCTTCCGGTTCCGGTAAATCGACGCTGCTTCATCTCATCGCAGCCATGGACCGCCCCTCTGGCGGCGAGATTCTCGTTCTTGGCCAAAATCTGCGCGCGTTGAGCGACCGGGCCATCGCGCACTGGCGCAATGAGCACATCGGATTCATCTTCCAATCGTTCAACTTAATTCCTGTTCTGAGCGCTATCGAGAATGTCGAGCTGCCTTTGAAGCTAACGAATCTCAAGAAGAAAGAGCGGCTGGAGCATGCCGAGACCGCGTTGAAGCTGGTTGGACTAGGCGACCGCATGGACCACCTCCCTCGCCAACTCTCTGGTGGCCAGGAACAGCGCGTGGCCATCGCGCGCGCTATAGTAACCGATCCGGACTTGATTCTCGCCGACGAGCCCACCGGCAACCTCGATGCCGCATCAGCACTAGATGTTCTCACGTTGCTATCGCGCCTGAACAAAGAGTTCGGCAAGACCATCGTAATGGTCACGCACGATCCGCACGCCGCCCACTTTGCCAGCAAAGCTCGTCACCTTGAAAAAGGTGAGCTGCTGCCCGAAGGGCAGGTTCCGGTCGACTGGACCATTCCAGCCAAGGCTTAGCGGCGCAGCTGTGGCGCGGGTTCCCGTCCTGCGAGAGACCTGCGCAAACGCTTAACGCTTTTCCACAGCCTCCGCCCGCACGTCGATCGCAACCTTATCGTCTACCTTCAGGAGAAAATTGCTGGGATTTTTCATGCCCCACTGCACATACGGAATCAAGAACTGCCCGACCGCGATGTACCGGCTGCCATTGGCCTGCACCTGAAAGTGTACGGTGATCTCGTGATCGGCGCCGTGAATCCGGAAGCTTCCATGTACATCGATCTCCGACGTGCCTTCCGGCGCGATCGTCCCCCGGACTCGATCTGGAGTGAACACCGCCTCCGGATACTTCTGGCTCTCCAGGATCTCTTTGTGCATCCGCTTGTCGCGCGACCCGTTGCCGCTGATACCGCTTGGTACATCAATCACCATCTCACCGGTTGCTTTGCCGGTCTGGGTATCAAGCTGTATACTTCCCCGCTTGAGATTGAAACTCCCCTGGACGGTGTGCAGCGGATCGTGCAGAGTGAAATTGATTTGGGTCTTGGAAGGATCGAGATCGAAAGTGGTCCCGCTCGCCGCCGCGCCGGCAACGCAGATGAAAAGCGAAAGGAGTTTCTTCACGAAACAGCCAATACCTCGGACTCTGCGCCCACGTGTACAGCCAGCAGCTTCTCGAAAACCACGGGCTGGAACGCCATTCCGCGCAGGGCCAGCGGACGCAGCCAGGGAAACCGATCAAGCGACAGCATCAGGCCGGCCATCAAAGCGGGACGGCGCATGAGCCGCCGGTGCGCCTCCTGGTAGGCTTCCAGATCATCGTCGACTAGCGCATCAGCGAGCGCGAGCGATTGATGGAAAGACAAGCTCATGCCTTCGCCCGCGATCGCATCCACCGAGCCCGAGGCATCGCCGATCAAAACAGTCTGATCGCGGTAGACCTGGCGCAAACGCCGCGACACCGTGACAGAGCCGCGTTCCGCCGTTGAAGTCGAGGCGCGCTTCAGCTTGGAATACAGCTCGGGGAACCGGGGTAGAGCGCTCGCGAACCTCAGATGGGAATCGTGCGAGATCAGGGCCACACACACTTCCTGGGGGCTCACCGGCGTCACGTACATCTGACAGCCCGACCCCCAGTAGATCTCCATATAATCGGTCCACGGCGCGACCCGATAGTGCCGCCGAAATCCGTAGCGTGCCGATTCATGCCGTGCGGCATCGAGATCTGCCCAATGCCGGACTCGCGAGTTCTGTCCATCGGCGCCGATCACCCAGCGGGTGTGAACCACGCCGCCGTCCAGAGAGACGTTCCCCACCGACACGCCATTCACGCGCGTGCCCCACAGCATCGATACCCCAGCCTGGCGGGCGCGTTCGATCAGCACCTCATGCAGACGGGTTCGACGAACACCGATGCCCTGGCCCTCGGGAAATACAGCCGCAACCGACACACCGGCGCCGTGGAAGCGGATGCCGCGAAACGGGAACGACTGCTCGATATCGTCGAGTACTACTCCCAGACCGCGCAGTGCCGCGAAAGAATCGGGCATCAGCCCTTCGCCGCAAGCTTTATCGATGGGCGGGCGCGCGGCATCGGCCACCACAACATCGAATCCCTTCAGACGCGCTGCGATCGCCGCCGCCAAGCCGGCCGGTCCACCGCCTACGATGAAAACGTCAGTGTTTTTGGGAAATGCTTTCAAAGTAAAACTACCACCTTAATAAAACGAGTTCGGAGCAGAAGCCTGGGCCCATCGCGGCCAGCAAACTGTAAGTTCCCGCCGCCGGCCGCCGCTTCGTCATCACTTCTTCGAGCACTACCAGCACGGAGGCGGAGGACAAATTGCCAGTCCTGCGCAGACATTCCCACGAAACCGCAAGAGCGTCTTCGGGCAGGTCCAGTGCCGCGGCCGTCGCCTCCAGCACCCGCGGACCGCCGGTGTGCAGAATCCAATTTCCGATGTCCGATCGTGAGAGACCCTGCTCTTCCAGGAATGCGTCGACGTCGGATGCCAGATGCTCGTGGACCACCTCGGGAACCTCGCGCGACAGCACGATCCGAAAGCCTTTTTCAGAGATGTCCCAGCCCATCACATGCTCTGTATTCGGATAGAACACCGACCGCGTCGCGAGGATTTCCGGGCCATTCGCCTGACGTTCAGCGCCGGACACCAGCACCGCCGCCGCGCCGTCGCCGAACAGGCCCGACGAGATCAGATTGGCAACCGACAAGTCTCCCTGCTGCAGTGTGAGCGAGCAGAGTTCCACCGCCAGGACGGCCGCCACTTGCTTCGGATAGGCCAGCACGTAATCCGCCGCCCGCGCGATTCCCGCCGCGCCCGCGACGCAGCCCAACCCGAAGATAGGAACCCGCTTAATGTTAACCGGCAGGCTCATGCGATTGATCAGCCGCGCATCAATCGATGGACTCGATATGCCGGTGATCGAGACAAAAAAGATCGCGCCCAGATCCGACGTCGCGAAACCGGCCCGGGTCAGTGCGCCGCATAGCGCCTTCTGTCCCAGTTCCTCCGCCACTTCAATCCAATGATTGTTGGCCTTACCCCAGCTTTTGAGATCGTAATATTCTTCGATGGGCAGCGCCAGATGCCGCGTCTCGACGCCCACGCGAGCCTGCAGGCGCTCCATAAACACCGGGTTTTCAACCATCGGGCCAAAGTGACGCTGCAGCGCCGATAAAAGCACACGCTGATCGTATTTATGCGGGGGGAACGCGCTTGCAACACCGGCGATCGTCATATGAGTGGTCGCTTCGGCTCCTCTGCCGTATTCTACTGAAGTTGAGCCAGTTCCTCGGAATAGAGCTTATTGTGGGGAAAGTCGCGCACCAGCGCTGCCAGCAGATCCCGTGCCTGCGTCCAGTCCTTGTTTCGCATCGCTGCCACTGCCAGCAGCAAACGCGCATAGGGGCTCAGATATTGGCCTTTCTCCGCTGTCAAACGGAGGTTCTGGATGCCGCGCTCGCGATCCACCTGCGCGCCGCTTAATGACAGCAGCCATCTCACCGGTGCGGCTTTGAGACTCAGCATGTAGTTTTCAACCCCGATGGCCAGATAGGCGTCGTAATAGTTGGGGGCGATGGCCAGCAGTTTCTCCGCTGTCTCACGGCTGTTCTTGATCACCCGCAGCGAATCTAGATACCGCTTTTCGACGAGTGCTGCATAATCCGCGCGCAGTCCCATGACGAGAATGTTTGCGAACAGCGCATCGGTGTCCTGGGGCGACCGAGCCAGAATACCGTTGGCCAGTTCCTCGGCCTTCGCAAGCTCCCGATCGAAAGCCTGCCGCACCGCAGCGTCGGGCGTCAGCTTCTTAGCGCGCCGAAAACGGTCGTCATTCACGAAAAATTCCGATTGCAGGATGTTGAGCCGGTCGAACTCGGCGAACAGATAGGCGGCTGCATTGGAAACGTGGCCGAGTGGATCATTGGGACTTTGCTGTTCAAATTGCGCAAAAGTCTGGTGCGCCCCGTCGAACTCGAGGTTGTACATCTGGCGGTAGCCCGTCTGAATCATTGGAACCACCGACGGGACTGAAGCGGCCATCGATGGGCGTGCAAGCGCCAGACCTGCCAGTATCGTCGACAAAAAGAATCGCGTCATTATTTAAATGTCCATTACCCGGCGCGCCATGCCCAGGGCTTCGGTCCAGAAAGTAGCCGAAGAGTGCATCGACTCCACCACCTCTGTCGCGGCGCGTACAAAATCGTCGGCTTCCTGCTCTCTTACCACTAGTGGCGGCGCCACCTTCAGCACCATGAAGTTGTTCCCGCAGACCTGCGTCAGGAAGCCCCGTCGAAAAAGCTGCATCACCAGCACCTGCCCGAACATCGCAGGATGGATTTTCATAAAGGCTTCAAATGGGACGCGCAGCGTCAATTTCCGCGGCGCAATGAACTCGATTCCATTCAGCAGCCCCTCGCCACGGACTTCTTTCACCATCTCGTAGCCCGAAAGCCCATCGCGCAACCGCTCGCGCAAATACTCGCCCATGACAATCGACCGATCGCCCAGACCCTCGCGTTCTAACACGCTCAAAGTCGCCAGTCCTGCCCGCATCGCCAAGCCGTTTTCACTAAACGTGGAAGTATGGATAAGAGCGCGTTTCAGCGATCCATAAACCGAATCGTAGACTTCATCCGTCGTAAGCACTGCCGCACTGGGAATCAGTCCGCCACTTAGCGCTTTGGCCAGCACTACCATGTCCGGATCCGCCTCGAACAAATGCGAAGCCAGAAAAGGTCCGGTCCGATACATCCCCGTCTGCACTTCATCCACGACGAACAGCGTTCCATATCGCTTGCACAATGCCTGCGCGCCCGGAAGATATTCCCGCTCCGGAACGCGGATGCCCGCTTCGCTCTGGATCGGCTCGACGATAAAAGCCGCATTTTTCCGCGTGGCCAGCTTCTCCTGCAGCGCCCTGAGATTGCCGAACGGAATCTGTTCGGTGTCCGGCAACATCGGGCCGAAACCCTCGCGCCAAAACGGATCGCCCATCAACGAAAGCGCTCCGCAGGTGAGCCCATGAAATGCGCCGTCGGCGTACAAAAGTCCCGTGCGCCCGGTATGCGCGCGTGAAAACTTGATTGCCGCCTCGACGCCCTCGCTGCCTGAGCTGCAGAAGAATGCCTTCTTCATCCGGCCACCCGCGCGAGAACACAGCCGCTCGGCCAAATCGCCGGCCAGCTCGGGAACATGGCTCTGCAGCATCGCTGGACCGCACTGATCCAATTCTTCCTTCAACGCTGCAATAATGTCCGGATGGTTGTGCCCGGCATTGTGCACACAATATCCCGACAGGAAGTCGAGAATCCGGCGGCCATCTTCGGTCTGGAGCTCCGTGCCCAAACAGCGCGTATACCGGATGTTCAACTGCAGGACGTTCAGCAGGCGTGCCCATTGCGGATTGACACAATCCTGGTAGCGCGTATTCGCGGTAATCGTAGGAGTCACTTAGTTAGCCAACACCTTACAAGACGGCCTCCGGTCCGGCCAGGTTTCCTGCTTCAGCCCGCTGTGGTAAGCTCTCGCACGACCTCGCTTGCAGTCGGGAGCTCGGGAATCTCGATTCCAGTGCGTGTCCCTTCTTCCAGTTTGCTATCGATCCACATACGGTAGTCCTGGCCAAACAGCACTTTCAGGCGTTCATTCACGTTACTCACGCCGATTCCCAGCTCGAACAGCGTCGCCAGCCGCGTCTCCGGGATCCCGACGCCGTCGTCCTCAACTACCAGTTGCAGCTTCCCCTCTGCCAACCAACTCCGCACCCGAATCATACCGCCATCCACTTTGCTGCTCAAGCCATGCCGGATGCTGTTCTCGATAATTGGCTGGAGCAGCATGCTGGGAACCAGTCGGTCCAGCGTTTGTGGCTCGATTTCCTTGATAAACCGCAGTTTCTCGCCGAAGCGTACCATCTCGATCGTCATGTAATTGTCGATAAACTCCAGCTCCTCATGCAGCGGCACCAGGTTGTCGGTCTTCCGTAGCAAGCGGCGCAAGATGCTGGATAGTCGATAAACCACGCTGCGGGCCTGATCGGGATTGCTTCGAATCAGCGAAGAAACCGAGTTCAGCGTATTGAACAGGAAGTGCGGGTTGATCTGGCTGGTGAGCGCCGCCAGCCGGGCTTCGTTCAGCCGCAGTTGTTGAGCTTCAAGCTTCTTCTCGTTGCGAGTATTGTTCCAGATCTTGAGCGGAAGCATGACGGCAAATACTGAGCTGGCATAGAAAGCGATCGATGTCCCCAGGTGGCTGTTGCTCAAGATCGGGCCCAGAAATACCTGACCCTTCGGAAATACCCTCGCTACCGAAACCCGCAGGAGATCGGTAAAGATAATCGTGAACAGGCAGCCCAGCTGGAACATTAGCCTGAGCTGATAGGGCCGCTGCCGCAAGCGCGCAGGAGCCAAGCTAAAGAGCGGCGAGAAACGCCACACGTCTTCCTTCTCGGGCGCGATGTCGCGTAACAAGCCGCCTAACACGCCCACGCCGGCGAAAAGCGGCATCGACATCAACTCGTGATTGATAACCGCCGGGATCGAAATCAGCACGCCCGCCAGCAGACCCGTGACATACCCGCCGACCATTCCTGAAACGAGGCTGCCCTCGAGCCCCAAATCCACTGCGTGATAGTTGGGATTCAGGACTCGGGTTGCCACGCTCGCCCCATAGAGCGCCGCGCAGCTCAAAGCCAGCTTCACCCGCTGCACCAGGGTCCGTTCTTCACGCATCAACATGCGCTGGAAAGCGGGGAAGCGTGATAAAATGCTGGCCAGCGACGCGGCTACCGCCACCCTCAACAGCAAAGTCACCAATTGTTGCTGATCCAGCATCGCTCGCCTGCGATCATTATAATGAAAGCACGATTTCCAGGATGTTAACTAAGGTAGCGGAAGCGAATTTTCCGAGCCGTTTCGGCCATTTTCGTATCTTCGGCTTCGAAGGTTCTTATGGGCCGGATGTGCAGGAGTGTGTGGTGCTCCGGATGGGCGACATAATGTCACCCGAGCCGCCGCTGGTTCGCATCCACTCCCAATGCCTAACCGGCGACGTCTTGCATAGCCTTCGCTGCGATTGCCGGTCGCAACTGGAGCTCTCGCTCAACTTGATCGCCGAAGAGGGCCGCGGCCTGCTCATCTACGAGCATCAGGAAGGACGCGGGATCGGCCTGCTCAACAAACTGCGAGCCTACGAACTGCAGGATGGCGGTGCCGACACGGTCGAAGCCAACGAGCGGCTCGGCTTTGAAGCCGACCTCCGCGACTATCAGATGCCTGCCGAAATCCTGCGGTATTTTAAGGTCCGTAGCGTGCGCCTGCTGTCCAACAATCCCGACAAGATTGCGGCGCTCGAGCGCGCCGGGATTCGGGTGGCCGAGCGCATTCCCTGTATCGTCGCTCCGCACGAGTCCACTGAGGGCTACCTGCGGACCAAGAAACAAAAATTAGGTCACTTGTTGGACTAAGCTAAAAACTTCGAGGAAGGGAGTCTCCATGTCTATAAACGTTACTGAGCGCGGGCTCAAGCGGCGGGAGTTCATGTCTTCGGCGCTGGCATTGTCCGGCATGGCAACAGCTGCCAGCGCGGTGTGGCCATCCGCGGCGAAGGGTGCGGTTGCGCATAAGCCGCTCGACCCCGTCAATCCGGACATTCTTTTCGGGACCACCAGTTCCATCTGGGGCAAGCAGCACGATGTCGTGTGGGCCGTCAAAAGAATCGCTGCCCTGGGATTGCAAGGCATTGAGCCCTACGGGGACATGATCGAGCAATATCGGAAAAATCCGAAAGAGCTCAAAAAGATCTTCGATGACGCTGGCATCACCTTCATCGACGCGTCTAATGGCGAGAAAGGACAGTCGACCAATTTCATCGATCCGGATCAGATCCCCAAGACCATTGCCGACCATGTCGCCTTCGCTCGCGATTTCCTCCAGCCGCTCGGCTGCGACCATTGGAAGGTCAATATGGGCCAGCGTCCGCCTGGCGGCCCGAGCGACGAACAGTTGAAGAGACTCGCCAATACGCTGAACACGATCGGTCGCCAAACGATTGAAATGGGAGTCCGGCTGGCTCCGCATCCTCATATTTGGGGGCCCCTGGAACGGGAAAAAGACATGCGCCGGTGCATGGAGCTCACCGATCCCAAGTATGTCTGGATGACGGCCGACACCGGACATCTGGTCCTGGGCGGCGGAGATGCCGCGCAAATCATCAGCGATTATTTCCCACGCATCGCCGAAATCCATCTCAAGGACACCTACGCCAAGTACCGCGGCAACACCTCCACGCCCACTCAGGATGAGCACCGCGTGGCGAGTGTCTATCACAATCTGGGCGGTGGCGGCGTCGACTTCGTGGCCGTTTTCAAGGTTCTGCGCGAGAAGCACTTCAAGGGCTGGGCGATTTTCGACGTCGACGGTCCCAGGAAGGGCGACGATGGCTTCGACTCCATCGGCGGAAATATGGATGTCGCCGTCGACGACTATATCGCGCACAACATCAATTATCTGCGCGACGTTCTGGGCGTGCGGCTGCCACCCGCCGGTTAATTTATCGGCTCCCGTTTATTTCTTGGGCTGCGGTCGCGACGCCGGCGGCACCATCCCGTTCGCGCGATAGTAAGCGACCAACAATCCGTAGTGTTCGCCGGAATGCTCGATCACGCTCAGCCATGGATTCAAGTTTTTCGTGAAGGTCTCTTCCGGCGCTGATTTCAAAGTAGCGTTAGCGTCGGCGATCGATTTCTGAAGCAGTGCCACAATTTGGTCCTTGGTCTTGTAGCTCTTCGGATCGATCTCGTCCCAGTTGACGTTCTCGCCGCGGCCTTTCTTGGCGGCATAAACAATGCCCGACGTGACGTGCACGATCACTTCGCCGAACGATCGCATCTCCGGCTTGAGACGAAAATCGTACTTCTCGGCCGGGAAATCCTGCGCCATGTCGAGAATGTTCTTGTTGACATAGGCGAAAGTGTTGCTGATCTGCTTGGCCGGGCTGGGAGGCGCCTTCTGCTGCGCCGGCGCTGAAATCGCCGCCAGGGCAAGCAGCGGTACGATCCGGATGGTGGTCTTGTAACTTGCTAAGATCGGCATAGGGGTTACAGAATATCATTCCCCGCGGTAACCTGTCAATGCAATGATGTTGGTTACGAATTCATAATAATGGCTAAGATTCAAACAAATCCAAACAACTGGAAGTTCGTCGGCGGGCGCCTCTGCCTGGACTTTATCAACACTGTTGGAGGCCGCGTCGGCGCATCCACCGTCTTGCGCGACAAACTCGCTGACTACCGTGATTTGCTCGATTGGAGCCGCCTCGCCGGCATCGCAAATCCAACCGAATCCCGTAGTCTCGCCCGGGTTGCGGAATCACACCTGCAGCGTGCGCAAGCCACACTGGCTCGAGCGGTATTGCTGCGGGAGGCGCTGTATCGCATCTTCAAATCAGTCACCGCGGGTCGCCGGCTGAGCAAAACCGACCTGGACATCTTGAGCCGGGAGCTCCGCGTTGCCAGGGCACGCGAGCGTCTCACACACACACATGGCGCCTTCGGCTGGACCTTTGAAGATGAGCCGGCCCTCGATCGAATCCTCTGGCCCGTCTCGATCTCGGCGGCGGACCTGTTGATCTCCAGTGATCTTTCGCGGCTACGGCAATGTGGAGGCGAGGAATGCGGATGGATGTTCCTCGATACCAGCCGTAACCGCAGCCGCCAGTGGTGCGACATGAAGGATTGCGGTAACCGGGCCAAGGTCCGACGATTTCGGAAGCGGCAACAGCGCAGTCCCACGCGGCCGCGCTCCGCCAAATAACCCGCCGCCCGCCACCCGGTACAATGGTGGTTTCTCCATGAAGATTGCCCTTGCACAGACGAATACTACCGTCGGCGACTTGTGCGGCAATACTCAGAAGATTCTTTCGTTCGCCCAACGAGCCGCCGCCTCCGGAGCCGAGGTCGTGGTCTTTCCCGAACTCACGCTCACCGGCTATCCGCCTCGCGATTTGCTCGAGAAGCAGAATTTCCTCGATGGCGTCGACAAGCACCTGGAACAACTAGCTTCCGATGCCGCAAACCTAGGCGTGACGTTGATCGTCGGTACAGTAACGCGCCGGAGCGAGTCCTCGGGCCGCCCTATCTACAACACCGCCGCCGTGGTCCAAGGCGGACGCGTTGTTTTCCGGCAGCACAAAATGCTGCTGCCTAGCTATGACGTCTTCGACGAAACCCGTTATTTTGAGCCCGCGCCCAAACAGTTTCCACTTACACTCGACGGCTCGGTGACCGCGCTCACCATTTGTGAAGATGCCTGGAACGATAAGCAATTTTGGGAGCGGCGTCTTTACAGCCGCGATCCGGTGGATGAGCTAGCCCAGTGCGGCGCGCGCGTCCTGATCAGCATCAACGCCTCGCCCTATCACATGGGCAAACGCTCGCTCCGGCGCGAAGTCTTCTCCGCCACCGCGCGTCACGACCAGATTCCGATCGTTTATGTGAACCAGGTCGGCGGGAACGATCAGCTCATCTTCGATGGCAGCAGCTTTGCCATGAACGCCCAGGGCGATGTGATCGCGTCGGCGGCGTCGTTTGAGGAAGACCTGGTCCTGGTCGATACGAAAACCCTCGCCGGCGAACGTCACGAAAGCTACCCGGATGAGTGCGACGCGGCCTACCAGGCCCTAGTGCTCGGCACTCGCGATTACATTCGAAAGTGCGGCTTTGAGCGCGTCATCATCGGGCTGAGCGGCGGCATCGATTCCTCCCTCACCGCGGCCATCGCCGTGGATGCTGTTGGCAAAGAGAACGTACTGGGCGTCGGCATGCCGGGTCCATATTCTTCCGGCCACAGCGTTACCGACGCGCGCGATATGGCGCGTAACCTCGGCATCCGTTTTGAATTGATCCCCATTCGCGATCAGTACCAGGCATTCCTGGGCGCGCTGAATCCTTTGTTCCACGATGGCGCGGTAGGAGTCACGGAAGAAAACTTGCAGTCCCGCCTGCGCGGCGTCACATTGATGGCGCTGTCCAACAAGTGGGGAGCGCTGGTGCTCACTACCGGCAACAAGAGCGAACTCGCGGTCGGCTATTGCACTCTTTACGGCGACATGTGCGGTGGTCTGGCGGTGATCAGCGACGTTCCCAAAACGCTGGTCTACTCGCTGGCGCGCGTCGCGAACAAACGCCATGCCAACGCCATTCCCGAAAATGTCTTCGTCAAGCCGCCGTCGGCCGAACTGCGGCCTGATCAGAAAGACACCGATTCACTTCCCGAATACGATGTGCTCGATCAGATTTTGCGCGGCTTCATTGAAAACAACGAATCGCCCCAGCAGATTGCCGATTCTCTTCATCTCCCTGTCACTTTGGTGCGCGATATTGTCAATAAAGTGGATCGCAACGAATACAAGCGCCAGCAGGCCGCTCCCGGCTTGAAGGTCACAACCAAAGCGTTCGGCATCGGCCGGCGCTTTCCGATCGCTCAAAGGTTTTCCGAATGAAAACATTTTTCAGGCCCGCCCCAGCCCGTTTCAAGCCCGCCCAAGTCCGTGTGCTCCTGGGACTCGTCGCCGTGGTGTTGATCGCGGCGCTTTCATCTTCACAGCCCGTGCCCCGCGAACAGGTCGGCCTGCTTCCTGACGGCGCATTTCTGCTAAACAGCGGTTGGCGCGTCAAGCCTGCTGGAACGCAAATCCCACTCGACACCCTGCCGATGTCCTCGGTGTTGTCCGCCGATGGCCGTTTCCTGATAGTGCTGAACGGCGGTTACCGGCCGCCCTCTATCATCGTGCTGGACACCAAAGATGGTCATCAGATCGGTCAAACGCTGGTGGACGACGCCTGGCTCGGGCTCGCGCTCTCCCCCAATGGCAAAACGTTATGGGTCGGAGGCGGCTCCAGAGCTGCGATCTACGAATTCTCATTCGATGAAAATGGCCGCCTGCAGCCGGCCCGCACCTTCGACATGGTTCGACCCGCCGACCGGACTTATCACGATTTCATCGGCGATGTCGCCGTTTCGCCGGACGGCCGTTTGCTCTACGCCTGCGACCTCTATCACGACACCATCCTGGTGGTGAATCCCCAATCCGGTATGGTCATCGATCGCTTCAAGACCGGCCGCCGCCCCTATCGCATTCTTTTTCACCCCGACGGCAAATCGTTCTTCGTTACTAGTTGGGCCGATGGTGCCATGTATCACCACCAAACCGGCAACGGCCAGCAACTCCAGATAGTCCGCATCGGTGCCCATCCCACCGATATGGTCTGGCGCGACGGCGGCGCCGTTTCCGAAGATGGCGATGCGCCTAAATGGAAGGCGCGAATCTTTGTCTCGGCGGCGAACACCAATAATGTTTACGCCGTGGCGGCCTCCGACAGCGGCGATCTCAGCGTGGTCGAGTCCATCAACGTTGGGATGACTCCGCAGCATCCTCTCGGCATGACTCCCAGCGCTCTCGCCCTCAGCGCCGATAAAAACACTTTGTATGTCGTTTGTTCGGATGCCAATGCCGCCGCTGTGGTCGATATCAAGGAAGCTCGTAGTGACGTGCGGGGCTTCATTCCTACGGGCTGGTATCCCACCGCTGCCAAAGCGCTGGCGGACGGCCGGCTGGTCGTCTTGAACGGACGCGGCTCCCGCAGCTATCCCAATCCCAAAGGGCCGAACCCCACCGTTCGGGCCACGCCGGCTTACCGTGGCGATGCAACCGTCGAATATGTCGGACGCATTCAGACCGGCTCGGCATCCATCATCCCGCCGGTCACAGATGAAGCGCTGCACCAATACACCACCGATGTCCTCGCCAACTCGCCGTACAATGACGACCTGCTCGACAGCCAGCCGGATTCCCTTCCTCCGATCGAGCACATGCTTTACATCGTCAAGGAGAACCGCAGCTACGATCAGGTGCTGGGCGATCTGGGCAAAGGCGAGAGTGATCCCTCTCTGTGCCTGTTTCGTGAAAACGTCGGTCCGAACCACCACAAGCTGGCCCGCGAGTTTGTGCTGTTCGACAATTTTTATGTCAATAGCGATGTGAGCGCCGACGGGCACAATTGGTCGACCTCCGCCATTGCAAACGACTACGTCCAGAAATTGTGGCCGAATAGCTACGCCAATCGTCGCAAGCATTATGATTACGAGGGCGGTGAACCGGCGGCCCTTCCACCCGCGGGCTATCTTTGGACCAACGCGGCCGCCCACGAAATTTCCATGCGCAATTACGGATATTGGGCCACCAATCTTCCTAAGGCTGCCGAAGACGGCGCGGTGCAAATCGAATCCGTGCGGGACTCAGTGCTGGCTAAAATCACCAACATGAAGTATCGCGGCTTCGACCTGGATTATCCGGACGTAAAACGCGCCCAGGTGTTTCTCCAGGATCTCAAAGAATTCGAGAACGCCGACAAGATGCCGGCGCTGATGTTTATGCGACTGGGCAACGATCACACCAACGGCACTGCTCCCGGCAAGCTCGCGCCATTTTCATCGTTCGCCGATAACGACTACGCGCTGGGCCAGATCGTGGAAGGCGTGTCGCGCAGCAAATTCTGGAAGAGTACCGCGATATTCGTGCTCGAAGACGACGCTCAGAATGGACCCGATCATATCGATTCGCACCGCTCCGCGGCCTACATTATTTCGCCCTACACGCACACCGGAACAATTGACAGCAGAATGTACAACACCACCTCGATGCTTCGAACCATGGAGCTGATTTTGCATCTGCGGCCCATGACTCACTTCGATGCAGGCGCCCGACCGATGCTGGGCGCGTTCGCGAAGGAAGGCGTGTTCAGGCCCTACCAAGCCGAGAAACCGCGCGTCTCCCTCGAAGAGCACAATCCCCAGAATTCAACGACCGCCGCCCGATCCGCGCGGCTCGATTTCAGCGATGCCGATCTGAACGATGATGACGAATTGAACGACATCCTATGGCTCGCCCTGAAGGGCACCAATCCACCGCCGCCCGTGCGCAGTCTGTTCGGGAGATAACTCGAAACGTAGCGCACGCACTCTTGCGTGCCGCGTCGACACTCGTGTCGACGCCAATTGCAAATCCATCACCAGGCTAGCTTCGCAGGTTCGCGTACACTGACCGCTCAAAATCTCCGAGCAACCCGACCGCTTCCTTGTCCACGAAGGGCAGAAACTGCATCATGATAGTCGCGCAGATTCCGCGCTTACGATCGATCCAGTAGAACGTGTTGAAAATGCCCGCCCATGCCAGGCTACCCGCCGAGCGTCCGTTGTCGTAAGCCTTGGTGTTGATCAGAAAACCGAGTCCCCATTTGTCTACCGCGCCGGGATGGAGATCCACGTCGGCCGACTGCTGAGGCTTGAAGGTCTTGAGCCGCCCCGCGCCCAGCTCGCCAATCTGGTTGGCCGACATCATGTCGACTGTCTTCGATTCGAGAATCCGTTCCTTGCCCGCGCGGCCGTGATTGAGAATCATCTGCATGAAGCGAACGTAGTCGCCTGGCGTGGAATAGAGCCCGCCGCCGCCGCTGTAAGCCTTGGGCGGCGAGGGTAGCTTGCGCGGATTCTCCTGCATGGTTCCGTCGGCCTGCTTCTGAGACCCACTGACCACGCGATCGTATTTTTCCGCCGTCATGATATAGCTGGTGTCCTTCATGCCCAGCGGCTGCAGGATGTGCGTCTGCACGTATTGCTCGAGATTCTGGCCGCTGACTGCCTCTACCAGCTTTCCAGCCCAATCCATGCTATAGCCGTACTGCCAGCGCGTTCCCGGCTCGAAGACCAGCGGCGTAAGCGGAGCCACCGTACCGGGCGGCATCGTGTACCCGGTCTTCTTCACGTACTCGAACATCTCCTCGCTCCAGGTGTCGTACGCGAAGCCCGAGGTGTGCGTAAGCAGGTGCCTTAGCGTTATCGGCTTGACCGGCGGCAGCAGGACCGCTTTTCCAGAGGCGTCGTATCCGTGCAGCACTTGAGCCCTGCCGAGGTCCGGCAGATACTTCGAAGCCGGTTCATCCAGTTGCACCTTTCCTCGCTCGACCAATTGCATTGCTGCGGTCGCGGCAATCGCCTTCGTCATGGAGGCGATCGAGAAAATGCTGTCGGGCTGGACATCGACGCCGGATGAACCATCGCGCTTGCCAAACGCGCCGGTATAAAACGTCTGGGTCGCGGTGGCAGCCATGGCGGCGACGGCTGGGATTTTTCTGCGCGCGATGCCGGAGCGCAGTGTCTCGTCGATGCCGGATGTCGACGCCTCGAGTTTGCGCGCCTGGGCGCACACGGCGAGTACGGCACTGCCGAATTCCCTGCGAGTGAAGGTGGACATAAACCTCCTGTGAGATTACCAGTTTGTGATGGAGCCGTCTGGCCGGAAATAAACCTGAGCGCGATTGGTAACCGGCTGCGTGATTTCGGTAACCATCTTTAGCTGTTTCATGTCGATCTCGACGCCCAGGCCGGGCCGGTCATTGGGATACAGCTTACCGTTCTTGAAATCCAAACACACCGGCAGGTGCGGAAGCGTTCGACCCTGGAAATTATATTCCATCAGCAGCGGCCCGGAGAATGTGCCCAAGGAATTCACCAAAGCAGCCGTGGCTATGGGGCCTGTGAAATGCGGCACGATGCCGACGAAATGCGTTTCGCAGATAGCCGCAATCTTCATCATCTCGGTGATACCACCCACGTTGGGCAGCGTCACGCGAACGTAGTCGAGATCGTGGTTTTCAACCAGCTTGTTGAAGTCCCAGCGATTGCCCCACTCCTCGCCGGCGGCGAGCGGCACCTTCACGGTTCGACGCAGGATGGGCAAATCCTCCTGGAACGCTTCGGTGCGCACCGGGTCTTCCACAAAGAAAGGCGCCAGGCTTTCGATGAGCCCGCAGCCGCGAATAGCGTCCGAAAGATCGAACCTCTGGTGGAAGTCGATGCAGAAGTCGCCGTTCTTGCCGACACCGTCGCGAGCCTGTGCGCAATCGTCGAAAAGCTGGTTTATTCTTTCGCGAGTATTGTAAGTAGTGTTGGGCGTAGTGGAAGCGGCGTCCATCCGGAACGCGCGATAGCCGGCCTCCATCGTAAGCTGCGCTCGCTCCTTCACAGGCATTCCAGGTTTGACGCCCGGGATAACTCCGGCCGTGTTGTAGCATTCGCAGTAGTTCCGGACCATTCCGCTCAAAAGCGCATGGACCGGCAGGTTGTGCACCTTGCCCTTGATGTCCCACAGAGCCAGATCGAGAGCGCCTATCGCGTGCTCCTTTTCGCGGCCGGGCGGATAGAAGAAAGCCCGGGACATATCCTGCCAGCGGCGCTCCATAAAGTGGGGATCTTGTCCGATCAGCCGGCCGGCGCACTGTTCCAGCAACTGCTGGGAGCCGCCCTCGCCGATTCCCGTGATCCCGGCGTCGGTCTCGACGGTTACCACCAGGTCGGCCTGATTGAAAAGAGGATTCGGATTGGGCGGCGCGTAGACGCGCACGCGCGTAATTTTCATCTTCGGAACAGCCGCCCGCGCAACGGGTGCGGCCGCAGCGCCCGCGAGGGCCGTGCCAGTCAAAGATTTCACAAAGCCTCTTCGATTCATGTTTGCTCCTTTCGAGATCTTTACTTTACTGCATGCAACACCGGGCGTTGCAAACGATCAAAAAGCAGCGGCAGTATAATGATCCCAGCATGCGTTGGATATTGATCCCGTTGAGCCAGGTGTTGTCCAATCTCGTGTTGTTCAATCTCGTGTTGCTCGATATTAACGCCGTGGCCGCCGATAGCCCGGTGCGATTCAATCGCGATATCCGGCCTATCATGTCCGACACCTGCTTCAAGTGTCACGGTCCCGATCAGCGGGCGCGAATGGCTGGCCTCCGGCTGGATATCCGCGACGAGGCGCTGAAAACAACGAAATCCGGCGTGACCCCGATTGTCCCAGGTCAACCGGATCAAAGCGCTATCATCCAGCGCATCTTCGCACAGAATCCGGCGAAGATCATGCCGCCGCAATTCGCGCACAAAGAACTCACTGAGGCGCAGAAGGAGACGATCCGCCGCTGGGTGGCGGAGGGCGCGATTTACGAGAAGCATTGGTCGTATGAGGCAGTAGTGCGGCCACCGGTTCCGGAGATCGATGGCGCGAAGAACAACAACCCAATCGATGCCTTTATCCAGGAGCGCCTGCAGCGCGAAGGACTGCAGCCGTCGCCTGAAGCGGATCGCCGCACGCTGCTCCGGCGCGTTACTTTCGATCTCAATGGCGTGCCGCCGACTCCGGAAGAAATGCGGGCGTTCCTGGCGGACAAATCGCCGAATGCCTATGAAAAAGCCGTGGACCGGCTGCTCGCTTCGCCACGTTACGCCGAAATGCAGGCCATGCACTGGCTGGACGCAGTCCGGTACGCCGACAGTGTCGGGTTTCACGGCGATAATCTTTGGCCGGCCTGGCCCTATCGCGATTACGTTCTGCGCGCCTTCCGCGACAACAAGCCCTTCGATCAATTCACCCGCGAGCAGCTTGCGGGCGACCTTCTTCCGAATGCGACCACCGACCAAAAGGTGGCGTCCGCGTACAATCGCCTGAATCGTGCATCTGCCGAGGGCGGTTTGCAACCAGAAGAATACCTGGCCAAGTACGGCGCCGACCGCGTCCGGACCTTGAGCACGGTGTGGCTTGGATCCACGATGGGATGCGCCGAGTGCCACGATCATAAATTCGATCCGTTCAAGTCCAAGGATTTTTACGCGATGAAGGCGTTCTTCGCCGACATTCGCGAGACGGGTCTGATTGCCGATCGAGGCGCGAAGGCTTGGGGCTCGACGCTGGAGCTCCCAACTCCGGCCGAGCAAACCAAGCTCACCGATCTGCGAGCGCAGATTGATGCCACACAGAAGGAGCTGAAGCAGAAAGCTGAAAGCCTGTTCGAGCGCCGCTGGCAGTGGGAGGATGTGATGCTGGCGGCTTACAAATCGGGCGATCTCGCCTGGCGTTATCAGCGTCCGCTAACAGCATCGTCAGAACACGGCGCCAGGCTCACCATCTATAACGACGAGCCGGTGGACAGCGATTTCTACATGAACGGTTCGCTCCACTCGGACAAGAAGCGCGGCGACGGCGTCGTGATTGCCTCCGGACCCAACCCTGACAACGAAACCTACGTCGTCACATTTAAGCCAGGGCCGGGTTCCTGGAGAGCGCTCGGCATCGATGTCCTTCAGGACGAAAGCTTGCCGGGCAATCGTCTTGCGCGCGGAGCCGATCGTTTCGTCTTGACTGAAGTCGAGGCCGAGCTTTCGTCCAATGCCTCGTCGCGGCCGGAAAGGCTGTCTTTCGTTCTGGCTACCACAACTGGATTTGGGCAGGGGCCGGAGAATCCCGCGATGGCAGCCATCGACGGCAATCCCAAGACCGGCTGGGGCGTGTGGTTTGGCGAGCAGCGGAACGCGTTCCTGGCATTGCGCTTTGCAGGCAAGGTTCAAACCGGCGCCGATTCGGTGATTACCGTTCGCCTCCACCACGATTCCGATTTGCGCCATGCGACGATCGGGCGTTTCCGTGTAGCCCTTTCGGCATTCGAAAATTCCTGGCCCGAAAACGGAGATTCGGCGCGAAAGTTCAAGGCCGCCCAGGCTTCGCCATCGGACACGGCCACCGTGAACATTGCGGTCGATCGCGGGCTTCCACCGGACGTGCAGGCTGCGCTCCAAAAACACGAAGAGGATCGCAACGACGCCGAGAAGAAACTGGTGGTCGACCATTTCGCATGGGCCGCGCCTGAGTTTCAGCCGTTGACTGCGCGCTTGGCAAAGCTCGAAGCCGAACGAGATCTGCTGGAAAGTTCCATCCCGCGCGTCATCTATACCGAGCGCGCCAAGCCACGGGTGGTTCGCATACTACCTCGCGCCAATTGGATGGACGAAACGGGAGAGATAGTCCAGCCGGCAGTTCCAGCTTTTCTTGGGAAGCTCGATACCGGAAATCGGCGGGCCAACCGGCTTGACTTGGCAAATTGGATCGTGTCCCCGGATAATCCACTTACCGCGCGCGCCTTCGTCAACCGCGAGTGGCGTCAATTCTTCGGCACCGGATTGTCCAAGACTCTCGAGGATTTAGGCTCGCAAGGGGAGTGGCCCACCCATCTGGAACTTCTGGACTGGCTGGCCGCTGAATTCATGCAGCCCAGCTCCGGCGACGCGCACGCTTGGGACGTAAAGCATATTGTTCGGACCATCGTCACGAGTCATACGTATCGGCAGTCGTCAGTGAGCACGCAGCAGCCACAGTTGGACGAACGCGATCCTGATAACCGCCTGTTAGCGCGACAGAGCCGCTTTCGAGTGGATGCCGAGATCGTTCACGATATCGCTCTCTCCGTTTCGGGGCTGATGGTGGAGCAGTTTGGCGGCGCGAGCGTCCGCCCCTATCAGCCGGATGGATACCTGGCAGCGATGAATTTCCCGAAGCGGGAGTATTCGGCCAGCCACGGCCACGATCTGTACCGGCGGGCTCTCTACACGCAATGGCAGCGCACGTTTCTTCATCCCTCGCTGTTGACGTTCGACGCGCCCACGCGCGAGGAATGTGGGGTCAACCGCGTCAATTCGAACACGCCGACACAAGCGCTGGTGTTGCTCAACGATCCGATCTTTGTCGAGGCGTCGCGCGTCTTTGCGGCCAACATTTTGAAATCCGGCGGGCGGCGCTGGGAAGAGCAACTGGATTGGGCGTTTTCGAGAGCGCTGAATCGAGCGCCTGAAAATGAAGAGCGCCGTATTCTTACAAATTTGTATCAGCGCAGCTTGGCCAGCTTTCGATCCGGCGAGTCCGATGCCGGGAAGCTGCTTTCGGTCGGCGAAGCGCCTGTGCCTGGTGATGTCGATCGAATCAACCTGGCCGCGATGACCACTGTCGCTCGCGCCATCTTGAACCTGCACGAAACGATTACGAGGAACTGAGGAGAAACAATGGATTCTGCCAGCGAGCGTGACTGCCAGGTTTGCCGGCGCGCATTTCTGGGACGAAGCGTGTCGGGCCTGGGCGTATTGGCGTTGAACTCGCTGCTCAACCGGCAGCTCATCGCAGCCATTACCGACACTGGGTCGCGCGGCGTTGTGAATCCGCTGCATCACGCGGCCAAGGCGAAGCGCGTCATTTTTCTCTACCAAGCCGGAGGCCCGTCCCACCTCGAGACGTTCGACTACAAACCCAAACTGGCCGAAATGAGCGGCAAGCCCATGCCGGATTCTCTGACCAAGGGCCAGCAGATCGCTCAACTGCAAAACAGCCAGTTGGTTTGCTTCGGTCCGCAGTACGGGTTCAAGAAGTTCGGAAAGTCGGGGCAGGAGATCTGCGAACTATTTCCGCAAATCGGCAGCGTCGCCGACGACCTCTGCATAGTACGCTCCATGTGGACCGAGCAGATCAATCACGATCCCGCGCATACCCTGATGAACACCGGTTCGATCATCACTGGACGGCCCAGCATGGGTTCCTGGATGTTATATGGGCTCGGCTCGGAAGCGGATAATCTTCCCGGTTTTGTGGTGCTGATGTCGTCCGGCAAGGGCGGCCAAATGCAGCCGATCGCGGCGCGGCAGTGGTCGTCAGGCTTCCTTCCCAGCCGGTTCCAAGGCGTGAAATTCAATTCAGTGGGCGATCCGGTGCTGCACATTCGGACGCCACCCGGAATGTCCGCCGGCGTGCAGCGCGATTCCATCGACGCCATCAACGCGCTGAATCGTTTTGAGAACCAGACCGCGAACGATCCGGAAATCCTCACGCGGATTTCGCAATACGAGATGGCGTTCAAGATGCAGGCCAGCGTGCCCGACCTGGTCGACATGAGCAAAGAGCCTGCGCATATTCTCGAAATGTACGGAGCGAAACCGGGCGACGGATCTTTTGCATCCAACTGCCTGCTGGCGCGCAAACTTGCCGAGCGCGGGGTACGCTTCATTCAGCTTTATCATCGCGACTGGGATCATCACAGCGGAGTGAAAGCGAACATCGACATCAAGGACGAAGAAACGGATCGGGCCACCGCGGCGCTCATAAGCGACTTGAAACAGCGGGGCTTGCTGGAGGACACACTGGTGGTGTGGGGAGGCGAGTTCGGGCGCACGCCGATGTCGCAGGGCGGCGACGGGCGGGATCACCACATCAAGGGCTTCTCGTTCTTACTCGCGGGCGGCGGCATCAAAGGCGGAATCACTTACGGGTCGACGGATGACTTTGGATACGCGGCGCAAGAGAATCCCGTAGCGGTTCCCGACTTCCATGCCACCATGCTGCATCTGCTGGGTATCGATCACAAACGA
>DATHOT010000027.1:0-31730 GCA_035484655.1 Bryobacteraceae bacterium | reverse complement strand
AAGGCGCACGCAATCCAAACGACGAGTACACCCACCGCTGCGCCGACTCACGCGGCATGGGACGAAACGCGGATGCCACCCCGTTGGGCAGAACCACTATTTTGTCGTCATCCAGCTGGTAGGAGCTCAGTATTCTGCGTTTCGAAAACTCGCTCGGGGTAATCACGCGCGCAGCCGATTTTACCGTCCGGCTCACGGTGCAGCGAAGTTGCAGCGCGCGAAAAGGGGTGAAATAGGCCGGATATTCCAGAAAACTGACATCGTGAACGCTCACCACGATCGGAGTGGAGCAGAAGACGGGCGCGGTGTACTGCACATGCAGAAGGTCGGGCTTGTCTTGCCGCAGTCTTCTTGGAAGATCGAAACCCAGCCGGACGAATGGATTCACAGCGACGCGCCTCTTCAGGAAACGCCGGGGCACGTCGGTAAAGGCGTCTTCCCGAGACAAGTAGGTCACGAAGTCGGCGTCTTGATCCAGCTCCGCGAAACAATTCAGCAGATTTCGAACATATGTCTCGTTCCCTGTTAAGTGCTGGCCGATCGCATGAGCGTCTACGGAAAAGCGCATGACCTTCTCCAGTATAGAGTGTTTTCCAATGCCAGACTGCTGTTTACACAACGTTTACAGATCGAAACGCTATCACCTTTGCTCTTATGTTACCTGCAATTGCTGATCCAAGTGGGCGGCTTCGGTTTCCATCGGTTAGACGGCTCTTCTTCGGTGACTGTTTCCAAAGATGAGGTCCAGAGTTCGCCAGGCCGCCGGCCATGTATACCGCTCCTCAAATAGCCGCCGGCCTGCGGATCCGATTCGCAATCGCTCCTCCGGCGACATGAGCAACCTCGTAATAGTATCAGCGAAGTGTTGCGGCTCATCGGCCAGCAAGAGATCCGTCCCGTCGGTGCAATCGAGCCCTTGGGCGCCTATTGTAGTAGAAACGACCGGCGTTCCCGCGGCCCAGGCCTCTAAGATTTTGACGCGTGTACCGCTCCCGGCGAGCAAAGGAATTATCGCGATCTGGCACTCCGCCAGCACCGCCACTGCATCTTCTACAAAACCGGTTACCTGGATTCGTGGTTCACCGGCGACAAAAGGGCGAACCGCCTCGGGGTTCTTACCGACTATTTTCCACTTCAGTTCGGGCCAGCGCGACTGCAGAACCGGCCAAATGCTCTGGTGGAAGAATCGGACTGCCGAAATGTTAGGCGGATATTCGAGATTCCCGCTGAAGACAATCTCAGGGCGCTCCAGCCGGGGTGGTTGAGGGGTTTCCGGAAGTGCGTTCGGGTAAACTGAAACGCTCGTCTCCGCGGCGAGGTGGCGCGCAAGTTCAGCATCGTTAGTTGAGGTGGCCAGAATCGAATCGAATTTGGGCAGCCACTTGCGTTCCAATGTCACGCATGCTGTGGCGAATCGTCTCAACGCCCAGGAGTGCAGCGCGGTTTCAGAATCAGCCAGAGTCCGATGCCAGGCCGATTCGATGTTGTGGAGATCGAGGATCACGCTGTTCGAATGCGGCCGCACCTGTTCGACGTAGGGAGCGCACCAGAAATGCTCGAGGACAGCGGTCTCATAGTGCTGGCCGGCCAGGAGCGTCGATAGGCGACCGCCAAATCCGGAAAAACGATCCACCAGAGGCGGCCGATTGCCGACCAGGCGGGCTGCGTTACGAATAGCGCGCGCGACGGGTCGTTTGGAATGATAAGGCAGATCGATTACATCCAACCGCTCGACTCGGCCTGGGGGAATTGCCAGGTTCGGGTCGGCTTCGCCGGCTTGGCGAAACACGATGGCGTGCACGGCGTAGCGACCCGCCAGGTATTCGAGCAATGACGCCGAACGAAGTGGGCCGCCTCCGATAGCCGGATAGGGCGCTTCCGCCGACAGGAAGAGGGCTTTAGTTTTTTTTCCGGAAGCGCTGTACGGCCTGTCCATAAACCTCTCTAGTGAGCTTGGCAGTTTTTGTCCAAGAGAACTGAGCCGCTCGAGCGAGCGCCCTTACGCGCATTCCCGGGAGTTGTTGAGGATTCGCCAGCACGGATTCTAACGTTTCTATCCAGGCGCGCTGGTCGTTGGGATCCAGCAGAATTGCCGCGTCGCCGGCGACCTCGGAAATCGCCGGATCGTTGGATGCAATCACCGCCGCGCCGCACTGCATGGCCTCCAGCACCGGCAATCCGAAGCCTTCATAGTAGGACGGGTAGAGGCAGGCCAGAGCCTGGGAATAAAGCGGTGCCAAATCTTCCTCAGGCGTGAGACCGCGCAGATAAAGGCCTGCCTCGGAGGAAATCTCCGGGAAATCCTCACGTCGCCGCCCGGCGAGAACGAGCTCTATAGGATGATTCTTGCGCACTTCGCGCCAGACCCCGAGCAAGAGACTAATGTTCTTTCGCGGCTCCAGAGTGCCTACATACAACAGATACGGCGGACCCTCGCGTGGCGCGGCAACCGGATGAAAATGCCGCGCGGCCGCCAGCGGCACCGCAACCACGCGGTCTGCTTGCAAGTGAAAACGCTCGACTACCTGTTTTTTCACTGCTTCGGAGTGGGTGATCAACATAGTCGCCAGACCAAGCCTTAGCAGCATGGGCGTGCGGTTGCGCACGCGGTCGGCTTCGGCATGCCAGGAGGTGTTGAGCCACGGCGATAGATCGTGAAACGTCATCACACTGGGGCGAACCGGCAGATAGGGAACCGAGAAATCGGTGCCGTGGAAGACGTCGATGCCCAGCCGCGAGATCTCACCCTGCAAGCCCCACAGCCACCATCGCCGCTCCAGCAGATTTCGCGGACCGCGGCCGGTCTTCAGATTGGATGGGACGTTCGGGGGCCCATCGAAAGGCTGATCCGAGAGCAGCCAGAATTCGTCTTCAGGAAAATTCGCAGCCAGCGCGAGACTCAGCTCCTCGGTGTAGCGTTTAGCGCCGCCGCTCGGAACCGTCAAGGGAGTCGCGTCCAGCGCGATCTTCATCATTCGATGATAGTGGGAAATACTCAACTGCTACCAAAGCTGGACTGGCAGACCCGGAATCTTGGCGAAGCTGCGTTTGTCGCGCGTGATCAATTGAAGCCCGTTCGCGATGGCCGACGCTCCGATCATGAGGTCGTAAGCGCCTATCGAAACCCCTTTTGCCGCGAGCTCCGCCCAGAGCTTGGCGTGAATTCGTGCCGCAATCAGATCAAAGGGAAGTACCGGCCAAGCTTCGAGCAGCAGTTTGACGAAAGCCTCCCGCCGAGCGGATCCGGCCCTTAGACGCTCGATGAATTCCGTGGAGCAATTCGGAAGCAGTTATTGCTGACATAGCGATGTCCATGTCGGCGGCCTCGCCTGGCAGGCGGTCCATCTAGAACGAGCCGCGTTCAATATCATCGATAGAACACTCGAATCAATCAACGCTCCCGCCGGGACACCGGCAGACGTGGCTGGGTTCGATTAATCTCTTCGAGCGTGTCCCAGTATTCCGGATCGGGCTTTGGGATGGTCTTCAAAAGCCCCAATAAGTCGCGCAATTTAAACCCGACGGCCTCAGTTGGCACAGTGTGGGAAGCGAGCTGGGCTTGGCGTTCCATCTCAATGCTATAGTGCCACAAGATGCAGGGGCAGCACCTGGGTAGCTACGAAATCCTGGATAAATTGGGCGAAGGCGGGATGGGCGAAGTGTGGCGCGCCCGCGATGAGCGCCTCAATCGTACCGTAGCCGTAAAGATTCTCCCCGCGGATCTGGCGAATGATCCAGCGCGCCGAGCGCGGTTCGAGCAGGAAGCCCGGTCTCTCGGCGCGTTGAATCATCCCAACATCGTCGCGGTCTATGACGTCGGCCAGGACAATGGACGTTCCTACATCGTTTCCGAGCTAGTGGATGGCGAGTCGCTGCGCAGCGTCATCGATCGCGGGCCATTGCCGATGCGTAAGTTGATCGACTACGGCGTCCAGATGGCGGAAGCGCTGGCAGCCGCGCACGAACTCGGAATCGTGCATCGCGATCTCAAGCCGGAAAATGTCATGGTGACGCGGGCCGGCCGGGTGAAGGTGCTGGATTTCGGGTTGGCGAAGCAAAACGTCGCGGCGGCGGCAGGCGACAGAACCGCTACCATGGCCCTCTCCCAGCCCGGGATGGTGATGGGCACGGCCGGATACATGTCGCCCGAGCAGGTGCGCGGCGAACCGGTGGACGCTCGCTCGGACATCTTCAGCTTGGGCTGCGTGCTGTATGAAATGATCGGGGGCAGGCGCGCGTTTCAGGCTCCCTCATCGGTGGAGACCATGAATGCGATCTTGAAAGAAGATCCGCCAGATTTAGATCCTGGCACATCTCCACCGGCGCTGAGTTCCATCATTCGCCGTTGTCTTGAAAAACGTCCCGAACAGCGTTTCCAGTCCGCTGCCGACCTCGCGTTCGCCTTACACGCTCTTACCCCCAGCAGCTCTTCCACGGCACCGGGGCCGGTCGCAGTGCCGCGCCGTCGCTGGATAACCTGGGCTGTCGCGATCGCCGCCGGTGCCGCGCTTTTCGCCGCCGGTTACTTCGCGCGAACCTTCGCAACGCGCCCTACCTTGCAGCAGTACCAGCGCATTACTTTTCGCAAAGGCCTCATCAACAACGCGCGCTTCACCCCCGATGGCCGCAACATCATCTACGAGGCCAGTTGGGAAGGCGGACCTTCGCGCATCTATCTCGCAATTCCCGGTAATCCAAACTCGCGTGATCTCGGGATTCCACCCTCCAGCAGTCTGCTGGCAATCTCGTCCAAAGAAGAGCTGGCTTACGCCGATGCGTCCGGAAACCTCATGCGCGGTTCGATAACAGGAGGCCAGATGCGGCCCTTGCTCGACAACGTCGCGGCAGCAGACTGGTCGCCCGATGGCGAGGCGCTCGCGGTACTGCGGCGCGTGAACGGCAAATTTCGCGTTGAATATCCAATCGGCACGGTGATCGCCGACGATATCCGCTTTCCTCTGGAGACGATCCGCATTTCACCAGACGGCACGCGCGTAGCCTACATCTCGTTCTTCCGCGGACGAGCGGTCGGGCTGCACATTGTTGACGGAAACAAGAAGCAACAGTATCTGGGCGAAATCTCCGGTCAGACGTCTTCAAATATTCCTTTTGCACTCTGTTGGAGCCCCAAAGGCGATGAGATCTGGTTTCGCTCGTTCGATTCGAATGACACCCAGACAATTTACGCCATCGACCTGAAAGGCCGTCGCCGCGTGCTCGCCAACCTACCGGCGAATGTGGAGCTCTACGATATTTCGCGGCAAGGCGCGGCGCTGCTCAGCGCGGGTTCGGTGCGCTGGGGCATTCTAGGCACCGCTCCCGGCGATTCTCAAGAACGTGATCTTTCCTGCCTGGACGGCGGGGTGTTGATGGGCATTTCAAGCGACGGCGGGCTGATTGCCGCTACCGTCACTGGCGAAGGCGCCGGCCCCAAAGGCAGCGTCTACGCGCGTAGAACCGATGGATCTCCGCCTTTGCGCCTGGGCGACGGCAGTGCGTACTCTCTCTCTCCGGATGGCAAATGGGTTTCCGGCTACGTCGTCGACGATAACGGCTTGCGGCGGTTCGTGCTGTTGCCCACCGGTGCGGGAGAGGAAATCACGGTGGATGTTCCGGGCCTGAAACCAGCGGCGGTTTTCGGTTGGCTTGCGGGCGACCAGCGCTATCTGGTCACCGGACGAGTGCCGCCGAAGGGATACCAATGCTTCGCCTGGGACGCCAAACACGCCACCGTGAAGCCGGTATGCCCGGAAGGCACGCCCGATCGCCTCGACATCACTGCGTCGCCCGATGGAACCAAAGTGCTGAACGCCGGCATCGACGGCAACGGCTGGTTTGTCTACCCAGTGGACGGAGGTCCGGCGCAGGAAGTGAAAGGAATTGGGCCGGATGAGATGCCCACTGGCTGGCGCGCCGATAATCAATCGCTCTACGTGCGACCGCACCGCGCCGGCGATATGTCCACGCCGGTCTGGATCGTCGATATCGCAACTGGCAAGCGAACGTTATGGAAAGAGATTCGTCCCTCGCAGCCCATCGACTTCCGCAACGACCTGCATTTGCACATCACCCCGGATGGCCGCGCGTACGCCTACAATTTCAGCATGCAATCGTCCGATCTTTACCTCGCGCAAGGGCTGCGTTAACCCTCCGCGCCCACGGCGGTATCCGGCGGGCGTATATTATCAAGCATGACTAAAGAAGAGATACTGCTTGCTAATCGTGACTACCTTTATCCTTCCGTTTTTCATTACTACAAAGATCCGCTGGTGATCGCGCGCGGCAAAGACCAATATGTCTGGGATGCCGACGGGAACCAGTATCTCGATTTCTTCGGCGGCATTGTCACCATCGGCGTCGGCCATTGCAATGACGAGGTGAATCGCAAGGTCCATGCGCAAATGGATCGCTTACAGCACGTCTCTACCGTATTTGCGACCGAGCCCCAGGCTGCTCTCGCCAAGAAACTGGCGCAAATCACGCCCGGCCAAAAGCTGACGAAATCGTTCTTCACCAATAGCGGCACCGAAGCCAACGAGACCGCCATCCTGACCGCGCGCTGTTATACCGGATCGACGGAGATCGTGGCGCTGCGCTATGCATACCACGGCCGCTCAGCGCTGGCGATGAGTCTGACAGCACAGTCGAACTGGCGGCTCGGACCGGTGACGCAGGCCGGAATCGTGCACGCCGTGAATGCCTATTGCTATCGCTGTCCATATGGACTCTCGTATCCTTCCTGCGGCGTCAAATGCGCTCAGGATGTCGAGGAAGTGATCCGCACTACCACCTCCGGACGAATTGCCGGATTCATTGCGGAGCCCATCCAAGGTGTGGCTGGCTTCGTGACCCCGCCCAAGGAATACTTTCCGATCGTGGCCGACATCGTGAAGAAGTACGGTGGCCTGTTCATCAGCGACGAAGTCCAGACCGGCTGGGGACGGACCGGCGGCAAGTGGTTCGGAATCGAGCAGTGGGGCGTGCAACCGGACATCATCACCAGTGCCAAGAGCCTCGGCAACGGCGCGCCCATTGGCCTCACGATCGCCCGGCCTGAAGTCGCCGACTCGGTGAAGGGCGCCACCATCTCGACCTTCGGCGGTAATCCGGTCACCACCACGGCGGCGAAGGCGGTGATCGATTTCATCGAGGATCACAAGCTTTCGATCAATGCCGCCGAGGTCGGCGCTTATCTGCGCAACAAGCTAAACGAGCTGAAGGACAAGCATCGCATCATCGGCGAGGTGCGCGGCATGGGATTGTTGCAAGCCGTCGAGCTGGTGGAGGATCGTGAAACCAAAAAGCCCGCCACCGCCCTCATGCCGGCTCTGATGGAGGCGACCCGCGAGAACAAAATTCTAGTGGGCAAAGGTGGTTTCTACGGCAATGTACTGCGCATTTCACCGCCCTTGAATATCGGAAAAACTGACGTTGATGAATTCGCGCGTCTGCTGGATGCGAGCTTTGTGAAAGCGCAAACCGCTCTCGCGGTAGCGTAGAGGCCTACGAATATGGACGAGCGAGCATTTTACAAAGAATCGCAGACTACCAAGCCGGCAACTTTGAACTGCCCTTTCTGCCGCAGTGCGGAGGCTTACGATCTGCGCTGGCTGGTGCGGACGAAAGTGGATCGCCTGCCGGGCAACGCCGATGAGCGCGACCGGGCCAAATTCAAGAAGGCTGCCAGCTACATGGTCCTGTTGGACGACAAAGTAATGTGCAAGAACATGCGGTGCCGCAAACGTTTCGACATTTCGGGCGTCAAGACCACGGCGTTCATCTAAGTGGCGCAGGTCCCTTGTGGCGCAGGCCCCCCGGCCTGCGAGTGGTCTTCCGCTATCTCCCGAACGTGATGCTCGAGTCGGCGGTGAATTTGCGGTAGTTATCGTAGTCCACGTCGTTCTTCACCAGCAATCTTCCCTCGCGGGACCGAAGCTCGAATTGAAGCGGCAGCAGGTAATCGGCATCGCCAATCCGGTTGTACTCGTAATCCAAGGCAAGGCTGACGTCCTGAATCGGAAAGGACGGCGGAATCCCGTCCGGATGAAGCGTGATGCGGTGCACCATGTGCTTCCGCTCATCGACGAAAATCAGTCCGTGGTAGGCGGTCACCAGATCCAACTTCCGTGTGAATACCTTGATGTGATAGTTGGACTTGGAGGCCTGTACGCGATACGAATACACGTGCATCTTGCGTCCGCGCAGCGTGAACCGGTTCTGCCAGTAAAATTCGGTTTCCGTTTCCGGCGAAAAAATCGATTTCATCACGGAACCAAATTCGCCCGAGGACGAAGCGCCATTCAGTTGCTCGTGCGGAATGCTGGCCGGCAAGCCATTCAGTTCGATTACCTTGTAGTCTTCCCGGTGTTCGAAGTAGCTGAGCCGCTCAACAATGATGTCAATGGGCCGCCAGCCATTTTTGCCGGTGAAGTCCTCAAAACGGCGCGTGGTCTGAGTGCAGATGAAATTGGGGAGATCCTCCTCGTGATTCAAAGCGTGCTCGATAGCATCCGCGAGGACTTGCTTTTGCTCCAACGAGTCGGGCGGGTCAGGCGACTGGGCGCGTGCCGCCGATACTCCCAACATGGCTGCCAGTAGGGCCGTGGCTGCTAAGCTACACTGACGCCAGATGGAGTTGGAAATTCGTGCTCTCGCTGCCGAAGACGCGGAAGCTTTTTGGCACGTTCGTTTAGATGCGCTGGAGCGTGAACCATTGGCCTTCGGTGCCTCGGCTGAGGAACATCGGGCTACCACGGTGGAAGCGATTGCCAAGCGAATTGATCCGTCGAACTCGGACAATTTTGTGATGGGCGCCTTTGTCGAAGGACAACTGGTTGGCACCGTCGGTTTCGTGCGCCAGCAGAATCGTAAAGACCGCCACAAAGGCCGCATCTGGGGCGTGTACGTCAAAGAGGGCCACCGGGGGAAAGGCATCGCACGTCAACTACTCCAGGCTGTCTTGCAACGCGCGCAATCCCAAGCCGGCTTGGAGCAGGTTATGCTCACGGTTGGGCATAATCAAGCCGCGGCGAAACGGCTCTACGCGGCGGTTGGCTTCCAGGTTTTCGGCCACGAGCGGCATGCTTTGAAGGTCGGCGACGCTTACGTCGACGAGGACTACATGGTGCTCCATTTTACACCGAACACTCAGCCCCGAACACTTAGTGCGGATAGGCCCGCTCGATAATCGCTCGAAAACCGGCATTCGCGGGCAGCGTTCCAAAAGCCCGGCCGCCCTCATTGGCCAGCCGCGTGGCGCAAAACACGTCCGCCACCTCGGGAATGCTGTGCCGGATCAGGAGCGAGGCTTGCAAAGCCAGCGCCAGACGTTCCGCCAGCCTGCGCGCCTCTACCTCGGTTGCAACCGCCGGCAGGTCTTTCTCCAGCCGATCGGCGAAGGCATCGAAACGCCGATCCGCGCCGCGCGCCAGGCGGATCTCGTCACCCACGCTCGCCGCCGCGTCCGGCTCTTTCTTTATCGCTCGCAGGATATCCAGGCAGATCACATTGCCCGAGCCTTCCCAAATCGAATTCAAGGGCGCTTCGCGATACAGGCGCGGAAGAATCGATTCCTCGACGAAGCCATTACCGCCCAGGCACTCGAGCGCTTCGTTCACTTGCGCCGGCGCGCGCTTCGAGATCCAATACTTCGCCACCGCGGTGCCCAGTCGCGCAAACCCGCGCTCGCCGGCATCACTCTCGCGAGCATCGAAGGCCCTGGCAAGGCGCATCATCAACACCGTCGCAGCCTCGGATTCCAGGCACAGATCCGCAAGCACGTTCTGCATCAGCGGCTGCATGATCAACAAACGGTCGAAAGCCTGGCGATGCCGCGCATGATGAATGGCCTGAACCACTGCCTGCCGCATCAGAGATGCCGAACCGATCACGCAATCCAGCCGCGTATGCTGCACCATTTCGATGATGGTGGCCACGCCGCGCCCTTCCTCGCCGATGCGCCGCGCCCAAGCCCCTTCGAATTCCACCTCCGAGGACGCGTTCGAACGATTGCCCAGCTTGTCCTTGAGCCGCTGGATGTGAAACCGGTTGCGTTCTCCATCCGGCGTCCAGCGCGGGAGCAGAAAGCACGTCAACCCCTTCAGCGCCTGCGCCAGAACCAGGAAGGCATCGCACATCGGCGCTGAGCAAAACCACTTGTGGCCAGTGATCAGATATTCGGCGCGAGATTGCCCACCCTCGATGCTCTCCGCCAGGGTGATATTCGCCCGCACATCGGAGCCGCCCTGCTTTTCTGTCATGGCCATGCCGATTAGCGCGCCCGATTTCTCGTTCACCGGCCGGAAGCGCCCGTCATATCGCGCCGCCAGGATATGCCGCTCCCATTCGCGCGCCAGATCCGGTTGCTTTCGTAGCGCCGGAACAGCAGAGTAAGTCATTGAAACCGGACAGGTATGCCCGGCCTCATTTTCCGAGGCCAGCCGCATGAGAGCCGCCCGCGCCACATGTCCGCCGCGCCGCCGTTCAGTCCAGGGAAGACTCGCCAGGCCGTGTTCGATCGACAGGCCCATCAGATTGTGCCATGCCGGGTGGAACTCCACTTCATCGATCCGGTGGCCAAATCGATCGTGAGTGTGCAGGACCGGTGGATTCTGGTTAGCCTGAAACCCCCACTGGATCGCCTCCTCGGTACCCACCAGGCGCCCGAAATCCTCAACCTGCGGCTTGGCCCAGCTGGCGCCCTCGCGTTCGAGCGCTGCCGCCAGAATACAGTCGATAGTAAACAGATTGTAATCGGCCAGCGGAGGAGGCTGGTTCAAAACCTCGTGATTGACTTTCGTAGACTCGAAGGCCAGTTTCAAGATGTGTCTCTCTCGATTCTATCAGGGTACGTTTTACAATTCGGCAGATTTGCTTCCGGCCATGAAACCTTCCGGCTCGAAATCTAATCAATGTAGGGCAGCCGCTCCGCGAGCTGAAACATGCAATTTTTGCTTCGACCTGAAAATCTTTCCGAATCAATACTTAGGGAGAATCCCAGGTCCTGCGCTTATAGGTAGTCGGCCAACAGCACGTTAAGGTAACGTCCCGTTAGACTTAGCGCCTCCTTCGTTAGTCCTCTTTCGCACTCAGGGCAGGTGGCACGATAACTGCCCTTCTCGCGACCGGAGTTAAAAACAAAAATGACCTGCGAAGAATACGGCAGCGCTTACAAGAGGGGCTACAACTTAACGGTCCGTTTCCTGGTGTCGCGAGGACTCACGTATGACGCCGCGCAGGAGACCGCGCAGGCTGCCTGGGTAAAAGGCTGGGAACGGCTTGGTCAATTGCGCGATTCCAACATGGTTTTGACTTGGATGAACAGCATCGCGCTCAATATCCATCGGAGTTGCATGCGTCGCGAACCTTTCCTGCAGACGCTCCCCGAACTTGCCACGCCGCCCAAGGTTAACTTGGCGGCAATCGATGTCCGGCGCATTCTGAAAACCTGCAAGAAGAACGACCGGATGGTTCTGCAGCGCCATTATCTGGAAGGCTACAAAGTGCAGGAAATCGCGCGCGCGCATGGATGGACCGAAACCGCCGTTCGAATTCGTCTGCTGCGAGCCCGCCGCGCGGTCGGTAAGCGGTTCGCTGCTTGAGCTAGCATAGCCTTGCTAGGCTCCAGGGCGGTCGTACGGAGGTAGACCGCCCTTATCGTACGATCAACTCCCGAGCCGCCAAATTGTAATCTTCTTAACATCCAAACCTGCCAGATAATATTTTTTGCAATTCTGCTGCAATTTGATTTAGGATAGAGGGTCATACAGGACTAACTGGATGGCCCAGATCTTCCACCGCAGCGTAAATTCAATCGCCACTCTCAGTATTGTAGGTGCCGGTCTCGGAGCGGGGTTGCTCCTCGCATTTGCCTACTCGATGGACCGGGGGCACTACATCACCGATGTCAAAGTCGTCAAAGATCAGCCGGTCCCCTTCAGCCACAAGCATCATGTGAGCGACGACGGCATCGACTGCCGCTATTGCCATACGTCGGTGGAGACGTCCTCTTTCGCTGGGATTCCTGCCACCGAAATCTGCATGAGCTGTCATTCGCAGATTTGGGCCAACGCCGAAATCCTAGAACCGGTACGAGCCAGCTTTCGCACTGGCGAATCGCTGGAATGGACCCGCATCCACGACCTTCCCGATTTTGTCTACTTCAATCACAGCATTCACATCAACAAGGGCATCGGTTGCAACACCTGCCATGGCCGCGTCGACCAGATGCCGCTGATGTACAAAGAAAACACACTTTACATGAACTGGTGCATTCAATGTCACCGCAATCCCGAGAACTACGTCCGCCCGCGTGACCAGGTGTTCAACATGGCCTATCAACCGCCGGCGAACCAACAAGAGCTGGGTCTGAAGCTCGTCCAGGAGTATCACATTCAAAGCTTGACTGATTGCTACACTTGCCACCGATGAACGATAAACCCGCTCTTGATCTAAACAAGATTCGGGCTCGGCTGGAATCAGCCCAGGGACCGCAGTACTGGAAGAGCCTGGAGGAGCTTGCCGAAACCGACGAGTTCAAGGCTTTCCTGGAAGACGAATTCGCGGTCCGTACGCCCGACTTTCTGGAACCAGCCCACCGCCGTAATTTCCTCAAGCTGATGGGCGCATCCATGGCCCTGGCCGGCATCACAGCCTGCACCAAGCAGCCCAAAGAAACCATCGTTCCCTACGTCCGCCAGCCGGAGGACTTTATCCCCGGCGTTCCGCTCTATTACGCCACCGCGATGCAGATGGGTGGCGTCGGCACCGGACTCCTGGCGACGAGCCATCTGGGACGTCCCACGAAAATTGACGGCAATCCCGATCATCCTGGAAGCCGGGGGGCTTCGGACTACTTCCAGCAAGCCTCGATTCTCACGCTCTACGATCCGGACCGCGCGCGCGCCGTTACTAACAAAAACCAGATCAGCAGTTGGGTTGCATTTCAGGCCGCCCTCGCCGCGACCCACGACGCCGCCGCCAACAGCAAAGGTGCCGGTTTCAGGATCCTCACCGAAACCGTGACGTCGCCAACATTAACCGGCCAGATCAATGCCATCCTGAAGCAGCTTCCAGCCGCCAAGTGGCATCAATACGAGCCCTGCGGCCGGCACAACGCTTATCGTGGCGCGATGCTGTCTTTCGGCCGGCCCGTCAACACGATCTATCACTTCGATCAGGCCGACGTCATCGTTTCACTCGACGCCGACTTCCTTGCCTGTGGACCGGGAAATCTCGGGTATGCACGCGACTTCGCCGACCGTCGGCGCATTCTCACTAACGTGACCCACACTCCGCAGCCCAAGGAAGATCTGCAAGAGGGTTACCAGGAAGGGTCGATTCCCGCGCGTCCGAACCAATCCGCGGGCTATGCCGACCAGAATCGCGGCCCGGTGGTATTGCCGCCCCAAGTGCAGGCCCAAGGAAAACCGGCCGACCAAACCACCATGAACCGGCTGTATGTCGTCGAGCCGGCGCCGTCGCCGACCGGCGGAATGGCCGATCATCGCTTCGTGGTGCGAGGCGGTGAAGTGGATGCCTGGGCCGGTGAGTTAGCCGCGGCGCTGGGTGTCGGTGGAGCGCAGAACGCCGGAAAATACAAGGAAGTAGCGGCCATCGCGCGCGATTTGCAAGCGCATCGTGGCGCCTCGGTAGTGATAGCCGGCGAACATCAACCTCCGCACGTCCACGCGCTGGCGCATGCCATGAACCAGGCGCTCGGCAATGCCGGCAAGACGGTCACCTACACCGAGCCGATCGAAGGCAATCCAGTCGACCAGATGGCCTCCCTGCAGGAACTGGTCGGCGACATGAACGCCGGCAAGGTCAGTTCCCTGCTGATTCTGGGCGGCAATCCGGTTTACAACACGCCGGTCGATTTGAACTTCGCCGAGGCGCTGAAAAAGGTCCCGTGGCGCGGTTACCTGGGCTTGTTCTACCATGAAACAGCCGCGCAGTGCGTTTGGCATGTGCCGGAAGCCCATTATCTGGAATCGTGGGGCGACGTGCGCGGCTTCGATGGAACCGTAAGCTTGCAGCAGCCCCTGATCGCCCCGCTTTACGGTGGCAAAAGCGCTTACGAAGTGCTGGCTACCTTGGCCGGCCAGCCTGATAAAACTTCGCACGACGCCGTCCAGGATTACTGGCAAATGCAAGCCAACGGTCAGGCCTTCGACATCTTCTGGCAGCAGTCGCTGCATGACGGTGTGGTTCCCAATACCGCGCGTGCTGCCGCCAGCGTAACGGCCAAGGCGCCGCCGGCCGCCGCTGCCCAACAGGCGCAAGGCATCGAGATTCTGTTCCGGCCCGATCCAACCATTTGGGATGGATCGTTCGCCAACAACGGCTGGCTGCAGGAACTGCCCAAGCCTCAGAACAAGATGACCTGGGACAACGCGGTGTGGATTAGTCCTGCGACGGCGACGCAGCACAACCTGGTCACCGAAGACGTCGTGGAGCTGAAATACCAGGGACGCACCATCACAGGTCCGGTGTGGATCATGCCTGGGCAGGCCAACGACAGCGTGATCGTTCATCTCGGCTTCGGCCGGACGATGGCCGGACAAGTCGGCAACGAAGTCGGATTCAACGCGTATCTGCTTCGCACCTCGGGCGAGCCCGACGGCGGTTATGGCGTCGAGTTGACCAAAGTCGGCGGCCATCACCCCTTAGCCACCACCCAGCACACCCAAACGATGGAGGTGGACGAGCCCGTTCGAGTCGCGACGCTCGATGAATACAAGAAGAATCCTCAGTTCGCCGACGCAAAAGAAGGGCAACAGGCCCTGCCTCAGTATCTGACCTTGTATCCCGATTATCGGTACCAAGGCTACAAGTGGGGCATGACCATCGACTTGAACACTTGCGTAGGCTGCAGTTCCTGTATCACCGCCTGCCAGTCTGAAAACAATATCGCGGTGGTGGGCAAGATCGAAGTAGCCCGCGGACGAAACCTGCACTGGATTCGCGTGGACCGCTATTTCAAAGGCAACTGGGACAATCCGGAACTGTATTATCAGCCGGTGCCCTGCATGCAGTGCGAGAACGCGCCTTGCGAGTTGGTATGTCCGGTGGCGGCCACGGTTCATAGCGGCGACGGTCTCAATCAGATGGTTTACAACCGCTGCGTCGGAACCCGGTATTGCTCCAACAACTGCCCCTACAAAGTCCGCCGCTTCAATTTTTTCCTCTACTCCGATTGGAACACTCAGAGCCTGTATCCGCTTCGGAATCCCAACGTGACCGTGCGCAGCCGCGGCGTCATGGAAAAATGCACCTATTGCGTCCAGCGCATCAACGCGGCGAAGATTCAATCCGAGAAGGAAAACCGGCGCATCGCCGAGGGCGAGGTGGTCCCGGCTTGCGTCCAGGCCTGTCCCACTAAAGCCATCGCATTCGGCGATATCAACGATCCGAAAAGCCAGGTGGCGCAGCTCAAGGCACAAGCGCGGAATTATAGTTTGATGGAAGATTTGAATGTGCGGCCCCGGACCACTTACCTCGGCCGCTTGCGGAATCCGAACCCGGACATCGAGAAAGGCTAGAGCTTGAAGACGGAAGAACTGGATCAAAGAGCGATCGACCCCGGCCCGGATAAAATCATCGCTCCGGGGTTTGATTACGGGACGGTAACCGATAAAATCGCCAACACCGTCCTGATGCCCGTCGAAAAGACGCCGCCCCAGTGGTGGATCAGCCTGCTGATCGCCTTCACACTGATGCAAGGCCTCTTGGTGGCGTCAGTCTGGCTGCTCTACAAGGGCGTCGGCGTGTGGGGAATTGTAATCCCGGTGGCCTGGGGCTATGCAATCGTCAACTTCGTGTGGTGGATCGGTATCGGGCACGCGGGCACGCTGATTTCGGCCATTTTGCTGCTATTGAAGCAGGATTGGCGTACGTCGATCAACCGCTTTTCCGAAGCCATGACTCTTTTTGCCGTCGCCCAGGCCGGAATGTTCCCCATTCTGCACATGGGCCGCCCTTGGCTCGGTTATTGGCTGATTCCCTACCCCAGTTCGATGTGGATCTGGCCGCAGCCTCGCAGCCCGCTGGTGTGGGACGTGTTCGCGGTGACCACTTACCTCACCGTCTCGTTGCTGTTTTGGTTCGTCGGTTTGGTGCCCGACCTGGCCACCATGCGCGACCGGGCCAAGCAGCAGTGGCAGAAGATTGTGTTCGGCATGCTCAGCATGGGCTGGCGCGGTTCCGCGAAACATTGGTCGCGCTATCAAATGGCCTATCTGTTGTTAGGCGGCTTGGCGACGCCCCTGGTGGTTTCAGTTCATACCGTCGTCAGCTTCGATTTCGCTATCAGCCTTTTGCCGGGCTGGCACACTACCATCTTCCCGCCATACTTCGTCGCCGGCGCCATTTATTCCGGTTTCGCGATGGTGATCACGCTCGCGATTCCGACCCGCAAATGGTTCCATCTGGAAGATCTGATCACCACCCGCCACCTGGATGCCATGGCCAAGTTGATGCTCGGCACGGGATTGATTGTGGGCTATGGATACATGATGGAAGCCTTCATGTCGTGGTACAGCGGCAATCCCCACGAGATGTTCATGTATCACAACCGCGCCACCGGCCCGTACTGGCCTTTCTTCTGGGCTCTGATTCTGTGCAACATCCTGATCCCCCAGTCGCTGTGGTCGCGGCGGGTACGGCAGAGCATCCCACGGCTGTTCTTTGTGTCGATTGTAGTGAACATCGGCATGTGGCTGGAGCGGTTCATTATCGTCATCACCAGCCTGCACCGCGACTTCCTGCCCTCTTCCTGGGGCATGTATTATCCGACCCAATGGGACTGGGCGGTGTTACTCGGCACCATCGGCTTCTTCCTCACGCTGATGATTTTGTTTGTGCGCACGCTGCCGGCCATCTCGATCTTCGAAGTGCGTGAGGTCCTGCATCATCTGGCGCCGCACATATTGGAGGATTCGCCGAAACCGGCTCACGGGGACTGAGGGAGTGATATGAACGAAACGTTTTGGGATCGGCACGGAATCCACGGCCTCATGGCGCGGTTTGAACAACCCGAGCATCTGCTGACGGCCGCTAACCGCGCTTACGCCGCGGGCTATCGCAAGATGGACGCCTACTCTCCCATGCCGATCGAGGGTCTGGCCGAAGCGATCGGTTTTACGAAGCACTGGGTATCGGCAGTTGTATTAGCAGGCGGACTGGCGGGCTGTATCGGCGGGTTCTCACTGCTGTGGTGGATCTGTGTGATTGCGTATCCGCACAACGTCGGCGGCCGCCCCTTCGATAGCTGGCCGGCCTTCATCCCAATCACCTTTGAATGCACCGTGTTGCTGGCAGCGCTCAGTTCCGTGGTGGGCATGTTTGCGATGAACAAGCTGCCCATGCCGTATCATCCCGTGTTCAACGTGCCTTCTTTCGCCGAACACGCCTCAGTGGACCGCTTTTTCCTGTGCATCGAAGCCGATGATCCGAAATTCGATCTCATGCAGACCCGGCAGTTCCTGGAGGAACTCAATCCCGAAGAGGTGGCCGAAGTTGAAAAATAGAATTGCCATCTCCGCTGGGACCCTGCTGTTGCTCGCCTTGGCCGGCTGCCGCGACGACATGCACAACCAGCCGCGCTATAAACCGCTGGCGGCCAGCGAATTTTTCGCCGATCACCGCTCCGAGCGTCCGGAGATAGATGGAACGGTAGCCCGGGGGCACTTACGCATCGATACCGCGCGCTACACCGGAAAGTTCAATGGCGAGGATATCGATCAGTTTCCCATTCCCATTGCCCGGGCTGACATCGAGCGTGGCCGTGACCGCTTTAATATCTATTGCACGCCCTGCCACGGCCGGCTGGGAGACGGCAATGGCATGGTAGTGCTGCGAGGCTTCCGGCAAGCGGCGTCTTATTACTCAGACAAGCTCATGAAAGCCCCGGTGGGCCACTTTTTCGACGTGATGACCAACGGGTTCGGAGCGATGCCCAGTTACGCCTCTCGCGTAGCGCCGGATGACCGCTGGCGGATCGTCGCCTACATCAAGGTTTTGCAGGCCAGCGAATCTGCCAGGCTAAGCGACGTGCCGGCCGATCAGCGCCAAGGCCTCAAACTCGAACCCGCGCCCAACGGCCTGTCCCAAGGTGCTGCCCCCGCCGCTACTCCGACCCCGACACAACCCAATCCAGGAGCTGCACGATGACGCCCAGCGAAGCCCTTCTCCCGCGGATGGATCGCATCCAGCGTAATTCCCTGGTGGTCGGCGTCATAGCTTTGGCCCTCAGTGTCGTAGGCCTCTTCCTGGACGCCGCGCATTTCTGGCAATCCTATCTGTTCGCTTATATCTTCTGGAGCGGTCTGGCGCTTGGTTGCCTGGGCATATTTTTTCTGCACAACGTGGTCGGCGGGAATTGGGGCGTCGCCGTACGCCGATTCGTCGAGTCCGGATTACAGACTCTGCCGCTCATCGCCCTGTTCGTGATTCCTATATTTTTTGGTATGGGTTCGCTCTATTCCTGGACCCACGCCGATGTTCGAGCGCACGATTTCGCGGTTGGCCATAAGGCCGCTTACATGAATGTGCCGTTCTTCATCGGAAGAACCATCCTGTACTTCCTGATCTGGTTCTTTTTCGGCTTCCGGATTCTGAGCATGGCCAACGAGCACGACCGGACTGGAGATCCCGCGCTCTTCCGGCGCATCAAGGGCGCCAGCGCTCCGGCCCTGCTGATTTTCGTCCTTACCACCACCTACGCATTCATCGACTGGATCATGTCGCTCGAGCCCAATTGGTACTCCACCATCTACGGATGGATGTTCACGGTGGGCGAAGTTTTACTGACATTTTCGTTTCTGATCGCCATTCTTGTGTTGCTTTCCAAATACGAGCCCTTCGCCGGCTTCCTGACACGGCAGCATTACCATGACCTCGGAAATCTGATGCTGGCCTTCACCATGCTGTGGGCCTACATGTCATTCGCGCAGTTTCTCATCATCTGGGCCGAAAATCTGCCGGACGAGATTCCCTGGTATGTTCGCCGGTTCAGCGGAGGCTGGGGCTATGTGGCCTGGTTCATCTCTATCTTCCATTTCTGCGTCCCTTTCTTTCTCCTACTGATGCGCTTTATCAAGAAGCATCCAGAGCGGCTGCGAGTCTTGGCCATATGGATGATATGCGTTCGCGTCATAGATGTGTTCTGGATTATCGAACCGGCCTTCCGCCAGCATGGATTGGAGGTTTACTGGACCGATATCGCCGCCTTGATCGGCTTGGGCGGCATCTGGATATGGTTCTTCATCCGGCGTCTCAAGGCCCGGCCCTTATTACCGGCTAACGATCCGCGGGATACTTATTCTCTCTTGCGCGTGCATGGACACTGACATGGAACACCCCGTCAACATGGAACACCCGGCCGCACCCAGCCCTAATGGCACTGGCCACGAGCAGCGCGAGGTCGACGTCCGCTTTATCGTGGTGTCGTTGATTGTGCTATTGATCGGCGCATTTCTGGTTTGTCTTCTTACGATCGGAATCTTCCGCTATTTTCACAACACCTATCTTCCGCCGCAGGCCACCTACGTCCAGCCGCCCCTGCCGCCCGAGCCGCGCGTGGAAGACAAGCCCTATTTACAATTGCAGAATCTTCGGACGTTGGAAGATCACGTCCTCTCGACCTACGCCTGGGTGGATGAGACCGCCGGCACAGTGCGCATCCCGGTGGATCGCGCCATGGATATAGTGGCGCAGAAAGGGCTGCCGTACCACAATTATCTCGACGACATCACCAAAGGAAGTAAGAATGCCAAGCAGTAACTCAAGGTGGCGCAGGTCTCCGGCGTGGAGCAGGTCTCTGACCTGCGTTCTTTCAGCACTGGCACTCGTGCCAACGCTTCTTGTTTTTTCTGTCCCCGCCCCCGCCCAACAGTACGGCCTCCCCGCCATGATCCGCGGCGTGGGAATCGATCAGAACCTCAATGCCCAGATCCCGCTGGAGCTGATGTTCAAGGACGAAACGGGCCAAGCTGTTCGCCTGGGCCAGTATTTCAGGCAGAAGCCGGTGGTGCTCGCGCTGGTCTATTACGAATGCCCCATGCTTTGCGACATGGTTCTGAACGGCCTGACCCACACCATGGAGCAGATCTCGCTCAACATAGGATCCGATTTTGACGTCGTGACCGTCAGTTTCAATCCTAAGGAAACCTGGCAGCTCGCGGCGGCTAAGAAGGCCAACTATGTCGAAAAATACAAGCGCAAAGGCGCAGCGCAGGGCTGGCATTTTCTCACCGGCGAAGAAGACGCGATCAAGAAGGTGGCCGACACGGCGGGCTTCCACTACAAGTACGACCCGATTACCAAACAGTTCGCCCATGCCAGCGGCATCATGGTCCTGACGCCGGAGGGAAAGATCGCTCGTTATTTTTACGGAATCGAGTACAAGCCCAGAGATTTCCGCCTGGGACTCGTGGAAGCCTCCCAAAACAAGATCGGTGACCTGGCCGATCAGGTACTCCTGTTCTGTTACCACTACGATCCGATGACCGGCAAGTACGGCGCCATCATTCAAAACGTTACGAAAGTGCTTGGCTCGGCAACCGTACTCGCATTGGGAGCGCTGGTGTTCGTGCTTATCAAGCGCGGCACAGATTCTGAACGGGGGAGGCCGGCCTAAGCAATGCAGTTACCCTTATTTCCTGAAGCTGCCTCGGCCATCGCGAGTAGCGTCGATTACCTCTATTTCTACCTGACAGCCGTGTCCGTCGTGATGACGGCCCTGATTTTCGCGGCGGTGTTCTTTTTTGCGATCAAGTACCGGCGGCGCTCAGAAGACGAGATTCCGCCGCCCATTCATGGTTCGTTGAAACTCGAGATCGCTTGGTCTGTCCTTCCCTTCCTGGTCATGTTGACCTTCTTCTGGTGGGGCGCACAAATCTTTTTTGCGAACGCCAGTCCTCCGCCGGATGCCATGGATATCTACGCCGTCGGCAAGCAATGGATGTGGAAGATTCAGTATCCGGAAGGCCAGCGAGAGATTAACGAGCTGCACGTCCCCATCAACCGGCCGATCAAGATCACCTTGGCCTCCGAAGACGTGATCCACAGTTTCTTTATCCCTGCTTTCCGTGTCAAGCATGATGTCGTACCCGGCCGCTACGACATTATGTGGTTCACCGCCACCAAACCGGGCCGGTACCACCTCTTCTGCGCCGAATACTGCGGCACTGAACATTCCGGCATGGTGGGATGGGTCACTGTGATGACTGAGAACGATTATGAGAACTGGCTGGCAGGAAACGGCACGGAAGGAACCATGGCGCAGCAGGGCGAAAGGCTGTTCGGGCAGTTAGGATGCGCCACCTGCCATCAGTTGGATCAGCAGGGCCGCGGTCCCATTTTGCGTGGAGTTTATGGCTCGCGTATCCAGTTGCAGAACGGCCAGACTGTCCTGGCGGACGATGCCTACATCCGCGAATCGATTCTGAATCCGAATGCCAGGCTTGTGGCCGGCTACCGTACGGACGTCATGCCGACGTTCCAGGGTCAGATTACCGAAGAGCAACTGCTGCAGCTCATCGTATACGTCAAGTCCCTGGCGATCCAGGGAGCGCCGCCGGTATCGGAACAACCCGCCGCTGCGGCCGGCGGAGCGCAGCCACCAAATCAACCCCCCACCACGGGTGAAAAAAAATGAGTACTGTTTTACAAGATCCTCGGGCGGTGGAAACCCCCAATTACCTGAACCAGGAGTACGGCTGGAAATCGTGGCTCTTCACCAAAGACCACAAGCGCATCGCCGTGCTTTATATCATCTCGATCACCGCGATGTTTTTCATCGGCGGGATCTTCGCCAGCCTGATCCGGGTGGAATTGCTGACGCCGCAAGGCGACCTGGTGAATTCCGACACCTACAACAAGTTCTTTACCATGCACGGCATCGTGATGGTCTTCTTCTTCCTGATACCATCCATCCCGGCTACGCTGGGAAACTTCTTTGTGCCCATGATGATCGGCGCCAAGGACTTGGCCTTCCCGCGCATCAATCTGCTGAGCTGGTACATTTACATCGCCGGAGCTGCCTTTGCTTTGGCGGCTATCGTTCTGGGCGGCGTGGACACGGGCTGGACCTTCTACACGCCATTTAGCAGCACCTATTCGAATACCTTTGTCATCACCGCCGCCGTGGGCGTCTTCATCGCCGGATTCTCGTCCATCCTGACCGGGTTGAACTTCATCGTCACCGTCCATAAGATGCGCGCGCCCGGGATGACCTGGGGCCGTTTGCCGCTCTTCGTCTGGGCCAACTATGCGACCTCGCTCATCCAGGTTCTCGGCACTCCAGTGGTCGCGATCACGCTGGCGCTGGTGGGCCTGGAGCGCGCCTTCCATATCGGCATCTTCGATCCAGCCATCGGCGGCGATCCGATTCTGTTCCAGCACATGTTCTGGTTCTATTCCCATCCGGCCGTCTACATCATGATTCTGCCGGGCATGGGCGTGATCAGCGAACTGGTGACGTGTTTCTCGCGTAAGGGAATTTTCGGTTATCCATTCGTGGCCGGCTCCAGCCTGGGCATCGCCATCATCGGCTTCCTGGTGTGGGGGCATCATATGTTCGTCACCGGAATGTCGATGTATGCCAGCCTGTATTTCTCGCTGCTCAGCTTCCTGGTCGCCGTTCCCTCGGCCATTAAAGTCTTCAACTGGACCGCCACCATGTTCCGCGGATCGATCAGCTTTGATACGCCCATGCTGTACGCGTTCGGTTTCATCGGCCTGTTCACCATCGGCGGCTTGACGGGCCTGTTCCTGGCAACTTTGGGCGTGGATGTCCATGTGACCGACACCTATTTCGTGGTGGCCCATTTCCACTACGTGATGGTCGGCGGTATGGTGCTGGCCTACCTGGGAGGCATGCATTTCTGGTGGCCGAAGATAAGTGGGCGATTGTATCCGGAAGGCTGGGCGAAATTCGCCTGCCTGCTGGTATTCGCCGGGTTCAATCTGACGTTCTTCCCGCAGTTCATTCTCGGCTATCTGGGCCAGCCCCGCCGCTATCACGCCTATGCGCCCGAGTTTCAGGTTCTGAATGTAATGTCCACCGCCGGCGCCTCCATTCTTGGCCTGGGATACATTATTCCGCTAATCTATTTCTTGTGGTCGATGAAGTACGGCCCCAAAGCCGGCAACAATCCGTGGCGCGCCAAAGGATTGGAGTGGGAGACCACCTCGCCGCCTCCCACGTTCAATTTCGAGAAGACTCCTATCGTGACCGAGGAAGCGTACGCTTATCACAACCAAAAGGAGACGCACGTTGGCTGACACGCACTCCACGGTAGCAGAGCACGCGGAGCATTCCCCGCATCTACGGCATCATTTCGATGACATGGCGCAGCAGTTCGACTCCGCCACCCTCGGAATGTGGGTGTTCCTGCTCACGGAAATCATGTTCTTTGGCGGGATGTTCGGTGCCTACACGGTGTACCGTGCCATGTATCCGGGAGCATTCGCCAGTACCAGTCAGTTCATGAATCCGTTTTATGGCGCCCTGAACACGGCGGTCCTGATCGTAAGCAGTTTGACCATGGCTCTGGCGGTACGGGCCGCCCGGCTGGGTGAACAGAAAGCTCTGCAGCTCTTTCTCGTCTTCACCATGATTTTCGGAACGGCGTTCCTGGTTATTAAGGGCTTCGAGTATCACGAACATTGGGTGGACATGAAAGTCCCCATCATCGGCGGGCATTGGGACTATAGCGAGTTCCCGCAATTCGCACGTCAGGCCCAGATCATGTTTTGCTTCTATTTCTTCATGACCGGTTTTCACGCCCTGCACATGGTGGTCGGCCTCGGCCTCATGACCACGATCTTCATCATGGCTAGGCGTGGGACCTTCAGCTCCAGCTATTTCACGCCCGTCGAAGTCAGCGGTTTATACTGGCACTTCGTCGATATTGTCTGGATCTTCCTGTTCCCGCTACTATATTTGATAGGGCGCACCAAGAAGCTTATATAAGACTATGCACTCCATTCCTTCCGTTCGAACTTACGTCACCATCTGGGTCATCTTGACGGTCATGACCTTCGTCACCTACTACGTCGCACAGGTCGAATTAGGCGCCTGGAACATCGTCGTGGCCCTGTTGATCGCGTTCTTCAAGATGATGCTGGTCATTTTGTTCTTCATGAACGTTAAGGCCGATAGCCCCCTCACCAAGCTGTTCGCCGGCGCTGGGTTCTTTTGGCTGATCCTGCTGTTGGGGCAGTTCTTCGTCGATTACTTGACCCGCAGCTGGATGCCCGAAGGCAAAATGTGGTAGGTGGCAGCTCTAAGGTTTCGCCTCGTACACCAAATTGAAGGGCGTCTCCGTCGCCCGCCGGAATTTCGTAAACCCCGCCTCCGTTAATACCTTCCGCATACGCGCCTCGCCCGCCTGCGCGCCCAGGCACAGGCCCACTTCCTGCGCTCGCGACGCCGGCGTGCAAATCATGGTCGAAGCAGCATAAAAAACGCGGCCGATCGGGTTCAGGTTCTTCTCCAGTTGGTCATGCGCGAAGGGCTCTACGATCATCCACGCTCCGCCCGGATTCAGCATCTCCCGGACATGGCTCGCAGCCCCCACCGGATCGCCCATGTCGTGGAGACAATCGAAGAAGGCCACGAAATCGTACTTGGCGCCGTGAAAATCCTTGGCCGTGGCGACTTCAAACGTCGCGTTTTTCACCCCTGACCGGGCAGCCGCTCTCCGCGCCCAGCCGACCGAAGGCCCGTGATAATCGAACCCGACAAATTGCGAGTTCGGATAGGCTCGCGCCATCAGGATGGTGGAGGCTCCGTGCCCGCAGCCCACATCGGCCACCCGCCCGCCCTCGGCGAGCTTGGCGTCGATGCCATCCATTGCCGGAATCCAGGAGCTCACCAGGTTGGCGGCATAGTTGGGACGGAAGAACTTTTCCGTGCCTTCAAACAGCGCCGTATCATGTTCATCCCAACCCACTCCCTCGCCAGTCTGAAATGCCTCCAACAGCTTGGGCTCGTCCTTCATGATGGCGCTGACGATGTGGAACGCGCCCGGCAGATAAGCCGGGCTGTCCTCCACTGCCAATGCGAAAGCCTGCTCGTCGGGCAGTGTGAAGGTCTTAGTGGCCGGATCGTAGGAGACATAGCCGCCGGCCGCCTGCGCTGACAACCATTCCCGCACGTATCGCTCGTCGGTCTTGGTCTTTTTGGCAAGATCGGCCGGTGTGATGGGACCCGCCCCTGCCATGGCCTTGTACAATCCCAGTTTTTCCCCGATTAACACCAGGGCGGCGTTCATGGCGGCCCCCAGTTCTCCGACCACTTGGCCAAGAAACTGATTTAGCTTATCCTGATCGACTGGCACTTACACCTCCTGTATGACTCGCCAGTATACCAAGAGGCTGGTCGATCAATGCTTCAGCGAACGTCCTTCAAAGTCCGTAAATCCGCCAGGTCCGAGGACAGCGCATCGCGATCGTGCGATTCCAGCGTGTTCTCCTTCATCACTTCTCTTAATTCGTCAATCGCGCCGTCCAGCTTGCCCTTGTCGAAATGTCCACGGCTTAAGTCGCGATCGAAATCCGAGAGCTTTCTTTGCACGTCGCGATAACGTTCCTGTTCCTTTGGCTTGGTGGACGTAAAATCGGCCGCCCGGCGCAGATCGTCCTGCACTCGAGCGACCAGGTCCCTCACCCGCCCATATTCCTGACCGAAAACCAACATGGCGGTGCCTGAAAGCGCGCCAAAAAGCAGCGTTTTGGCGGCTTTCCGCCGCGAAAAGATAGTGCTTTTCATGTCTTTTGGCCTCCCTCAGTGAGACTCCTAAGGGCGCAACTTGTTGCATCGGTTAACCTGAAGAGGTGCTTAGACATATATTTGTTCTCGTTTTTGCCACCGCCGCCGCTTTCGCGGAAATTCACTCGCTCACGCTTCGGCAGGCCGTCGAGATTGCACTAAAGGAAAACCCAGACCTGGTACTGGCCCGCCTGGACGAGCAGAAGGCTCAGGAAAACGTGCGCATCGCTAAAGACCCTTTCGTACCGAAGCTCTACGCCGGCAGCGGCGCGGCCAAGGTTTGGGGTTATCCGAGCAGCATTGAAGGCGCGGCGCCGTCTATCATCCAGACCCGCACCGATATGTCGCTGTTCAACCAGCCCAAGAAGTACGAACTGGCCCGGGTGCGGGAAAACGCGCGCACCGCCGCGATCGCCACGCAATCGAAAAACGACGAGATTGCGTATCAGACTGCCTCGCTGTTCCTGGACACCCAGCAGATGGCCCGAAATGTCCAATCTTTGAAGCCCGAGATCGACAGCCTGGAGGGAGTCAGCCAAGCCGTAAAGCTCCGGGTCGACGAGGGGCGCGCCCTGCCGATCGAAAACAAACGCGTGGCGGTCGATTTGGCCAGAGCGCGCCAGCGTTACGACGCCGCTACCGGCGATCTGGAAACCGCCCAAGCCTCGCTCGCCGTAGTGCTCGGTTATCCGGCGGGCGATCGCATCCAGCCGGTGGACGAGGAGCGTGCCACGCCAGAGATTCCGGCCACCGAGCAGGCGGCGCTCCAGCAGGCCTTCGAAAACAGCAAAGAGCTGCGCCGGCTGGAGTCCCAACTTCAGGCCAAGGGTTTCGAAGTTCGCGAGTACAAGTCGACACCCCTGCCGATAATCGACCTGGTGGCCCAGTATGCGCTATTCGCCAAAAGCAATTACCAGGATTTTTTCAGTCATTTCCAGCGCAACAACGGCGAGCTGGGCGTCGCCATAACCATTCCGCTGCTGACCGGGACAGCCCCCAAGGGCCTGGCATCGCAAGCGCAGTTAGACATACTGCATTTGCGGACGGAAATGAATCAGACCCGCAACCGGATTGAGCTCGACACCCAAAAAAGCTATCAGGACTTGCAGAAAGCAGAGGCCGCGCAAAACGTAGCCCGGCTGGATCTCGATTACGCGCGGGAGCAGGTCTCGGTGTTGCTGGCTCAGCTCGGCGAAGGCCGCGCCACCGAGCAGCAGGTGGATGACTCGCGCCTCAATGAGCAGGAAAAATGGATTGTTTTCTATGATGCGCAGCACGGCGTCGAGAAGGCCAGGTTGTCGTTGTTGCGGCAGACTGGAACTTTGCTGGCGGCGTTGCGGTGACCAACCGAAAGTCCTGGTACCGGCCGTATCGGTCCAGCCGGTGGTTCTGAGACTCCTGTTACATTGCAACCGGATCTTTTGTGTTTTAGTGTGTAGATAGTATGTTTATGAAGCGCGTTCCCTTACTGTTAGTAATTCCATTACTCTTCCTGCTCGCGGCCTGCAACACCGATCCGAAAGTGGCCGCCCGGAAGTACGTCGACAATGGAAACAAATACTTTAACCGCGGCAAGTTTAAAGAAGCATCAATTATGTACCGGCGAGCCCTCAATAAGGACGCGCGCTATGGGGAAGCCTGGTACCGTCTCGGCCTGACCAACATGCAGTTGGGCATCCCTTTGGAAGCCGCTCGCTCCTTCAGCCGCGCCCGGGAGCTCGACCCCGCCAATACGGATGCGACGGTAAAGCTGGCGGATCTGGAACTCCTTTTTTATGCCGCGAATCCGCAGGGCAATCGGCAGGTGTTGCCGGAGTTGAACGAGCTGGACCAGCAGTTACTAAAAAAGGATCCTAAGTCCTACGACGGCTTGCGTATCGCCGGCTATCTCGCCCTGGTTCAGAAAGATCTGAAAGGCGCCATCGAGAGATTCGAAGCAGCCAACCAAGTGAAGCCGGACCAACCCGAGCTCGTTTTGTCTCTTGTGCAAGCGTTATTTGCGGACCGGCAGAATGATATCGCCGAAAAGTACGCGAAGCAACTGATCGAGAAGCAGAAGACCTACGGCCCCATCTACGACACTCTTTATACTTACTATCTCAGGAACAATCATCCCGAGTTGGGCGAGGAGTTACTGAAGAAGAAGATCGAAAACAATCCCAAGCAAGGACCATTCCTACTTCAACTGGCGTTGCACTACCTCATGACCAACCGCAAGCCGGAAATGTCCGCTACGCTGGCGCGGCTCACCTCCGATCCAAAGACTTATCCCGATGGCCATCTCCTGGCCGGTGACTTCTACCTGAGGATCCGCGATCTCAATGACGCTCTGCAGCAATACGATCTGGGCCAGAAGGAGGACGGCAAGAACAAACGGACTTATCAGAAGCGAATGGTGGAGGTGCTGGGCACGGAAGGAAAGCACGATCAGGCAACCAAGATTGTGGACTCCCTTCTCAAACAAGATCCCAAAGATGCCGATGTGATCGCAATGCACGCTACGTTGCTTTTACAGACCGCCGATCCGAAGCAGATCAAGACTGTCATCGGTGAATTGCAGCCGCTGGTGTCAAAAACACCGAAGAACGTAGCGTTGCAATACAATCTCGGCCGTGCCTACATGGCCGCGAGCGAGAGCCAGAATCTGGACCAGGCGCGCATTCACTTCCAAGAGGCTCTCAAGATCGAGCCTCGGTATACACCAGCCCGAATGGCAATGGGTGAGCTCCAATTGGCGCGTGGAGAGAATGCCTCGGCGGTACAGACTGCCGAAGGGATCTTACAAAGTGATCCAACCAATCTGCCGGCCCACTTAATGCGCACCAACGGCCTCATGCGGATGGGCGAGCTTCAAAAGGCCAGAGAAGAGATCAACACCGAATTGAAGCTGTATCCCAAATCCAACGACGCCGTGTTCGAGCTTGGACAACTTGACTTCATCGAGAAGAACTACAAGCAGGCGGAAGCCGAGTTCCGGGCTCTGATGCTGGCCAACGATTCGCGCGGGCTGCCAGGCGTAATGGAATGCAAAGTGGCGCAGAGCCAGTGGGATGAAGCTATCCAGTTAGCCCAGAGCCAGATCAAGCAATCGCCCGATCGCGCTGATTACCGGTTGTCGTTGGCAAAGATCTATTTCCGCGCCGGCAAATTTGCGGACAGCTCCAGCCAGTATCAGATGCTGATTGACAAGAATCCCAAAGTTTCCGAACTTTATGTTCGCATGGGTGAAGCCAAGGAGAATGGCAACGACACGAATGGCGCGATCGAGGCTTTCAAGAAAGCCAAAGAAATTGATCCTTCCAATTATCTGCCGGTGCTGGAACTTGCGCTTTTGTACAACCGGTCCGGGCGCGACGAAGAAGCGCGAAAAACCTACGAGGAAGTGATCAAGCTGCAGCCGGATAACGTGGAGGCGTTGAACAACCTGGCCTACATCAAGGCCGACAATGGCGTCGATCTGGACCAGGCGTTGGCGTATGCCCAGCGAGCCCAGCAGAAGCGTCCCAACGATCCCAATGTTATCGACACCCTGGCCCTCATCTACATTCACAAGAATCTTACCGATGACAGCTTGCGGATGCTGCGCGACCTGGTAAGCAAGACGCCCGCCAACCCCACGTTCCATCTGCACCTCGCTCTGGCTCTGTACCAAAAGGGCGACCGGCCCCAAGCCAAAAAAGAGCTGGAAACTGCTTTACGTAACAAACCGAGCGATCGGGACCAGAGCAGAATCAAGGAACTGCTGGCTAAAGTCGGCTAACGCCCAGGACAACCAGATTGACCGCCACACTTGAAAAGCGCTGGCCTAGCCTGCCCTATGTGTTGCCGTTTGCCAGCTTCATGGCTTTCCTGGCAATCCAAAACTATGCTTCCCTTCCCCCCAGCATCGACTACCCGGTGCGGGTGATCGTTTTATCGGCAATTCTGTTCGTATTCTCGAGGCACGTCATCGACCTTCGCAGCTCGCACCTGCTGGCGTCGGTGATTCTGGGGGTGGCCGTGTTTGTCATCTGGATTGGCCCCGATTTATTGATCCCCGGATACCGGCAGCATTGGCTCTTCCAGAATGCGATCCTCGGCCGCATAGGCACGCCGGTCGCCGAGCCGGTTCTCACGGCGCCGGTCGTTTTATGGACGCGCATCTTCCGGGCCGTGGTGCTGGTCCCGATTATTGAAGAGCTGTTTTGGCGAGCGTGGCTGATGCGCTGGCTGATCTCACCGCGATTCGAGCAGATCAAGCTCGGCGCCTACGCGCCCATGGCATTCTGGATTACCGCGGCCCTGTTCGCTTCCGAGCACGGCCCTTATTGGGATGTGGGAACGATCACCGGCGTAATATACAACTGGTGGATGGTGCGAACGCGGAGTCTGGGAGATTGCATCCTGGTGCATGCGGTGACCAATGCCTGCCTATGCGGCTATGTGGTGGCCACGAAGCACTGGGAATATTGGATGTAGTCGTTATCGAGATCCCGTTGGGACTGGGAAGGCGCTCTCGCGTTCAGTTACTCATAGAACGCATGACCCTTCCTCGCCCGAGAAAAAGCCATCCCGCGTGGGGGTGCCTCCATTACTGCGCATCTCCGGGGGGGTAACCCGCGTCTTTCAAAGTCTGCATGTACTCGTGGGGAATCCGGGGCAAGATGAACGCGATTCCGGGATGATTCCGAACGGTGTTCCGAGATGATCCCGAACAGGATTCCGGGATGAAGGTGAACACGGTTCCGGGATGAAGCCGAACATTTTCAGGCCGACCCCGGAATCGTGTTCGACTTCGCCGGAATGATTTCCACAGGCGGCTAGCAGCGCTGGACAACACAATGGCAGGCAGCCTCCCCTCGAAAGGGAGGATCAGCTTGTCAGCTAGGAGATTGTCCGTGCGCAAGATCAAAGAAGTTCTTCGATTGAAGTTTGATGTGGGCCTGGGGCTGCGGCAGATCGCCCGAAGTTGCTCGATTGGGCTCGGCACCGCCCACGAGTACCTGCACCGGGCCGAGGCCGCCAAGATTGCGTGGCCGCTCGGACCGGAGTGGGACGATGACCGACTTGAGGCGGCGTTGTTCGGCGGTCCGCCGCGCAGCCGCCCGACGGTGCTCGCGATGCCCGAGTCAACATCGACGATCACATCGCGTTCGACACGAACTGCTACAGCGTGCCTTACAACCTCGTTCAAGAACTGGTGGAGGTCCGCTCGACGCCGACGATCATTGAGATCTTTCACAAGAGCCAGCGTGTGGCGTCACACCTGCGTGCACACGGTCATGGTCACGCCGTCACGATTGCCGAGCACCGTCCGCGTTCCGACCAAGCGCATCTTGAATGGACACCGTCGGCGGATGGTGCACTGGGCTCAGACCATCGGCCCGAACACCGGTCGTCTGTTCGAACGCATTCTCGCCGACAAGCCGCACCCGGAGATGGGCTACCGATCGTGCCTGGGCATCATTCGGCTCGCCGATCAGTACTCACCGGCTCGTGTGGAAGCCGCGGCTGAACGGGCGCTGCGTACTGGAGCGTGCCGTTATCAGAGCGTTAAGTCGATCTTGAAGAACTCGCTGGATGCGATTCCGACCGCCGCTCCCCCACCATCATCGCCACCGCCTCTGCACGACAACATTCGTGGCGCAGAGTACTTCGAGTGAAGGAGACCGCGATGCTGAAACAACCAATGATCGAAAAACTGGCGGCGATGCGGCTTCTCGGAATGGCCGAGGCTTTGAAGGCACAGGAGCAAGACCCGTCAGCTCGCGAACTAAGCTTCATGGAACGGTTCGGCCTGTTGGTGGATCAACAGTGGAACTGGCGAGAGAATCAGGCGCTCGGGCGACGGCTGAAGAACGCCAAGCTTCGCGTGAACGCCTGCGTAGCCGGAGATGCGACTCGATTTGTTGGGCATCAGAAATTTCTATTTGCGGGTACGCATGACGATCAGAGAGAGACCGTCCATAGCGGA
>DATHOT010000026.1:0-6556 GCA_035484655.1 Bryobacteraceae bacterium | reverse complement strand
GATGTTAGAGCGGTGGCCAGGGACGGAATCGAACCGCCGACGCCAGCCTTTTCAGGGCTGCGCTCTACCAACTGAGCTACCTGGCCGCAGGAAGCAAACTTGCTCGGAACAACCTTATTTCAGATTTTAACAGACCGCTATACCTGCTGGAGTTCGGCTAGCTTCGCGCCAGTGGTCTTCTCGACGTCGGCGTGCAGACTGTGGCCGTTGGCATCCATAGTTACGATAGCCGCAAAGTTGTTCACGCGCAGATGCCACATCGCTTCGGGGATGCCAAACTCCAGCAAATGCACGCCCAGCACCTGGTCGACCGTGCGGGCATAAAACTGTGCAGCGCCGCCGATCGCGTTGAGGTAAACCGCTCCGCTCTTCTTTAGAGCCGCGAGCGTCTTGGCTCCCATGCCGCCCTTGCCGATGACCGCGCGCACGCCGTACTTCTCGATGATGGTCGCCTGGTAAGGCTCCTCGCGGCTGCTGGTGGTCGGCCCGGCGGCCTTCACGACCCAATTGTCGCCTTGCTTCAGCATCACCGGACCGCAATGATAAAGGACTGCGCCATGCAGATCAACCGGCGGAGCATTCTTCATCAGATGCGCGTGCACGGCGTCGCGACCGGTGTAGACTTCGCCCGAGATCAGCACAACGTCGCCTACCTTGAGCGTCCGCACCGCTTCCTCGGAAACTGGAGCGGTCAACACGACTTCGCGGCCCGTGAGCGGGAATCCTTCCATACGAGCCATTCGCTCCACGGAGCGTTTCGGATCGCGGTATAGCCAGCTCGTGATCGCGCCACTCGATGCGTCCAGTCGGACGCCCAGCCGGCGAAACGCCCAGCAGTCATACGCCACCGAAACGAAGAAACTCGCAGGCAGGCGATTGGCGGCACGAACCTTGCATCCGATGAGCGACACTTTGCCGCCAAAACCCATGGCGCCGACGCCGATGCGATTGGCCTCCTCCATCACTTCGGCTTCGAGCTGGGCCAGTTCGGGAACGGGATTAATGTCGTCCAGAGTTCGAAAAAGCTGATCTTTGGCGAGCACGTAGCCGTGCGCCCGGTCGCTCCCGATACAAACGCCGACGGCGCCCGGAGCGCAACCCTGGCCTTGCGCCTGCCACACTGCGTGCAGGATGCAGCGGCGCACACCTTCGAGGTTGCGGTCCGCGCGGCCCAGATGATCCAGCTCGCAGGGAAGCGAATATTGGATATTCTTGTTCTCGCAACCGCCGCCCTTCAGGATGAGCTTTACTTCGATTTCATCTTCTTCCCACTGCTCGAAGTGCATGACGGGGGTCTCATCGCCCAGGTTGTCGCCGCTGTTCTTACCGGTGAGAGAATCCACCGAGTTGGGGCGCAGCTTGCCACGGCGAGTAGCTTCCGCCACGGCCTCGCGGATGGCTCGCTTGACATGGAGCTGATTGACGCCCACGGGCGTATGAATGACAAAGGTCGGCATGCCGGTGTCCTGGCAGATCGGCCCTTCGTCCTGCTGCGCCATATCGATATTGGTGGCGATAATACCCAGTGCCTGAGACGCCTGCGTTCCCGAGATCTCGTCTTCCAAAGCCTGCCCCATCGCGGCGCGCACGTCCGGCGGGAGATTAGTGGAGGTTTGAGTAATCAGCTCAATGAGACTGTTCTTCAAAAAATTCATTTCTTGACTGGCCTTCGTCTCTAGCTTAGCTTGATCTTTGCCCGCGCCGTCATGCCCGGGCGCACACCTTGATTTGGCCGTGTGAATTCGATGATCACCTGGTCGGGCTTGACCTCGCGAACCTTGCCCTCGAGAGTGGCCGAGACACTGGGGATCTCGATGGCCGCCATCTGGCCGGGATGAATTCGATCGATGGTCGCAGCATCCGCGGAGGCCGCAACTTGAAGCTGCGTGAGATCGCCGGCGATTTGAAACAGGTTGGTGGAACCGGCTGTCACCGACTCCCCTACCTGGCAGCACCGGGCGACGACAATCCCTTCGGCGGGCGACCGGACATCGCCCGAGCCGCTTTCGGCGTGAGCCTGGTCCACAGCGCCCTTCTTTTGGTCCAGGTCCGTGCGGGCGGTTTGCAACTCATCCGTCAACGACGACACGCGATTGGCTGCATCCTTGGCCACTTCGGCGAGCCTATCGGAATCGGCTTTGTACGCATTGTATTCCTGTTGAGCCCTTTCGTAAACGACGCGAGGCGTGATTCCCTGGCGGTACATTGAGTCCTGCCGCTGATACTCCTTGTCCGCCTTTTCGAGCTCCTGTTTGATCCGGGTCTGGTCGGCCTCGGTACGCGAAACTTCGAGCCGGGCAGAGATCACGGCCGATTCGAGTCCGCTAATGCGATTGCGCTGGCGGTCAGCTTCCGACTGAGCCGCGGTTTCAGCGGACGCCAGCTTCGGGTTCTTGACTCGCGCCAGAAGCTGACTCTCGATCACGACATCGCCCGCGTTAACCATCAGTTCGTCAATGGTTCCATCCACCGGGGCCGGCACATTCACTACGTTGGCCGCTTCGATTTGGCCCGAGACGGTGACTTCGGCGGCAGCCGGAGCGGGAGCCGGCGCGGAGACGGGCGACGCCGGCGCCGGACGAATGGACGCGGCCGGAGGTTTGCGTCGCGTCAGAAACAAAGCGGCTACCGCCACGATCGAGAGCACGATGACCACTCCCGCCAGCAACCACTTGCGATTCATAACCTGATGATATCAGCGGGGTTGAGGAGTCGAAAAAACGAACCCATCTTCTAAGCCGGGGCAGTTATTGACGTATCGTTTGCGCGGGCGGTGGAGGTCTGCCACGGGGTGAGCGGTGATTCGAAAAAACGAACCCAACGTTACGGTCCAGGCCGTCGGGGATTGTCGATTCTGTGATCGGGTTCATGACTTTGGAATAACACGCGTGGACGAGGACTCGGCATGGTGGAAGCTGGGAAGTGGCTGAGCGGCAACATAAGAAAAAGGATTGAGCGTTGTGACCCAGTGGGGTTTTTCCGTTAGCTTGAGGGGAAAGGGAATCAGGGGAGCGCATTGTCGGGATGAATCGGATACCATCATCAGTGGTGCATTGCGGGTCAAAACTTGACAAAAATGCTCTGTAGGAGAATCAAATGCGGAAGAACAATATCAGGATCACAACGTTAGCATTCGTTATTCCGATTCTTTTCCTCTGGCCGGCCTGTACGCTGGCGCAAGCTGCGAAGGCTCCCTATCCGGTCATGGCTCCTCTCGACCAGTATTTGATTCCGGACGAGAAGGCTGAGATCGCGCTGGCCCGGAATGCCGCTCCGGCATCGATTTCGGATGCAGCCGAAGTGATGGTGCTGCGACGGGACGGCTACGTAGCGGCTGTAAAGGGCTCGAACGGCTTCGTCTGCATCGTCGAGCGATCCTGGGCGAAGTCGACTGATGACCCGGAATTCTGGAACTCTAAAGTCCGTGCCCCACATTGCTTCAATCCGGCAGCCGCAAGGACGTTTCTGCCCATCTTTCTGACGAAAACCAAACTTGTGCTGGCGGGACAATCTAAAGCACAGATCCTCGCGGCTACTACATCTGCACTGGAAAAGAAGGAACTACCCGCGCTGGCTCCGGGAGCGATGTGCTACATGATGGCGAAGCAGCAGTACCTGAGCGATGACGACATGAGCTGGCATCCCCATCTCATGTTTTTCGTTTCGGGTGATGCCGTGAAAAGCTGGGGAGCAAATCTGCCTGGCTCGCCGGTAATCGCGGGGAGCGATCCGGAAGAACGGGTGACCGTATTCATGGTTGTGGCCGGCACTTGGTCCGATGGGACGCCGGGCCCATCCACGAAGCACTGACATCAAATCGATTCGAGTTGCTCATGCGGGTGGGCTCCGTCCCACGATTTTGTTTCGCGCCGCCAACTTCCGGTTGGCTAGAACCCGGTTGGGTCAGCTTCGACTTTCGCCCTCCACTGGACGAACGCGCCACGGAACCATACGGTTCAAGAGGCCGTCACGCAAGACCAGCGTGTGGAATAACACTGCGCCCGCATGGGCGAGAAAGGCCAGAAACAGGAGATATGCGAGGACGGTGTGGGTTTCCCGCAAAGTCGCGTAGAGTTCCGGCCTCGCAGGGAGAATGGGCGGCAGGTGGACCGCGCCGAACATCACAATCGGGTAGTGGCCTGCCGACAGCATGCCCCAACCCAGGAGGGGCAGAGCGAAGAACAAGGTATAGAGCAACCGCTCGGAAGCCATTGCCACAAATCGTTCCGCTTGGGACATTGTCGGCGGAAACGGCGGCAGCCTGGTGAACATCCGGGCGGCCAGCCGGATGGCGGCGAGAATCAGAATCAGGATGCCCAGCGGCCGATGAATCGAAACGAGCCTGTGGTAGTCTCCCAAAGAGGACACCATCGCCACACCGATGAACAGCATGGCCACCAGCAAGGCGGCCATCAGCCAGTGAAGGATGCGCGATAGGAGCGCGAATTGAGTGGGATTCTTCGTCGTGGACATAGCTACTTTCCAACTTCCTCTGTCGAAACTGCGCCAGGTTCCTTGTGCTCGCCTTCGCGCCGGGTGAAGGACTGCGAATACGCCGCCGAGCGAGCGCTCAGCAGCGGGTCGTCTGACGGCGCTATTCCGTCTGGCAGCACCAACGGGTCGAAATTGATGTCGCGCGCCGGGCTGATATCTTCGCTCTCGATCGAGTCGATCGTCAATATTCCCGCGTCGATCTGCTTCCGGTCCGGCGGCCAGGGGAGCGTCGCGTCGGCAGTTGGGTCTCCTGGCTGGCCTAGAGTGAGGATCAAACGCCACCGCAGGGGCTTGGCATGAACCTGCGCGATCAGTGCATCGAACAGATAATTCTTGTCCGCTGAGGTGGCTGTCCGCAAGGTTTGGTCCGGCGCCATCCACCAGCGAACCGGCGTGGATTCGCCTGTGGCATTGAGGAAGCGGAAGGCGTTCAGCGCATAGTATGGGCTGTCCGCAAATCCCGACGAGAACGGATGACTCCGGATCACCTGCAACGCCGCGGCAGTTTCCGGGTGGTTGGCCAGAAAGGCGTTCAGCGCGGTTGGATTGCCCTTTCCCGTGGCCGGATTCGGGGCCGACGCGACCAGGAAATCGGTGAACGCCTGCGGTGTATTGACGGTGAAAACGGGGATGTTGATCATGGCAGTGCGCCACTCTTCGCCGTCCGGCAGTTTGAACAGAATCGCCAGGCTCCGTACGGTTTGCGGCGTGTCAGAAGCATATGGCTGTCCGCCAGACAGTGCAAACCGTCCCACGATGGGCACGCGGCCTGGCAGGAAAATCAAAGCTTTGGAGAGCGATTGTGCCTGGCCGTTGCTCTCGAAGTAACCGGTGACACAGACCCCCTTGGCGTGATTACGGCGAAATCCGGGATGCACTCCGTTCAAGCGTTCAAACGTGTTGACAATCGCCGCTGGCGTAAGCGCGTGAGGTGTGAACCAACCGCCGGCATAAAGAAAGAGAGCCATAGTCACGGCAAGCAATGCGCCGATTGCGGTGAGCCGCCCGAGCGCACCTGGGCTTCGCAGCGGAGCAACGAGCGGCCGGGAAATATGACTCAATTCACTAATATTCATACCCCTCCTTGATTTCGCAAGCGCTGGCACGCAGGCGGCTGAGCCAAGCTGTTCCCAAACGATGTTGCGTCCGAGATTGGGCCAGGCCTGTGTCCGGCCAGAGTCGGGGGTCGAATGTACGACTCCACTGACCCCCGATCGTCACATCGCAATTGTCCGTCGCTTCTAATGGCTTGATTCAACGTCGTCACAGGCAGCTACGAACAGCCTGCAATTCTCAAATGCAATCGCCCGCCCTTTCCGGCCGCCAAACTCAAACGTGTCTGCGGCATTGGGATTCCTCGAACACGCCTTGGCCGCATCTCTCGGTCTATTGTGTAGTGAAGGTTTTTGTCGGGCTGGTGACTCCGTCGCTCTTGCCGCTAGAGTCCTGCGATTCCACGGTGTAATAGTAGGTCGTCTTCGGCGGGAGGTCGTACAGGTTCACACGGAACACAGTCGATGATTGGTATGGGTTTAACCTGATCGAATTTTTCGCGGTTTGGCTCAAATTCTTTGGATCCGTACCATAATGCACAACCCCGTAATGCACGGGTAAGCCACCGGGATTGTTCACCATCCATCGGAGAACCGTCAAATAGCCACCCACCAACGGGACTTCTGGCCCATCGCTGATCCGTACCCGCTCGGCTCTTGGAGTGACTGGACTTTCTTGAGCCAGCAGATTGCCGCTCATGATGATGATGATTAATGCCAGAAGAGCTTTATTCATATTCACACCTCAACTGACTCAGAGAAGCCATGTCATGGCTTCGTATAGCGTTACTGCGCTACGGAATCGGATTCGGCCCAGGCAAAGGCGCAACGCCGCATATGGCCGGTGCACAGGGCGGGAGAGGCGGCGTCGGGATAAGTTCGCCATTGCCTTGCCTCGACGGCGAACAATTGGGATCTTTAGCGGGGTCGCATGTCATACACGCACCAGTAAAGGTGTCGCTGTTGGGGTAAGGCGCCGTGAAACCGTCGGTGAGTATTTCCAAAAAGGC
>DATHOT010000025.1:0-5982 GCA_035484655.1 Bryobacteraceae bacterium | reverse complement strand
AAGATCGCCCTGTAATCTCCGACGCCCCACTTGCGCAGTTTATCCTGTACGCTCGCGGGCGCATCCTGAACCAGTAGGGTCGCGAAACTCTGGCGCGTAATGCCGGCCTCCAGGTGGTCTCGTTCGCGCTCGACAAACTCGACACATTGTTCGATCCACCGAGCCAGGTCTTTGCCCACATAGAACAGCATTCGAAGTTCGGAATATCGGCCATCGAGAAGGGTCCGATCCAGGTCTTCTTGAGTCGATTCACCGGCCGGCAATAAACCCTGCAGTTTGAGGCTGGCACGCGAACTCTCGACCAACTTGTTGGGGCCGGCCGCATCCGCAAAAGGATGTAAAATCAGCGGCGGCAAAATACAGGAGGGCCGGTTATCCACTGCCGGAGCAGTTCCAAGCGATAATCTGGGAGCCATATCTGGACCCAGTATGCAGCCTTACTTGCGTTCCGTCAGTAGTACCTTGGCTTCAATCGTTTGGTCCCCGCGAAGTACCTTCACAAGTACTTCCTGGCCAGGTTTCTCCGCCCGTAAGGCGTACGTAAAGTCGTACAGGTTTTGAATCTTCTTGCCGTCGAATTCGATCAGGATATCGCCCCCTTTAAAGCCGGCCTTAGCCGCAGGCGATCCAGGCCGGATATCCGCGAAACGGACCCCGTTGGGAATCTCGGTAAAGTCTGGGATGCTGCCGAAATCCGGCCCATATCCGGACACCGTGCCGGAGGAATGCGACGCCACATCGCCGTGCGGATTCTCTGTATCCACCACGCGGACATACTGCGGACGCGGCGTGCCATCCGTCAGGTGATCCATTACGTCGGCGATCATATCCAGCAGTTGCACCGCATCCGGAGCATCGATCTTGTCCCACGTATCGCTGGGCTTGTGATAATCGGCGTGCAATCCCGAAAAAAAGAAGAGCACTGGCACCTGCTTGGTCGTGAATGACGTGTGATCGCTCGATCCGTAGCCGCCCCGTTCGGTGGCGTCTGCCTGAAAATCGTGATGCCGCCCCACCTCTTTGAGAAGCTCGGCGAAGGTCGTTCCCGTCCCCACTCCGCCCACGTAGACTTTGCGGTCCCGGATGCGGCCGATCATGTCCATGTTCATCATAGCCACTGCGTTCGCCAGCGGCAAGACAGGATGATTCACGTAATAGCTCGAGCCCAACAGGCCCAGTTCTTCGCCCGCGAAAGTGAGAAACAGGATACCGCGCTTATGTTTCGGCTCGTGCGAAAACCAATGCGCCAGCTCGATGACGCCGGCCGTTCCCGAAGCGTTGTCGTCGGCGCCGGGATGGACGGTTCCAGCCAGCGACGGCGCCAGTGAAAACTGCTCGCCCAAGCCCAGATGATCGTAGTGCGCCCCCAGGATTACGTACTCGTTGGTTTCGCCTGGAATATAGGCCCCCACGTTGTGGACCGTCTTTACTTCGCGGCGAATATCGATGTCCACATCCACCGCCAGCGAGGCAGGGAAGGCGAAGGATTGCGGATGCAGGTCCTTATCGATAGCTGCCTCGATCGCCGACAGGTTCTTGCCCGCCGACTCCATCCAGTTCTCGGCTACCTCAGCCTTTACCTGCGCGAACTCGATGCCTCCATTCGCGGGCCCCGCCGTGGTGCCGAATTTCTCCAGCTTGTCTCCTTCATCCGGATGCGCCGCTACATCGTTTACCATCAGCAGCGCTTTCGCTCCATGTATCTTCGCGTTCGAGGCCTTGGCGAAAATCTGCGAATGCGCGGTGTACACTTTGCCTTCAAACACGCTTTTATCGTCGAACTCTTGAGGTTCGTGCCGCAGCACCAGCACGATCTTGTCCTTCACGTCCAATCCGGCATAGTCGTCGTAGTTGTACTCGGGAGCCGTAATTCCGTATCCGGCGAAAACCACTTCGCCCGAGACTTTGCCCGCTGACGACACATTCAGCGGTACGAAGTCCTGCTGGAACTTCAGCGCCCTCTTCTGCCGGTCGCGCGTGTAATTCACCTGATTCTGCGCGCCCAGCCGCGCGCTGGTGGTGACTTCGAAGTCCTGATAATAACTGTCGCCGGAAAGCGGCGTGAGATGCATCGACCGGAACTGGTCGCGGATGTACCCGGCGGCTTTCTCCAACTCCGGCGATCCGGTTTCCCGCCCGCGCATGTCCTCCGAAGCCAGGTATTTCACGTAACTGATATATTCCGTCGGACTCAGCTCGGCGGCAAACAGCCCGCCCGCCAGGACAGCTAGTAAAACTATGCGCATTTTATTTGTTCAGCGGAGAGGGGATCTTGATCTCGCAGCACTTCTCGCCGGCGTCATGACTGGTCTTCTGATAATTCAGTTCGCCGTTAATGATCTGCTCCAGGTTCGGCCACGGATAGTTGCCCACCAGCCTCCGCCCGTTGAGGAACATAGTGGGCGTCGCGTCCACTTTCAGCTCTCTGGCCTCCGCTATGGACGCGCTCACTTCCGCCTCGGTCGCTTTCGTGTCCATGCAGCGGCCGAGTTGCAGGCTGTCTAGGTCTTTGCCGTTGTTCGCGAACCCAAGCACCTGGTCTTTTAGGTTCTCAACCGTGATCTCACTCTGTTTGTCGTAAATCCAGTCGTGATACTCCCAAAACTTGGCTGGATTCTGCCGGAACACGCAGCGTCCCGCGATCGCCGCCGCCTTAGCCCAGGGATGAATCTGCTCCAGCGGAAAATCCTTGAAATACATCCTAACGTCTTTCGGGAAGGTGGCCAAAAGGTTTTGCCGCAAGGTTTTCTCTTCCTCCTTGCAGTTGGGGCACTCAAAATCGCTGAACACTACTAGCACCACCGGCGCGCCCGCGGTTCCCATGCTCGGCGTCAGGTCGGTCTTGAGCTTGTCGATATCGGCCTTGAACGGATTTTGCGCGACATCGTAGACGATACCGCGAATCAAATCCTTCCCGTCCTTGGTGACAAAGAACGTCTCGTCCTGCGAACGGCCGTTGTAGCTGAAGTGCACGTCCACCTGTAGCAGATTCGGCACTTGCGACGGTTTCGGATCGTCGACCTTCACCTGTACTTCCGGGATCACCGCCAGCAGGTGCCGGACGAAGGCTTCCATTTGTGTCTTGTCCAGCGCGGATTTGGGCTTCTCCTGCGCGGGCAACATCGACAGGGACAGTGCGGCAATTAGAGCAAAGCGCATACTACGATTGTAACCTCTCAGGATTGCAACTTCTTAAGGACTTACTCGCCTCGAATCAGGTCTTCATAACTTTCGCGCCTGCGGATCACACGGTATTTCCCGCCTTCCACCAGAATCTCCGGCGCGCGCGGGCGAGCGTTGTAATTGGATGCTGCCACGAATCCGTAAGCTCCTGCTGTGCAGACAGCCAGCACGTCTCCGGGCATGACATTGGCTATCTCGCGGCCCCGCGCCAAAAAGTCCCCGCTCTCGCACACTGGGCCGACCACGTCCGCGGTGATGGTCCCCGCCTGATTTTGGCGCAGCGGGATGATCTCGTGGTGAGAATGATAGAGCGCCGGCCGGATCAAATCGTTCATCCCCGCGTCCACGATCACGAATTGCCTGTCGCCGTTGGCCTTCCGATAGAGCACGCGCGTCAGCAGTACTCCAGCCTCAGCCACGATCGAGCGTCCGGGCTCGATCAGAATCTCCAACCCATGCCCCTGCACCCGCTCGCACATCGCGTGCACGTAGTCGCGGATATCGGGCGCATTTTCGCCGGGTTTATAGGGCACTCCCAGCCCGCCGCCCAGATCCAGGCTACGAATCGGCACTCCTTCGCGCCGCAGGCAATCCACCAGCGCCAGCATTTTGTCGAACACTTCCAGCATTGGCGCTATGTCCAGGATCTGCGAGCCGATGTGACAGCTGACGCCCTCCAGTGTTAGGTTCCCCAACGCCTTGGCGCCATCGTAGGCCGCTAGCGCTTCCGTGATATCGATCCCGAATTTATGTTTCCGCAGTCCGGTCGAAATATAAGGATGAGTGACCGCGTCCACATCCGGGTTCACTCGTAGCGCGACACTGGCCTGAACGCCTCTTCGCGACGCCAGCGAATTCAGCAGCGCCAACTCGGGTTCCGATTCGCAGTTGAAGCTCCGGATGCGATGTTCCAGCGCATAATCCAGCTCCTGCGCAGTCTTGCCGACGCCGGAAAAAATCACGCCCTCTGGATCCGCTCCCGCCTTCAGCACCCGGAAAAGTTCGCCGCCCGAAACGATATCGAACCCGGCGCCGGCCTCGGCCAGCAGCTTCAGGATGGCCAGGTTCCCGTTGGCCTTTACGGCGTAGCACACGCGATGCGCCACATCGCCGAATGCCTCTTCATACGCGCGGAACTTTTCGAGAATTTTGGCCCGCGAATAGACATAGACCGGCGTTCCTTCCCGTCGCGCAATATCGGCCAGCGCCACGTCTTCCGAATACAGCGTCTGATCGCGATACTCCATTCAGTGCACTTTCAAGACAATCAAAGTCTGGTCGTCAAATCGCGGCACACCGTCCGCAAACTCATCCAGATCCGCCAGAATCTGGTCCGCTACTATTTCCGGGTCCTTCCCGCATAGCCGGCGCAGCGCGCGCGAAAGATGACCCCGTCCGTATTCTTCCTCTTTTGGATTAGTTTGATCGGTGATTCCGTCCGAGTAAAGCACCATCAAATCACCGCTCTCCACTTCGACGTTCAACTCTTCGTATACTCTGTTATCCAGCAATCCCGCTGGAACGCCTTCCACCTTAGGCTTGAGGATCTCGCCCTTGCGGCAGATCATGGGCGGTGCAGCCCCCGCATTGGCCATGACGAATCGCTGCTTGGCTCGCTCCCAAACCAGTACCGTGAGGGTGACGTACCGCGCTTCGACGATCCGCTCGCGCAGAATCCGGTTCAACAGGCGGAGCAACGCGGCCGGACTCCTCCGCCGATGCGCGATCGTCCGCAGTAACCCACCGACCATCGCGCCGTAAAGCGCCGCCGCCACGCCCTTGCCGCTGACGTCGCCGAAGGTAATGACGGTGTAGTCCGCGTCCTGCTCGAAAATGTCGTAGACGTCACCGGTAATCTCGCGCGCGGCCCGATGACGGATTGCTATATCCAGTCCTTTAATCTTAGGCGCCTCGCGCAGCAGCAACACCGATTGCATGTTTCGAGCAGCCTTCATATCCTGCTCCATGCGCTGCTCGCGGTGCGCAATCTCTTCGTAGAGACGCGCGTTCTCCACTGAGCTCGCAATCTGCGGCGCCAGCAGTCCCAGCAGGCGCGCATGATCCTCGGTGAAGAAGCCCATCCGCTCGCTTTCCAGGTCCATGACTCCCACCACTCGGTCCTGCACCACCAGCGGAACGGCAATCTCTGAACGGATTTCCGGATGCGATGCGATATAGCGCGGATCCACCGCCGTGTCGGTCACACGCACGATCTCGCGTGATTCAGCCGCTGCCCCAGTCAGCCCCTTGCCCAGCGGAATGTTGTCGAGAACGACCAGCTTATCATAGCGTTCGCTGAATCGATGAGTGAGAACTTTGCGCTCCCCATCCAACAGCAAAATGCTGAAGGCGTCGAAAGCTACCAGCGCGTGAGTGGTCTTCGCGATTTTGCCCAGCAGCTCATCCAGATCCAGGATCGAGCTGAACTCCTGCGACAGATTCGACAATGTCTTGAGCGTTCGATTCTGTCGATCCACGCGCCGGTACAGGCGGGCATTATCAATGGAGACGGCCACGCGTGTAGCAATCAACTGCAGCAGCGAACGATCCTGTTCGCGATACGCGTTGAGCCGCGTCGATTGCAGGTCGATCACGCCCACCAGCTTTCCGCGCGCCAGCATAGGCACCGCCAATTCGCTTTGAACGGCGTCCAGCGCTGTCAGGTAACGCGGATCGCTGCGAACATCTGGAACCAGGATCGGCAGGCGGGTGGCGGCCGCGGCTCCGGTAATCCCCTCGCCCAGAGGAAGCACCAGACTGCGAATGATCTCCTCGCGATGGCCAATCGAGTAACGAATG
>DATHOT010000024.1:0-3802 GCA_035484655.1 Bryobacteraceae bacterium | reverse complement strand
CGGTCTTCATGCCCCGCGGCTATCGCCAGGCCCTCTATATACGCCGCGAAACGTCTCTCTTGTGGGCCTGGCGCGGACAGGCGTGATCCCACAAAACAATTCTACCTCAGATTGTTATTTTTATGACCCAGTAGTACTAGCTCTCCGCGCCGGACAGATCGATGGTCAGAGCCAGGCAAAAGGCATCCGCATCCCCCTATCCGGTCTGCTGATCGGTGTGAGCGCGCTGGAACTCGGCTATGAAGTCGGAACCGCCAACGTCCGCCACTCTCAACTGATTCCCGGTCTGAACGTCGTCCAACCTTGAGGCAGCGCGTCGGACCCGCCATTGGGCGGACCCGACCCCACCTGGACGCGGGTTATCCAAACCCGTTCATTTGAGCCAGTGAGAGTCGGATTTGTTCGGCGCTTGCCGACGCTAACAGGTCGCCTCCCGATCGCCCTTCTCACAAAACCGGCTTCATTTTCCTTTTGCTCAATGGAGAGAATCGCGCGTTAGACGGCCAATTGATCCACGCGGTCGAACTCTCGTGACATGCTGGAGGTCGCAAGCAAGAGGTAGTTTCATCTTGGCTTCGTCGCGTTCATATGACTGATCGGAAAGAGAATCGTTCGATCCCGCTACTCGATTGGTTACGGAGATGCGCCCTGATGTTGGTCGCGACGATGATCTTACTCGCTCTGGCTGGAGCTGCGTACGAGATTTTGGGGAACCTGCGTGACCCCGGCCGCTTCCCTCAGCGGGGTAGATCGGTACAGGCAGGGAAGCTCAGCCTGAACATCGACTGTTCAGGTCACGGCGGCCCAACTGTAATTTTGGACAGCGGTATGGCTGTTCCCGGCGTTGGCTGGGCGATGGTTCAGCCGGCGGTTGCAAAGTTTGCGCGCGTTTGTTCGTACGACCGGGCAGGCTACGGTTGGAGCGAAATCGGACCGAACCCTAGAACAAGCCTGCAAATCGCTAAAGAACTTAGGGCGCTCTTAGACGCTTCTGGTGAAAAGGGACCTTTTGTAATGGTCGGGCACTCTTTCGGTGGCTACAACGTCCGCGTCTTCACGGGAACGTATCCATACGACGTTGCAGGAGCCGTACTCGTAGATGCGGAGCATGGCGATGAGGAAAAACGCATAGATGAGTTGCTGTCGACGCGCGTAAAGATCCAACAACGTCAGCGAGACCAGAGAGATGCATTGGTGGATCGGATTTTGTCGCCCTTGCGGATTCATCTCGGAATCGATCGCCTGGAGACAGCGGTTGGTTGGGACAGACACGCGTCGCTTCCGAAAGAGCTGCGGGAGGAACTCCTGTACCTGGATCATCGGTCGGAGAACGCGGGGATGGCGGAAAGCGCGGCTGATTCCACAAGCTGGGATCAGGTTCGCGCGGCTGGCAATTTAGGTGACCGACCGCTGATTGTGTTGACGGCTGGCAAACCGTACGACCCCGACCCTCTACTCAGTAAGGAGGAATTGGACAAGCAGAACGACATCTGGATCAACGTTCTGCAAGCCGAGGAAGCCCGCCTCTCAACGCGAGGAAAGCAGGTTGTGGTTCGTGACAGCGGCCACATGATTCCTTATGAACGCCCGACCGCTGTAGTGTCCGCGATTCGAGAGGTTTGGGCGGCCCTCCAGAAATAGTCTTTGATTGCTCTCCGTAATGCGTAGTGTCTCCCACTCTGACGACTTGTCGGCTTATCCCGTTGATTCCCCGATTTCACCGGGGAATCTATTACGAGTCGGTCACTTGACAGCAATTAAACACTAGTTTTAAACTGCCGTTTAGATGGCGAGTTCCACCGTCAAACCCCGCAGCAGGCCCGCCGAATCGGCCCGGAAGCCCCGGCTCCCGGAGGGCACACGCAACAAGCTCCTCGACGCCGCCGGCCAGGTTTTCGCCGATTTCGGTTTCCACAGCGCCACGGTGCGCGAAATCTGCGCACGCGCTGGTGTGAACGTCGCTCTGGTCAACTATTACTTCGGCGACAAGTTCGAGTTGTATACGGAAGTACTGCGCCATTCCATCGGCGCGTCGTCGGACGGGATCATTCAACAGGCTCTGAAGAGCGGCGCACCGCCGGAAGAAGCTTTGCGCGAACTCATCCACGCCATGCTGCGTAGAGTCTGTTTACGCGATCGTCCAGGCTGGCATTTTCGCCTCATGGTGCATGAATTCGCCCAACCGACGCCGGCTATGGCAACCGTGATCGACGAAACCATGCGCCCGATCTACGAACGCTTTCGGGCGATTATCGGCGGCATGCTCGATTTGCCGGCCGATCACGACAAGACCCGGCTCTGCGCGCACAGTGTGATCGCGCAGATCGTCCATTATGTGCACGGGCGCCATGTGATTTCGCAGCTCTGGCCCCAACTCGAATTGAATCCCGAGCGAGTCGCCGAAATCTCAAATCACATCGCGGATTTCTCGCTGGCTTATCTCCGCGAGGCCTCCCGCAAAACGAAAACAAGGAAGAAATGACGGAACCGCAACCATCTCCCAAACCCGCTGCCGCGCCGCCGCCCGCGCGCTCTCGCCGCAGGATTTTTCCACTCATCATCCTGATCCTGGGCGTGGCCGCGTTTTTCATCTGGAGAGGCTATTTCGCCAACCCGCGCGTGCCGGATGATCTTATTATTCTCAGCGGCCGGATTGAAGGAGACGATTCCGCCGTCGCGCCGAAAACCACGGGCCGTATTCTCGAAATCCGCGTGCGCGAGGGTGACACCGTCAAGGCCGGCGATACCATCGCGATACTCGACGATGCCCAACTTAAGGCGCGCGAAGATCAGGCCCGCGCCGCGCTCGAAGGCGCTCAGGCCAGAACCAAATCGGCCAATGATCAGATATCTGTTTTCCAGCAGGAACTGCAGCAGAACGAGCTGTCCATGGAGCAGTCCAAGGTCGATGCGGAAGGCCGCGTGAAGCAGGCCGAGTCCGATATCGCCGCCGCCGAAGCCGACGTTGCCCAGCAGGAGGCAAACCTGCGCCTCGCGAAATGGGACAACGACGCCTATCAGAAGCTGGTGAAGACCGGCGCGGCCTCCGAGCGTCAGGGTCAGCAGGCTGCCGCGACCGCCGATCAGCAGTCCGCTGCCGTGGTAGCCGCGCATAAGCGTCTCGACGCGGCTCGGGGCGCATTGACGACGGCCCAGGCCAACCTTTCGAATGCCGGGATTCGCGGCTTCCAGGCGGCTTCGGTGCGCAGCCAGATCCAGCAACAGAAGGCGGAGATCGCCAGCGCTGACGCCGCGACTCAGCAGGCACATTTTCAACTGGCCGAGGCCGAGGAGAACCGCAAGGATCTCATCGTGACAGCGCCTTTCGATGGCACTGTGCTCACCCGTGCAGCCGAGCCCGGTGAAGTCGTAACCGCCGGCACTGCCATCGTGACGCTTCTCGATCTCAGCAAGGTTTATCTGCGTGGATTCATCCCGGAAGGCGAGATCGGCAAAGTCAAACTCACGCAGCCCGGGCGCGTCTATCTCGATTCCGCGCCCGACAAACCAATCGATGCATATGTACTGCGCATCGACCCGCAGGCCACCTTCACGCCCGAAAACACTTATTTCCGTGACGACCGCGTGAAGCAGGTTGTGGGCGTCAAACTCCAACTCAAAGGCGCAGTCGGATACGCCAAACCCGGAATGCCGGCGGACGGTGAAATTCTCGTCCAGGGCGATACATGGCCTTCCGGCAAATTCATCAAATGACCGCCACCGAAGCCACAGCTCTGCAGTCGAGTGCCCGGGGAGAAAGGTCCGGAATTGCGATCCGGATCCGCGATCTTTGGAAGCGTTA
>DATHOT010000023.1:0-5100 GCA_035484655.1 Bryobacteraceae bacterium | reverse complement strand
CCGAAGACGAAGCTATTCCCGCACGATTGGTACGACTCGCCCAACATCCATTTCCTGACCGTGGACGACTTCGAATCTCTGGCCGCGAATGAGAAGTGGACGGTGGAGCGAAGGATGTTTTTGCAGGGACCGAGGAAGGTCGGCGTTTTACCCAATCTGCTGGCCGAAGTGGCCGTCTTCCTGATCAGGAAATAGCCTCTCCTACGGGTTAGCGGCTTGATTGCCTCGACGCCCTCTTCGCGCGGGCCGCGAGCTTTTCTGTGAAATGGATCAGGTACGGCCGGCCGTGACGCCCGGTCTCTTCGAATTCAGCCCGTTCATCCGCGCCAGAGACGGATCCACCCTTCGAGTCGCTCATGTTATCATTCCCCTGCACGAAGGTGGCGCATGCAACCAGAATTGCAGCGGGTTTCCCCGGTTAGTCTTTCAGAACGTATCCTTTTTATCGATGTTCTGCGGGGCATGGCGCTGTTCGGAATTCTCGCGGCCAACATGCGCGCTTTCTTCGCGCCCCTCGATACCTACGGGAATATCGGGGTCTTGTATCCGGGGCGTGCCGACGTGCTGGCCCAAGCCTTCATCGATGTATTTATCCAGGGAAAATTTATCTCGATCTTCTCATTCCTCTTCGGGATGGGCTTTGCCATCCAGATGAGCCGGGCCGAAGCGCGTGGCGTGCGCTTTCTGGGCTTCTATCCACGGCGGCTTCTAGCGCTCGCGCTGTTCGGGCTCATCCACGGGATTCTAATCTGGGCGGGTGACATCCTCCTGACTTATGCCTTTTCGGGTGCAATTTTGTTGCTCTTTCGCCAGCGGCAGCAGAAGACGTTGCTGTGGTGGGCCGGAGGATTGTTTACGCTGCCGATCATTATCGGCACGACCATTCTGACCCTCTACTTCACACGTTTCCGGCAACCTTGGATGCAACCCAAGCCGCCGGACATGAAGAAGCTGCACGAGGTCATCGCTATTTATGCGCATGGAACAGTTCGGCAGATACTTGTACAGAATTGGTTGGAATGGAAAGATGAGTTGCCCCTTACGCTCTTCGCCATCTACGCAGTGGCGTTATTTCTTCTCGGCATGTGGGTGTGGCGAGCCGGCATCGTACAACGGCTCGATGAATATAGGCCGGTTTTGAAGCGCGTGTGCGCGTGGTGCATCCCGGTTGGGCTGATCCTCAATATTTACGTCGCAGTCGTGAAGGTGGTTGTCCCTCCCGGTACCGTTTCGCTGTGGGGTTGGTCCGCTGGACTTCTGTCGCTGTCCGGCGCCCATATCTTGAGTGCAGGTTATATTTCGGGCCTGGCGCTCATCTTTCTGCACCAGGATTGGCGACGCCTTTTGCTGCCGTTTGCCGCGGTTGGGCGGATGGCATTGACGGACTACTTGATGCAATCCGTGTTGTGTACTTTGTTCTTCTATCACTACACGACCGGTCTCTATGGACGCATCGGGCCGGCCATCGGACTGGCGCCCACGGTCATCCTTTATGGTGCCCAGGTTGTATTCAGCAATTGGTGGTTAAAGCGCTATCGCTTTGGCCCCATGGAGTGGTTATGGCGCGGCCTGACCTACGGCAAGTTCCCGTCGATGCGCAAGGAGGAACCCCTGCCGACGATCGAAGCGCCCTCGCTCTCGTTCTAAAAGGCTTCGATCTGCCTCTGATACGGTAGTAAAAGCATGAATGTCTCGATCATCGGCACCGGGTACGTGGGTTTGACGAGTGGCGCGTGCCTGGCTTTTCTGGGCCACAAAGTCACCTGCATCGATTCCGATGAAAAGAAGATCGCGCTGCTGCAAGCCGGAAAAACGCCCATTTACGAGCCGTTTTTGACCGAATTGCTCGAAGAAGCTCGACCCAATCTTCAGTTCTGTCGCGACTACGCCGCCGCCGTGCCGAGCGCTCATGTGATCTTTATCGCCGTTGGAACGCCGCCTTCCGCGGATGGAAGTCCCGATCTGCGCTATTTGTCCCAAGCCGCTCGCGGCATCGGCCAATATTACGATGGCGATTACGTCGTAGTGGTCAATAAATCGACCGTGCCGATCGGCAGCGGGAATTGGGTCGGCTCGCTGGTCCGCGAATCCTTCGAGCAGCATCGTGGCCGCAAGACGGGCGAGCGATTCTCGGTGGCTTCGAATCCTGAATTCTTGCGCGAAGGCACGGCGCTGCATGACAGTCTTTATCCGGACCGCGTAGTGATCGGCTCCGACGATGCCCGCTCGCTGGAAATGCTGTACACGCTGTATCGCCCCATCCTCGATCAGACATTCGCGCCGCCCACCTACTTGCCGCGGCCGGAAGGACTCGGTGCCGTGCCCCTGATTTCCACCGACCTTGCCTCGGCCGAGTTGATCAAGTACGCGGCCAATGCATTTCTGGCTTTGAAGATCAGCTATATCAACGAAATCGGACAATTAGCCGAAAAAGTGGGCGCGGATATTCAGCAGGTGGCCAAAGGAATCGGCTTGGATGTGCGAATCGGCACCCGGTTCCTGCAAGCCGGCATCGGTTGGGGCGGATCCTGCTTCGGCAAGGACATTTCCGCTCTGGTAGCCACCGCCTCTGAGTACAGCCTGACCATGCCGATTGTCGAAGCGGCGCGCGAAATCAACCGGCGCCAGCGGGAACGCGTGGTGGAGAAACTGCTCGGCGAGCTGAAGATCCTGAAAGGCAGAACCATCGGTCTGCTCGGACTGGCGTTCAAGCCCAACACGGACGACTTGCGCGAAGCGCCCGCCATCGATATCGCGCGCAAACTCGTGGAACGTGGCTGCAAGGTGAAGGTGCACGATCCGGTGGCCATGGAGCGCTTTCAGGAGCAGCATCGCGACCTGCAGGTGATTTGCTGCGAAACGCCGGAGGAAACGGCCGATGACGCCGACGCATTGGTGCTCATCACCGAATGGCAGCAATACCGCGAGATGGATTGGGAAGCGCTGGCGCCTCGCATGCGATCCCGCATTGTGCTGGATGGCCGCAACGCGCTCGATCGAGCGCGTTTGACGCGCTTCGGGTTTCGCTATCTCGGTATCGGCGGCTGATTCCTGAGCAGGCCCATTGGAGAAAAGGATTCTCGGCCGTTTAATTATGTTGGGGCAGCTTCCGGCGCGGACCTTTCGGGCACGCGCTTCGCAATCTGAAACCGCAGCGCGACCGCATGGTGCAGGTGCTGCAGTCCTATACGCGAGTAGCCGCGCTCATACAGCCCAGCGTCGAGATCGCTTTGCGGATTCTGGACGCCGGCCGCCGATTACGCGAGCGCGGCTTGATCCGTAATGTTGCGATTTCCACTCATCACCGCCCGCTAGTTTCGAGCTTGTCGGCCAATCTGGATATCGGGATCGTGCACCTTCGCTATAACGCGGTGCATACGGGCGCCGAGCGCGAGGTGTTCCGGCAGATCGCGAGAAACGGGAATCGGCCGGGCGTGGTCGCGTTTACAGCCACCAGCTGGCGCCAGTTGCTGGATCCCACGCGCGTTGCGCCGGGAGAACGAGTGCCCGCCGCAACCGATTGCTATAGATTCGTGCTGTCCAATCCCGCCGTGGATGTATGCCTGACCGGCCCCGCGAGTGAAGCGCAGGCCGGCGAAGCTCCGCGCGCCATCGAGCTTGGCCCGATGAGCGCCAAAGAATTGGCGTGGATGCGCCGGGTGGGCGATTTCATCCACAAGTGAAGTTACTGCTGAATGGCCACCGTGACACCCGCCTGGCTACTCACATTGCCTATTGTGATCACCACCGGAACGTTCGTTCCTCGCGGAGCATCCGCTGGGATTTGCGCATTCACCTGCAAAACCCCGGAAGGTTCACCGGGAGCTGCGCCGGCATAAAACACAGTGGCGTTCTCGCCCGCGATCTGAACCGTGACAGGCAATTGCGGCTTCTCCAGAACGTTGCCGGTTATCGTTCCGTCCGTACTGGACGGATTGGTTTGGCCTGCGCCGGTGCCGTAGATGCTCACAATCGAGCCGGGGGCAGCTCCATTTTGGCTGGAGTTGATCGAGCCGTCCTGGTTTATGATGGCTCCCTGGCCGAAGCCTTGGGCGCTAGCGGTGAAGATTCCCGGCAGCGAATCAATGACGGGAACAGTCGTGGTGTTCGACCGCGTCCCTTGATATTCAATCATCAGGCTGGTAGTTCCCGTGCCAGCCACTTCGTAGGGCACGATCACCGACACTTGAGTGGCCGAGCTGTAGATCAGCGGCGCCGGGTAACCGTCGAAGAAAACTTGAGTTCCGCCCAGGTTCGTAGCCACGGTTCCGGAATCTGTGATTTGAAGAGGTGTCAGAGTGGATGGCCCCATGCCCGTTCCGAAAATGGTCAGGATCTCACCGGGCGACACTGGACCGGGAGCATAGCTGGCGGCGTTCGCGGCGCCGGCGATAGAAGGCGCGGATTGGGTCACTGTAAGTGAGACCGGAATCGTCAGCGGCGTAACCGTGGGATCGGAAGGCGTGACCGTGATCGAGCCGCTGTAAGCTCCCGGCGCCAAGCCTGTGGGACTGACCGATACCGACAGGTTCACCGCGGTCGTGCCACCGGGTGGGCTCACCATGAGCCAGGTCGCACCGTCATGAGTAGTTGCCGAGATTGAAACGCCAAGCGGAGCGCCACTGCTGTTTACCGCCACGGACTGAGATGCAGGCAAGTTGCCGGCTTGCTGATAGCTGAAAGCCAGAGGCGCAGGCGTCGCCGACAGAGTCGCCGGCGCGGTGACGGTGAGGGTGATCGTGACTGTTTGCGCCGCACCCGAGGCGGGCGTGATGGTGATTGTGCCGGTGTACTGGCCAACGCCCAATCCTTGGGCGTTGATGATCGCGGTAAGAGTGGCAGTAGCCGTCGTGCTGCCCTGCGTGCTGCCCTGGTTGGCACTGAGGTTCAGCCAGGACCCTCCGCCAGTAGTTGTGGCCGAAGCGGTGAACTGAGTCGGGGTTGCGCCGCTGGCAAGAGTGATGGGTTGTTGCGAAACTGGCGAGGTGCTGGATAAAGTTTCGTTGACAGTGACGGAGGTGGGGCTAACCGTCAGCGGTGTGGCCGCGAGAACCGTCAGGTTGACTGGCACTACCACGGGGCTGTTCGCCGCTGAGGAAG
>DATHOT010000022.1:0-5132 GCA_035484655.1 Bryobacteraceae bacterium | reverse complement strand
CCTTTTTCGTCCACGTAGTCTTCGTCCGAGTACAACACTTCGTCTTTTTGCCGCTGCAGCGCCTCCACGACGCGGTACAGCGCGTCGGCCGAGAGAAAATCGTCGTGATCCAGTACGCCTATATAATCGCCATTCGCCATCGCCAACGCGCGATTCAGTGCTCCCGAGATACCCACGCGCGATGGGAGCGATGCAAACGAGATGCGTGCGTCGTTCGGCGGCTTCACTGGTTGGTCGGACGCGTCGTCGACAATGCACAGTTGCCAGTCCGGATAGATTTGCGCGACAACCGATTCCACAGCCTGCTGAAACCACTCCGGTCTCGAGTTTCGGACGGCCATCAGGATGCTGATGCGCGGCCGATATGTCCAAGCGGCCATCTGTCCGGAAAACCATTCCGGCGGGGGAGCGTTCTTAGCAAGTTCGACGACAAACCGCCGATACTCGCGCACCTGCGGAGAACCCGCCAGCTTCAGGTAAAGAGGATGCAATGGCGAGTGCAGGAGTCTTTGGCCCAGCCTTCTCTTCTGGATCGCCGCCGCCTCTTTCAGAGACTCGAGCATGGTTCGTTCTCAGCCGGCGATGAAGAAAACGCGCCAGGTGGTGACCACCAGCGCGTGCGTCACCATGCTCGCTCGCATGCTGCCCGCCTGCAGGAATGCGATCCCGTAAAAGACGCCCGCGATACCGCCGATGATCGCGAATCGCCAGTTGGGGAAGGGCCGAAACGCAAGATGCGCAAGTCCGAACAGCACGGATGCGAATATCAAGCCGATGATTTCGCTCCGCAGGCCACGCGCCAGCAGTCGTTGCAGAAATGCGCGAAAGAAGAACTCTTCAGCCAGCGCCACCACCCACAGAAAAGCGAGGAATGTTCCGATCACCAGCAGGACGAACTTCCACCATTCGAGCGCCGGCGGTTTGAAATGCGCGAAGTGCATCAGATAGGCGATGGCCGCGCCCACCGGAAGGAAAAACAGGTACTGTCGAACGCCGATGCCCCACTCTCTCGGCGTCGGGACAAAACCGAATTGCGCATCCTCCATCGATCGCAGCGAGAGAACGGCCATCAGACCGACCCGGATCCACATCAGACGGCCCAGGATGTCCAAAGCCACGTGCGGCGCCGGACGCCCGTACGTCTGATCGAACAGCTTGCTCAGATATACCGCCGCCATGAATGCGAGGAACAACAGGTCGGCCGGAATGCTGGGGCGAATCCAGGCGTACCAGAAAGAGGCTACCAGCGCGACGGCCAGAAGCGGCAGCAACGACGAAATCTGAAACATGCCGGTTCCAAAGCTCTCGATGAGATACGGGATCACAGCGCTGGCCGCCAATAATCCGGCTCGCAAGGGCTTGGAACCGAGCTGCTCAAAGGCCCGCCGGACACCCGGGAATCCGGGCGCGAGATAGAAGGCGAACTCGACCAGAAAGGCCGGCAGCACCGCTAGCGCGATCCACGAAGGTATATTCTGTTGAAGGGAGTAAATGTAGGTCGCGATGCAAGCCGCAGTCCAAACTACGACGAGCGTCGTCAGGAACTGGCGCATCTGCTTCATCTTAACATCGGTGGTTTGTTTGCCCGGCTTGCGCGCCGAAGATCCGCCGGCGGATCTGGTGCGACGCGTAGCAGTGCGCGAAACCGAAACGTCGCAAGCTCAAAGCAACTTCACTTATCGACAGAGCGTGACCATCGACGAATTCGATGGGCACGGGGCGAAATCCGGCGGCTACAACGAAGTCCGCGACATCATCTTCTCGCCCCGGCAGGAGCGGACAGAGCAAATGGTGGGCAAGCCCTTCGACAGCTTGAGCCGGCTTAAGCTAACCGAAGAGGATTTTCGCGACATCCGTGAAGTGCAGCCGTTCCTGCTTACGACGGATCAGGTTTTCCTCTACGAGGCACATTTCCGGGGCGAAGAGGCGATGGACGGCGTCGATTGTTATGTGATCCAGATTCGTCCTCGCCAGATCCTGCAGGGCCAGCGGCTCTTTGACGGCATGCTGTGGGTTTCGAAACTCGATTACTCCATCATCCGCAGCGAAGGCGAAGCCGTGCCGCAGATCCGAACGCTGAAGAACGAGAATCTGTTCCCGCACTTCACCACGTTGCGGCAAAAAGTCGACGGCGATTTTTGGTTTCCGGTCACTACTTATGCCGACGACACGCTGTATTTCCGTACCGGCCCGCAGCGCATGCGCCTGGTGATCCGTTACAGCGATTACAAGAAATTCGGCGCCGACTCGAAAATCACCTTCCAAAATTAGGGACAGTGCACTCAAATACCGATTTCCGCGTGGTCTAGGAAAAGCCTTTTCCGGAACTTGCGGACGCCGTTTTCGTATAGTAATGTCGGAGGGATTGGCCGAAGGGAAAGGTGAATATGGCGCAACACGTGAAGATCCTCGGAATTCTGCACATCATCTACGGCGCGCTCGGCGTCTTTGTCGGATTGCTAGCACTTGTGGTCATGGGTGGGATCGCAAGCGTTGTTGGCGTTAGCGATCACTCGGCGGATAGCGCGCTTGCGGTACCGATCCTGGGCGGCATTGGCGCGCTGGTCTTCGTTGTCCTGTTATGCATTTCGCTGCCGGGCATTATCGTGGGTTTTGGCTTGCTGCATTTTAAGTCCTGGGCGCGGATCTTGGCGCTCGTGATGTCGGCGCTGGAGCTATTCAGCGTTCCGCTTGGCACCGCGTTGGGAATCTACGGTTTTTGGGTTCTGCTCAAGCCCGAAACCGAGCAGCTATTCAACCAGCCGCCTCCGCTGCCGATGACGCCGCGGGTCTGAACACGGCGAATCACACTCGCTTCTTCAAACCCGAGGGATCCATTCCGTCGCCCGACCGGCGCATCCAGTCTTTGAGCAAAGCTTTCAGCTCGTCGCGTTTCAAATCTTGCGAGACTTCGCGCGCCAGATTCTCCAGCTCGAAGGGGTCCTGCCCGAGATTGTAGAGATGCGTGACATTGAGGTCGCGGTTCACGACCAGTTTGTCGAGGCCGCGCACCACCATCCGCCACTCGTCTGGGTCTCCGAGTTTCCCTGAGCAATAAATCGACTCACTGGGGGCGGACAAGTCCTGTCCCTGCACGTTCTCTGGAATATCTACACCGCACAGTTTCAGTAGCGTGGGCATCAAGTCGACGTTTGAGACCAAAGCATCGTTCGTGCCGCCGGCCGCGAGCACTCCTGGATAACGGACAAGCAATGGCACTCGCACCGCCTCCTCGAAGGGCTGGTTGTCATCCTCCAGTCCTTGCGAGCCGAGCATGACGCCCGCATCCGAGGTGAACACCACGATCGTGTCGCCGGCCAAATGCTGCTGACCCAGCGCCTCAGCCAGCCGGCCGAGATTTTCGTCCAGCATCGAACAAAGAGCGTAGTAGCGCGCATGACTATCCTGGGCAGCCGCCTGCTGTTCGGAGGGCACATTGGCGCGCAGCCGAATCCTGCTTGGATCGTACATTGCCGCCACACGATCGGGCAACGGTGCGAGCGGCGGATGCGGAGGTCCCCAGGCCAGAACCAGATAAAACGGTCTCGCATCGCCCTGTTTGATGAAATCGATGGCCAGATCGGTCTGATAATCCGGCTCAAATCCCGCGCGATGAATCGGCTCCGCCGCGTCACGGAAATAAATCGAATCGAAATAGCGGTGGCCCCTGTTGAAGGCCGCCCAGTAATCGAATCCGTGCCGCCGAGGTCCGGGAGGAACAAAGCCGGGATCGTCGGCGCCATCCAAGCGCCACTCGCCGATGTAGCCGGTGCGGTATCCGGCGAGCTTCAGCTGCTCCGCGATGGAGGGCTGTTCGAGCGGCAATCGGATACCATCGCGCGGAACGCCGCAGGCATGTGGAAACCGCCCTGTAATCAAAGCCGCGCGCGACGGAGCCGCCAGCGGATAGCAAGTGTAGAGCCGCTGGAAATTCATGCTCTGCTTGGCCAGCGCTGCGAGGTTGGGCGCGCGCACATCATCGAGCGACTGGCTGCGCCATCCACCCGCCAGGACAAAAACAATGTTTGGTTTCCGGGCCGGCGCCGCCGAACCGGCCATCCTAGCGCCGGCGAGGACACTCGCGAACTTCAGGAATTCCCGGCGGCTTGGCAACCTCGAACCTCTTCACCCGATTTGATCACGCCGGAAACAATCCCGCTCATGATCGTTCACCATTCCAACCGCTTGCATGTACGCATAGCAGATGGTCGATCCGACGAATTTGAAATCGCGGCGCAGCAGGTCTTTGCTCATCGCGTCCGACTCCTCAGTCCGTGCGGGCGGATGTCCACGCTTGCCCCAGTCGTTTCGCCTCGGCTTGCCGCCGATAAAGCGCCAGATATACGAATCGAAGTCGCCGAATTCTTCCTGGACCTGGAGAAACGCCTTAGCATTCCCGACCGTGGAGGCGATCTTCAGCCGGTTGCGGACCAGGCCGGGATCCTTGAGAAGCTGGACGATTTTTCGCGGCGTGTAGCGCGCGATCTTGGCGGCGTCGAATCCGTCGAAGGCTTTACGGTAGTTCTCGCGCTTCTGCAGGATCGTGTTCCAACTCAGCCCGGCTTGCGCGCCCTCGAGAATCAGGAGTTCAAAGAGCTTGCGATCGTCGTGCAGCGGAACGCCCCATTCTCCGTCGTGATAAACAATAGAAAGCTCGTTGGCCGCCCAACGACAACGAATCAGCGCGCTTCGGTTCATTCCTACTAGAGTAGTCTAGAGTGCCGAAACTGCGCGTTCGCAACCAATCCAAGAATACTGTCCTCGGCGATCGAATCGGTATTGCCGATACCAGCGGAACGCGGAGGACTGGACTTTTGAAACACACCCGGCTCGAACCGGGCGAAGGGCTCTGGATCGCGCCCTCAGAGGCGGTTCATACCTTCGGAATGAAGTTTGCCATTGACGTTTTGTTTCTGGACAAGAAGCGAAAAATACTCAAAATCAAGAGTGACATGGTCCGCTCGCGAATGGCTATTTGCCTGCGCGCGCATTCCGTGCTGGAGCTGCCGAGCGGCACGGCCAGGGCCATGCAGACCGTGGCGGGGGATCAGTTGGAGTTCGAAAAATACGACGATTAGTTTTTGGGTTGCGCGGTAATGACCAAAGCGATCAGAAACTTGCCCATCTCCTCA
>DATHOT010000021.1:0-3455 GCA_035484655.1 Bryobacteraceae bacterium | reverse complement strand
CCAGCTTCTTCGTGGCCACCGCTCCACAGCATACTTCATGGCGTTCCTTGTTGTCGGTTCCCGGGCGCGCCTCACTTCAGGCAGAGAGTCTCTTCATCCTGCATTCTGTTCTTCGGACGTAGTTCTTTCATCACTATTCCTTCCAGAACGTTTTTCGGTGCGACAAAGAAAAGATCGCGATTAATGCCTCTGTTGTTCCGTATAGAAAACTAAACCTTACTCGGAGAGGAGACAAGAAATGCGACTATTGAAAAGATTTTGTGGGCTCTTACTTGGCTTAGCGATGCCACTCGCGATGTCGTCAGCCGTACGAGCTGACGCTGTATCTGATTGGAATGCTATCGCTGTACAAACGATCGTAAACGCCGGCCCCACCCATGGCAGCGCAGTGAGCTTGCTCGACAACGCTACTGTCCAGGTTGCCGTGTATGACGCAGTCGAGGCGATCGACGGCCGATTCAAACCGTACCACGTACACATTCCAGGAGCGTTCGGCTCGCCTGCGGCCGCGGTGGCCAAGGCTGCGCACGATGTGCTCGTCAACCGTTTCCCTCTCCAAACAATGTTCCTGGACATGACCTATCACAACTATCTGGCCACCAATGGGTTGGCCGAGGACGACCCCGGCGTAGCGGTGGGCAAGCAGGCCGCTGCCGGCATCATCGCTCTGCGCGCGAATGACGGAAGCTTCCCGCCCAATCAGTTGCCCTTCACCGGCGGCACCGGCGTGGGAGTCTGGCGCCCTACGCCCTCGTATCTTCCCGGTCCGCCCCCGGCCTTCTCGCCAGCGCTGGCGCCGTGGCTCGCCACTGTGACTCCCTTCACCTTGAAGAGTCCGTCGCAGTTTCGCCCTGTCCCGCCACCGCCTTTGGGAAGTACCCGTTACGCGACAGCCTTTAATGAGATCAAGGCCCTCGGTGCCCTCGTCAATAGCGCCCGCACGGCCGAGCAGACCGATCTCGCTTTATTCTGGAGCTCCAACTACGTCGTGCTGTGGAATCGGGCACTGAGGGACATCGTCGGCGCGCGCGGGCTCGACATCGATGACAGTGCCCGGTTGTTCGCGCTAGCCAACCTGGCGATGGCTGACGCCGGGATCACTGCCTGGGACAGCAAGTTCCACTACGTCGCCTGGCGCCCCGTAACGGCTATTCAAGAGGGGGACAACGACGGCAATCCAGAAACGGCGGGCGACCCGAACTGGCAGCCGCTGATTAACACTCCGAACTATCCCGAATACACCTCCGGCGCCAACAACGCCACCGGCGCCATAACCCGTATCCTTGCCCTCTTCTTTGGAACAGACCAAATGACCTTTTCGGTGGCCACCACCAATCCGGCGGCTAGCCAACAGACTCGAACGTACGACCGCTTCTCGGATGCGGCCGCGGACGTGGTCGATGCACGCGTCTACGAAGGCATCCATTTCCGTTTTTCAGACGACTTGGCACGGAAGCAGGGCCGCCTCGTGGCCCAATGGGCTTTCTCCCATTTCCTGCGCTCGGTCAACGGCGACGATCAAAAGAATAGCGAAGACGAGGAGTGATCGCGGGAGCTAAGTCCTGGCCAATCGGAAAGCCGTGGATGTGGTCAGCTCAGTCACATCGACGTAAGTCACATAAAAGTCAGACCACAGCCGGTGCCCCATCCTTCGCGCTCTTTGCGAAGGATGGGGATTCCAGGTGCCGCAAATTGACTCACCATAGCAGTAGCTCTGAGGTTCGAATCTTGATCAGCGAGTTGTCTACCGCGTCCTTGTGTAGCTCTCGGTGGTCTGCTCAATCAATCACCGCGATCGCGTCAACCTCGATCAGGTAGCCTGGGGACATCGTCGCTATCCCGACCACCACGTTCGCTGGCTTGTGATCTCCGAACAACGCTATCTGGGCCTCTTCGATGATCGGCACGTGTTCGTCGCGTTTGTAGTCGACGATGTAGATTGTGATCTTGCAGACTTGCTCAGGCCGGGCACCGGCGGCGGCGAGCGCACGGCCGAGATTGCCAAACGCCAGGCGCGCCTGAGCCGCAAAATCACCATGGCTAACGAGCTTGCCGTGTATGTCTTCGGGTTGCTGGCCCGAGACGAATACCAACTTGCTTCCCGTCGCGACGATCACCTGGGTGTACATTTCCGGAGTCGGCAGATCCTTCGGATTGATACATTCGAGCGTCATTAGTTTAGGTCTCCTGCTATGGTTAATTCCAACGTTCCAACAAAGGCACGTGAAATCCCACAGGAATTTCACCTGCTGAGGGAGCCTTGCATCAGATCCCCACGGTCTGACCCGCCTCCTGGTAAGCCTTATCCACCGATTCCAGCCAGGTGCCCCATCCTTCGCGCCCACTGCGAAAATATGCTCACCTACTCTTCGTTCTATAGTCTGATGCTGCATTGACCGGGGAAACGTGTCTCAGGAGCCCGTCAACCTATGCTTGCCGTCCACATACAACTAACCATTCTCGCTACATTTTTTGAAATCTCTCCCACGGTGCTTTCGATGTGCGGCGCCGGCATCCTGATTTTCTTTGTTGCGCTGTGGGCTGCCAGAGACGATATCGCGCGGGCCCGCGGCGTCGACAAAGTCGTAGCCTTGAGCAATTTGTGTTTCGCCGCGCCATTGGCGGTCTTCGGCGCCCTGCATCTCGCGGCCGCAAAAGCCCTCGCGACCATGGTGCCCTCGTACATGCCGTGGCCGCTGTTTTGGGCCTATTTCTTCGGCTTTGCGCTGCTGGCCGCCTCGCTAAGCATCGCCACAAAAATTCTGGTGCGCTGGTCCGGCCTGCTGTTCGGCATCGCGATGTTTTGTTTTGTGGCCATGATGGACATCCCGGGCGCTCTCGCAACCCCCGGAGACAGGTTTGGATGGATCTTAGCAATCCGCGAATTGGCCTTCGGCGCCGGCGCCTGGCTTCTCGCGGCGAGCGCGATGACCAGCGCCGTCTCAGGCGCGATAACCAAGTCAACGACCAACGCGGCCACCGGGCAAGTCAAAACCACGTTTCTTACCATAGGCCGCGTGGTGGTCGGGATCACCGCCATATTTTACGGCTTCGAATTTTTCCTGCACCCACAGGGAGTTCCCGCACTCCCACTCCAGAAAATGATGCCCGATTGGATTCCCGCACACCTGCTCATCAACTACCTCACAGGCGCAATCCTCGTCGTTTCCGGCGCAGCCATCCTGCTGGCCAAAAAGACGCGCCTCGCCGCCACCTACCTCGGCGCCTGGATCGTCCTGCTGGTCGTCGTCATCTACGGCCCAATCCTGATCTCCGCCCTGTCCAACCCAAGCACCGAAATCAAAATCGAGGGGATCAACTACTTCTTCGACACCCTCCTCTTCGCCGGCGTAATCCTCGCCCTAGCCAGCGCCACGCCACCCACGGATTGAAATCCCTTCCTGCGTAGTTATACGGCTATCCAGCCGCCCCAAATTGCGCTACCATTTGCCGTT
>DATHOT010000020.1:0-11211 GCA_035484655.1 Bryobacteraceae bacterium | reverse complement strand
TCTCCAGCCGCGCATTCCGCTTCAGATGCTCAGCCGAGGCAACCACGGCATCGTAGAGGGCGGTGCCTCCGCGTGCGTCAATCTTTTCCAGCGCTTCCTTCAGCTTCAGCAGGTTGTTGGTGAAATCCTGGTCGAGATAATACTCGTCGTTAAAATTCACCACGAATACTTCGTCCTTCGGATTGCTGGCGCGCACCAGGTTGAGCGCGGCCTGATTCACCTTGTTCCGCTTCTCTCGCATGGAGCCCGAGTTGTCGATGATGATGCCAATCGAGACCGGAATATCTTCGTGTTGGAACGAAATGATGTTCTGCGGCTTCCCGTCTTCAAACACGCTGAACGCGCCGCGGTCCAGGTTCGTGACGATGTGCTGGTGGTCGTCGATCACCGAGGCGTGCAGCAGAACTTCGTCGACGTCTTTGCGGAAAACGAAGACGCCCTGGTCATTGAGTTTCTCATCTTTCTTATCGTGGTCTGGTTTATCTGAGGCTGGTTTATCGGGCGCTGGCTTATCGGGCGCTGGTTTGTCTTGCGTAGCAGGAGTCGGAGCCGCCGGCGAAGTTGCAGGGGATGCAGTCGCAGAGCTCGACGGTGTCGCGGACGTTGGAGTTCCAGCGGGCGCTGCAGACTTGGTGTCGTTCTGCGGCGCGGCCGATTGCGACCAGGCTGGCATCGCCATCAGCACACCGGCGCAAATCACAAACGTGAAGAGAAGAACCCTCGCGGCCCTATTCGGCAGGCGCGTAATATCCCGTCCTGGCATACACACGTAGAGGGGGCAATCCTTTCGGTGGCAGCAGCTTTACTTTTATCTTACGCCATTTGCCGTCGCGCACGACCTTGTTTGGACGGTATCCGAGGACATATTGATTGCGCAGCTCCACTCCAATCTTGGTTGCCACGTCCCCCAGGTCATTCGGATTATCGATGGTAAACGCCCGCCCTCCGGTCAGTTCCGTGATGTCACTGAGTAGTTGCGGGCCCAAACGCTCTTCGGTGGCCGAAGCATAGCGGTCGTAGATGCCAATGGCGTAGATCATCACGTCGGCTTCCTTCACCAGCGACTTGATCTCGCCCTCAGTGTAGCGGCTGTGATTGTCGCCTCCGTCGGAAATGATCAGCAGCGCCTTCTTCGGATATTTCGCCTGGCGCATCTTGCTGACGCCCATGTAAATCGCGTCGAGCAGCGCGGTCCGATGCCGGGGAACGGCGAAAACCAGCTTGTTCTGGATCTCGTCCACGGAGCTGGTGAAGTCGCTCACCGTTTCCGGTTCGTCGGAGAACGTGATCATGAAGAACTCGTCCTGCGGATTCGCCGTCTTGAAGAATTCGACAACCGCATCCTTGGCGCGGTCCATCTTGCTGCTCATGCTTCCGCTGGAATCGAAGATTACGCCCAGCGATACCGGAGCATCCTCGGCGGAAAAGGTTCGGATTTCCTGCGATGCGTTGCCCTCAAAAAGCTGGAAGTTGACCTTATCCAAGCCGGTCACAAGCCGGTTCATCGGATCGGTAATCGTCACCGGGACCAACACCAGGTCCACGTCAACCTTCATCGGGTGTAGGCGGGTATTCAACCCTGTCGTGGAGGCCACCAACTCCGGCTTGGGAGCCTCGGCAGGCTTATCCGCTTCCCGTGGCACCACGTGCACGTCGTTCACGTCGGTTTGTCCAAACGAGGGAACCGAGAGGCACACGAGTGCGCACAGGCTAAGAGTCAGCCACATTCGCAAGGAGCTCGCGGAAGGTTTTTTTTTGCGCAGTTGGGGTTGAGTCGGGTCCCAGGGGAGAACCAGACAGCCACATCGATCTACGGCCATCGGGCGAGATGACCATCGCCGTTCATCCGGGCGGGCCATAAATACCTCAATGGGGCGGATGTTAGCACAGCTTTCGCCCCGTGGCACCAAGGTTTTTGTCAAATTTCAGAGACACGGCGAAATGCAGAATCGCACCTTAGGTGGTTTTCTTGGGACGAAGGGTTGCCTCTATAGTTTTCTGCCCTTCGCGTGGGCCGCCGCATCCCCACCGTCCAAAGCGGAGCAGTCCATGCAAAGCCGTTTGGGCGAGACCATGGGCGCCTCAAACTGTCTTATAGCCTGGATTTGCTTAGCGCACTTTGCGTTAAGTTCTTTCCCTGCCGCAAAGATCGCGGAGAGCCGCCCCTAGGAACACACTGTGAACCGGCCAAGGGGGCCCAGGGGGATCCGTTCTCAGTATCCCTTGCTAACTTGTTACAATCAAAAGTTTCCCATGGCAGACATCCATCCTTTTCGCGCTCTCCGCTACGACTTGCAGCGAGTTCCGGCCTCGCAGGTCGTCACCCAACCCTATGACAAGATCACTCCCGACATGCAGCAGCGATACTACGCCGCCAGCCCCTACAACCTTGTTCGCATCATTCTGGGCCGCCGCGAGCCTTCCGACAGCGCCAGCAATAACGTCTATAGCCGGGCCGCCGCCTATGCCCGGGATTGGCGGGCCGAAGGCGTCTTCCGTCAGGATTCAGACCCTTCCGTCTACGCCTATTCTCAGACCTTCACCGCCCCCTCCGGCTCGAAGTTTGAGCGACGCGGATTCATCGCCCTCGGCCGGGTGGACGATTACTCGGCCAGAGTCGTTTTCCGGCACGAGCAAACCCTCGCGAAGCCAAAGGCCGACCGCCTCGATCTGCTGCGCTCCACCCGTGCGCACTACGAACAGCTGTTTCTGCTGTACGAGGATTCCGGCGAGATTGCTCGCCGGCTTACCCCGGACCCAAGCGCCAGCCCCGCGATCGACGTAGCTGACGAATACGGCGTCGCACACCGCCTGTGGCAAATCTCGGATGCCGGCGTGATTGCCGAGGTTCAGAACAAGATGCGCGACAGGAAGCTGGTCATCGCCGATGGCCACCACCGCTACGAGACTGCGCTCAACTTTCGCAATGAATGTCGCACCTCAGCAGGCAAGAATTCGGACCCGAATGCACCCTACGAGTTTGTCATGATGACCTTCGTCAACATGAATGACCCTGGGCTGCTGGTGCTGCCTACCCATCGCGTCGTGCATTCGCTGAACTCATTCTCGGCGGATGAGTTTCAGAAGTCCGCCAGCCGCTACTTTGAAGTAGAAGAGATCGACGCCGGGCTCGACGCTGCACGCGCCACTACGCGGTTGACGGAGCGCGGCCGCGCAGGCAGCGCGCTGCTGGCCGTCACCGCCAACCGTGCTTTCCTCTTGCACTCTCCAAAAGCCGCCGGGACACAATTGTTTGCTGGCCTGTCCGCTCGTCAGCAAGCGCTCGATGTCGTCCAGTTGCATAAGTGTCTACTGGAGGGCGTTCTGCAGCTTTCGGAGGAATCGATTCAGAACCAGCAGAATTTGTCCTACCTTCGCGACGCTTCCGAGGCGCTCGATCAGGTGCGCAAAGGGGCAGCGAATATCTCGTTTCTGATGAATCCATGTCCGGTCGCGCAGGTTCGCGATGTAGCCTTTGCGGGCGAAGTGATGCCGCAGAAGTCCACCGATTTCTACCCCAAGCTGCTCAGTGGATTGACCGCCTATGCGCTGGACTAGCCGCAACCGTAGCGCCGGCGCTCCGCCGGCTGTGCGGAGGGCGCCCCGCCCTCGGACCCTAATCACGGCGCTGCCCGCAGTCAGCGTTCTGCTCTGCGCGATTCTCCTATCGGCGGTCCCGCCTGACAAACATCTTTCTGTCTACTCGATGGCGGCCAACTATTCCCTGCCCGTAGTGCAGCGGGAAGGTCGGGACTACGTAGGCCTGCTCGAAGTTCTCGAGCCACTCGGCAAAGTGAGCGCCAAACCCGATAGCCGGGGATGGCGTTTGCGCTACAACAATGTGGAAGGCGATTTTCTGGTGGGCAAGACCCGCGCTCGAATTCAGGGCCGCGATGCCGATCTCGGCGGAAAATTCCTGCAAGAAAACAATCGCGGACTCGTACCGGTCGGCTCGCTTAGCTCCCTGCTGCCGCGCTTCCTTGGCGGACCGGCGACGCTGCACGAGGACTCCAGCCGCCTCTTCATCGGGAGCGTGGCCACTCATTTCACTGCCTCTCTCTCGGCCGACAATCCTCCGCGCCTCATCTTTCATTTCACCGCGCCGGTGAATCCAACCGTCGCCACCGAGCCGGGAGCATTGCGATTAACTTTCTCGCGCGAACCTGTGGTCGCTCCGGCCTCGCCAACTCTTACCTTCGGCAGCAAAGCGATTTCGTCGGCCAACTACACCGAAGGCAATGGCGCCGCCGTGGTCACAGTGAATGCCACGATTCCCGTGATCGCCAGCTTCAGCGCCGACGGACGCACGGTGACGATCTCTCCTACGCCCACCGCTGCAGCAGCGACCACGCCGGCTCCAACCTCATCAGCGCCAGGAACTGCGCCGGCCACGGCGCAACCAACTCCCGCCGCAGCCAACACGGCGCCTGCGGCCGTCCCGGCGCCTCGCCGCTATTTTGCGGTGGTCGACGCAAGCCACGGCGGCGACGATCACGGAGAGGCTCTGAGCAATACTCTCCTCGAGAAAGATGTCACGGTCGCGTTGGCCCACAGCCTGCGCCAGGAACTCGAAAGCCGCGGCATTCCAACCCTGGTACTGCGCGACTCGGATGCAAACCTCTCGGTCGACCAGCGCGCGGTATACGCCAATGCCGATCGCGCCGCCATCTACATCGCACTGCACGCAGCCTCCAGCGGTCATGGCGTACGCGTATTCACCGCGCTGCTTCCATTCAGCGGTGACGATCGTGGGAACTTCCGCTCCTGGACCACCGCCCAGCACGCTTCGTTGCCGCTCAGCCAGACCGCTGCCAGCGCAGTCGCCGCGGAAATGCAGAAACGCCAGATCCCAGTGCGTAGTCTGGCCGCTCCCCTTCGCCCTCTCAATAACGTCGCCGGCGCCGCGATTGCGGTCGAAGTTGCGCCGCAGGGATCCGATTCCTCCCAACTCACCGCCCCTGACTACCAGCAACTCGTTACCAGCGCGGTGGCCACTGCGATCGCCGCCACCCGCGATCAGCTGGGAGGCGCGCAGTGATGCCGCGGCATCTGTTGATCGCGATGTCGGTGCTACTGGTCGCGGTGCTGGGCTTGAGCCTGTATGCCTTGCACATGCGAAAAACGGCTGCGTCCACACCGATTCCCTCGACCGATACCCGACCGCTGGCGCCTCCGGTCGCGGGACCAACGGAGCGTGTCATTCTCTTCGTGGCCCACGACAACGACGGCAGCCTGCGGCCTGAGTCCGCTCAGATTCCACTGCCCTCGGGACGGCAACAGCGCGCCGAGGAACTCCTCCGCGCACTACTCTCGCTATATCTCGATAAGTCCTCGCCGCACGTTCTGGGCGCTGGCGCCGATATTCGGAGCGTATTTCTCGTCGATCCGGGCGTCGCGGTGATCGACTTGAATTCCGCCTTCGCCGACATGCACCGCTCCGGCATCCTGGTCGAGGAATTGACCGTAACTTCGCTCATCCACACGATCTCGGCCAACACGCCAGACATTCTGAAAGTAAAGATCCTGGTTGACGGCAAAGAGCGCGACACCCTGGCAGGTCACGCCGACCTTTCCTCGTTCTATGATGTGACGGCAGTCAATCAACTCGCCACGCAACTGCAATCCGGACAGTAGCGAGTAACCGGCCGGGCCTAGGCCAGGAATCGATGTCGGGTGATCGCCGGGAGGGATCGCGTGTCTCATTCGGTCTGCCCGTGGTGGTTGGGATATTTCTCGATCTCGCCGCTCGGGCGCTGGTCGCAAAATCCCGCCGAGATTCTTGATGGCTACCTGCGCCAAGGCATAACCAGGCTGGAACCTGGTCCGGGTATGGGATTGTTCATGCTCGAATTGCTTCGATGGGGTGGGACCGTCGGGTAAGGTGGTCGCCGTCGACATTCAAACCCTAAGATGCTCGGGGGGCTCAAACGTCGCGCGGCCAAGGCTGGCCTTCTGAACCGTCTCAACGCCCGTTTAGCATCTCCCGACTCGATGGCTCTCGCCGACTTGGCCGGCTCCGTCGACTTTACCCTCGCCTTTGCCGGAGTCGACGAATTCCCCGATGCTCGAGAGTTCTTTCGTCAGATCGGGGCGGCTTCGAAATCAAGGGCTTCGCTTTTGCTGGCGGAGCCCCGAGGCCAGGTCGAATCCACGAAGTTCGAAACCCAGTTGGATGCAGCCCGCGGCTTCGGTCTGCACTCGCGGCCTTCGGTGCCCCGCAGCCATGCAGCTTTTCTGCACGTGTTTCCGAGTCAGAGCAGTTAGTTCTTCTCTAGCCCTTCGATCTCGCGCTTGGCGCGCTCCAGAATCTCGCGAATCTTCGCAATCTTCGCCGAATCGTGCGACCCTCGAGTCGCAGCTTTCAGCGCCGTCTTCATCACCTCGGCTGCAGGACGCATGACTTCCGCTCCCTCCGGCCCCATCCACGGACCCCAGTCTCCAGCCTGCTCGGCCCGCTGCCAGATCTTCTTCACCGACTCGGCCTCGCCTTCGAGCTCTGCCTTGCCGGCATCGGTGAGAGAATAAGTTCTCTTTCCGCCCGCCGTGCCCGAAGTCACCAGTTCCTCATCTTCCAGTTGTTGCAGCGCCGGATAAATCGCCCCCGCGCTCGCCTTGCAGTGCAACGCAAAGATTCATAGTTCAAACCTTCAAGACTTTTACTTCCATTCGACCTGTCGTTAACTATATCTATAGATATAACGAATGTCAATCGCCACATTTGCCCGTATGGTCAATCGTTTACAATCCGGCTCATGTTCTATCGCTCCGATAATCGCTCCCCCGAGCAGCTTCGCCCTCTCGTCCTGACGCCGAACTTCATTTCTACTGCCGAAGGTTCCGTCCTGATTGAAGTCGGCAACACCCGCGTTATCTGCACCGCCTCGATTGAGGAGACCGTGCCGCAATTCATGCGCAACTCGGGCAAGGGATGGATTTCCGGCGAATACAGCATGCTTCCCCGCTCGACCCTGACCCGCACCCCGCGCGAGGTTTTGAAGGGCCGCCAGAGCGGACGCACTCACGAGATCCAGCGCCTGATCGGCCGCTCGCTGCGAGCCGTCACCGATCTCGCGCGGCTTGGCGAACGCACCATCTGGATCGACTGCGACGTCATCCAGGCCGACGGCGGCACGCGCACCGCTTCGATCACGGGCGCATTCGTGGCGCTTGGCCTGGCTCTGGAAAAATTAGTGGAAGCAGGGACTCTGACTTCAGTTCCACTCAAAGATTTTGTTGCCGCCGTGAGCGTCGGCATTGTGGATGGAGAAATCCTGCTCGATCTTTGCTACGAAGAAGACTCCCGCGCCGACGTGGACATGAACTTCGTCATGACCGCCGGACACAAGCTCGTGGAAGTCCAAGCAACCGCCGAGCACCAGGTCTTCGACGACCAGCAGTTAGCCAAGATGATCGCTTTCGCGAAGCAAGGCGTCGAGCAGCTAATCGCGAAACAACAAGCCGTGTTAAGCACGCTTGCGCTACGGCAGTAAGGAAACCCTGGATGAGTCCCGAGGAATTCTCGATTCCACCACGACGCGGTCCACGCTCTCATGCGGCCTCAACCAATCATGCGACCTGAAGTTCCGCACATCCCCTCCTGGCCGAATTGGCACTACGATCTCGATCTCGGCACTCTGACGTTCTCAAAAGATGGAATCCCGCGAGTAACCGCCTCAGTGCAAGTGGTTGGTACCACGTCATAGAAATCCGGAACATGGCTATGGCGTTGGGAACTAAGCTGTGACAACCCCACCCGAGACCTCACCGTTCGCTTGGCCGTTGGGTTAGGTAGGAGGCGTCTTGGTTGCAGCTCCTGTGGCGATCTGTTTGGCTCTCACTCACGCTCTGCCGACACTTTCGGTAGAAACGGCAGTGCAGAGTCGCCGCTGTGGGGACTGTGACGACATTGATGGCACTGCCTGCGGCTCGAAGGCGGAGCCTTGAGGTCCACTACCACGAACACTACCAGTGGGTAATGAGAAGATATGCGGTCACGCTCATTTTTGTCGTCAGCCGTATTCGGCTTGCCATTCCCGGCGCGGCGGACCGGTCCTCGGCGCCGAGCGCATGCTCTGCATACTTAACATTTGCGCCTTGCTAATGCCTCAGTTGGTCATCCACCGGCGTCAATGGTTTGCGCCGGACGTCGGCTGACTCGTCTCAAGGGCACGGGCGTGATTGCAGAATCAGCGGCGGTTGTGGCGGCTGGCTAAAATCGAAGCTATCCAGCATGTTGCTCGCGGCAGCGTCTCTGCGGGTGAGGCTTTGAAGTCGATACCGCGTTTCGATGAACTTCAGGATCGACGAGTGCTCGTAGACGGTGTGCGAGACGTATCCCGGCTTGGCGAACGGAGAAATGATGAGGAGGGGTACGCGGGGACCCAAGCCGAGCTGATCCACTTGTGGCGGAGGAACGTGGTCGTAGAATCCACCGAAATCATCGTAGGTCACAAACACAACCGTGGAAATCCAGGCAGGACCCTGCATGATGGCATTCACGAACCCCGCTGTCTGATTGTCTCCTGCACACACACTGTTCGGGGGGTGTTCGCTGCCCCCCCACGGTGCGATTAGCCAACTCACCGCCGGTAACTGCCCACTCTGAGCATCCAGAAGAAATTGCGCCGACGTGCCCCGATTATTCGTCCACATCGAGCTGTTGCGAATGTGACGAATGGTGGCGAAGATACCATCACCATCGATGTAGTACTTCCACGAAATCCCGGCCCTTTCGAGCAGGTCGGGCAGGGTCATGAAATCAAAACAGGGCGACTGCTGCGTCCGATTGCCGTTGGGGTCAATTACGGCGACGGTACCGGACGGACTGCCATCGCAGGCCGTTCCGCCGCTCGTGCCAAATCCATTGTCGATGGCTCCTCCCGACTGGGCGGCCACAGTGAAGAGGTGATTGGGAAGGCTTGGACCATGCACCGACGTGAAGTATCGGTCCGCTAGGACGAAGTGTCGTGCGTACTCCCAGTAGTTCGGAATTTCCTGCTCGGTAGCCTGGGTGTAGGGGGCCAACCCGCCGCTGATCAGGTCGAAGCCGTCCATTTTGCCGGCATCCATGGCTTGGATCGCACAATCCCAGCTGTTGCAGAGGCTGGCTTGATCCGCGTCCGGCATGGGACCGAGCGGGACTACCAGCCCGGTTGATGTGAGGCCGCTGGTGGCGCCGTCTGCACCGGGAAAAGTGCCGAAATAATTATCGAAAGTGTGATTCTCCTGCAGGATGATGACAGTGTGCTCGATCGCGGCGGGCGCTCGTGAACAGGCTAAGAATGTAACCGCCGTGGCGAATAACAGTCCCAAGCTCATGGCAGCCTTGAGCTTGAAGCCTCCCGCTGCCCGCATGCTGGACCTCCAACCCTGCGCTCATGAAGAATTGTAGTTGGTTTTACGGTTCACCAGTTGCCGCCCGAAAACCTGTTGCTGCAAAGTGTTCGCGCCGTAACCGCGGGTTGGTTCCACTTGTGTCCCTGTGCGGCAACATGCGTTTTAGCGAACCAGAGTTTCCCTGCCCAAGTGACTGAATGACGACTACGAGCTTTCGGAGAGAGGGAAAACGTGGCCGAACTCACTACCGCCGGCGTTTCAGATATTCCTCGAGGAAGCGCGCGCCCGTGAGTTAAGCCTCAGTGGCGCGCTCTTGCGGGGTTCTGGAGGCTGAGTTGCGCTCGGGCGACGGGATTGGAATTCCCGGCAACGGAAAGCAAGCGGGTTAGCGAGTGGTGGGGGTTCGCCAAAGCGGACACCAGGAAACGGTGCAGGCTGCCACACCTCGCATTCCCCCCCGGCGAGTGTCCCGGAAAAAACGGCTGACCGAGCCGCGCAACGGCAGTTATCCGTCGATTGCGATCGAAGCTCAGGAGCAGCCGCAGCGCCGCTTGCACAGGCAAGGCATTGAATCAGACTTAAGCGATCCAAACCGTCTTCGCGTTTACGAACTCGCGAATGCCCAGCGCTCCCAGTTCCCGCCCATGCCCGGAGTGCTTCACCCCGCCGAACGGAATGCGCGGGTCCGACGCGACCATCTTGTTGATGAACACCATCCCGGCTTCCAATTCGTTGATGAAGCGCTCGCGTTCTTTCTCATCCTGCGTCCACGCGCTCGCCCCCAGGCCAAAGCGAACGTCGTTGGCAACGCGGATCGCCTCGTCCTGATCCTTCACGCGAAAGATCGACGCCACCGGACCAAAGAATTCCTCGCCGTATGCCGGCGAGTCTTTCGGAATGTTGGTTAACACGGTCGGCGCGTAATAATTTCCCTTCCCCTTTAACGGATGCCCGCCCGTCAGCAGGCTGGCCCCCGCCTTCACGGTCTTCTGTACGTCGGCATCGAGCGAAGTCACTGCATCGGCCGTCGCCAGCGGACCAAGCTCGGTTTTCTCGTCAAACGGATCGCCGATTTTCAGGCTTTCCATGCGCTCGACAAATTTGCGCTCAAACTCACCCGCGATCGGCTCAGCAACGATGAAGCGCTTGGCCGCAATGCAAGACTGCCCGTTGTTCAGGATGCGCGCCTCCACCGCGGTTTTCACGGCGGCTTCCAGATCGGCGCTAGGCATCACGATAAACGGATCGCTCCCGCCCAACTCGAGCACCACTTTCTTGATCCGCTTGGCTGCCCCGACCCCGACTTGAATGCCGGCCTGCTCGCTGCCCGTCAGCGTCGCCGCGACCACGCGCGGATCGCTCAGCAGCCCTTCCACCTGTTGCGAACCAATCAGCAACGTCTGGAACACGCCCGCAGGAAAGCCTGCCTCCAGAAAAATTTCCTCGATCGCCAGCGCACACTGAGGCACGTTCGAGGCATGCTTCAACAACCCAACGTTGCCCGCCATCAAGGCGGGCGCCGCAAACCGGATCACCTGCCAGAACGGAAAATTCCATGGCATCACCGCCAGCACCGGTCCGACTGGCAGATAGCGGATGAAGCTCTTCTTCGCCCCCGTGTCCACCACTTCGTCGGCCAGAAACCGCTCCGTGTTCTCGGCATAGTAGCGGCACGCGGTCGTGCACTTCACCGCTTCGGCTACGGCGGCCTTGTAAGGCTTGCCCATCTCGAGCGTCATCAAGTGGGCGAACTTGTCCTTGTCCCGCTCCAGAATCTCGGCTGCCTTCAGCATGCGCTTTGCGCGCACGGCAAAGGGAGTCTTGCGTTCCGCCTGGAACGCGCTCACCGCCAGCTGAAGCTTCTTCTCGATTTCG
>DATHOT010000019.1:0-4132 GCA_035484655.1 Bryobacteraceae bacterium | reverse complement strand
GGCACCAACCTACGTACCATCCAGCTGCTGCTCGGTCATCGCAATCTCGCCACCACGGCCCGGTATCTCATGATCGCCACCGACAAGGTGTGCGCCACGGTCAGTCCTTTGGACACACTCGACGTCATTATGCCAACCGTGTCGGACCTCGTGCCCGCCTGACGGGCGGGTTCCGTGGCTCGCGAGCGGCTGGAGGTGGCGGATGTGTTCCGCCACTTCGGTCCGGCTTTCCGTGATCAGCATGGCGCGTCGCTGTCGCCCACGCGGTGGCGCGCCATGAACGCGATCGAAAGTTGCCGCACCGCCGCTCTCGGCGGACATGTCGAGCGGTGCGATGATTGCGGCCATCAGCGTGTGGCGTACAACTCGTGCCGAAACCGTAACTGCCCGAAATGCCAGGGTCTCGCACGCGCTCAATGGCTCGAGGACCGGCAGGCGGAATTGCTCGATGTGCCCTACTTCCACGTTGTGTTCACCGTGCCCCAGGAGATCGAGGTCATCGCGTTCCAGAACCAGACCGTCATCTACGACATCCTGTTCCGGGCAGCGTCGGAGACGCTGCGCGTCATTGCCGCCGATCCAAAGCATCTGGGCGCGGAGATCGGTTTCCTCGGCGTGCTGCACAGCTGGGGACAAAATTTGTTGCACCACCCGCATGCGCACTTCCTCGTGCCTGGCGGTGGAATCGCAAGCGACGGCAACCGTTGGATCGCCTGCCGGCCGGGATTCTTTCTGCCGGTCAGGGTGTTGTCGTCGATGTTTCGGGGGCTGTTCCTGCATTACCTGACAAAGGCGTTCGCCGCCGGTGCGCTGAACTTCTTCTCCGCGTACCGCCACCTCCATGAACCCGCCGCGTTCCGCCGTTACGTGGCGCCGCTTTGGAACACCGGATGCCGAGTAGGTGGGGACGCTGCCGCCCCCACCCCTCACAGACCCGGACGTGCAGATTTCCCGCATCCGGTTCCTCACGAGAGAGATTCGCTCGCGGCAGCGTAGCCATGGATGATCTTGACTGAAGGCAGTGGATGCCGTGCCAGGAGTTCGTTGAAGCGGACCCATCGGACCACGCCCTGACGATCCCGCCGCGACAACCACCTGCGCCAGATTCGCCCTACTTGATTGGCGAACCAACGCAAGCGTCGACCATTGCCACCAACGCCATAGTAGGCGAAGTGGCCCCGCATCATCGAGGACAGGTGGCGATGCTGGTCGCGGATGGACCAGTGGCGGTGTTCCCGGCACCAGTCGTTCACCGCGGCCACGGCGCGGGCAAACCGGCTCTTAGCCGTCACTTGCCGGACCATATCCTTGCCGTTCCGAGACCGTCCCCAAACATGGGTCAGGCCAAGGAAGTCGAAGGCAGTCCCATCCGCTTGCGGATGTCGCGCACCTTGTAACCTCTTTGGACGGAAGTCGACGAGGCGCGTCTTGTCGGGATGGAGGGTAAGTCCAAAGCGTGCGAGACGCTTGCCCAGAACCGACAGCACGCGTTCGGCGTCGACAACGTTGTCGAACGCCATCAGCGCGTCATCGGCGTAGCGGACAAGCGTGCACTCTCCTCTAAGACGCGGCCTCACCACTGTCTCGAACCACTCGTCCAGCACGTGGTGCAGAAAGATGTTCGAGAGGCAGGGTGAGATGACACCCCCTTGGGGGGAGCCCTCGGTCGTACGGTGCAAGAAACCGTCTTCGACCGCTCCTGCTTTCAGCCATTTATCTATCATCCGTCGGATGACACCGTCCGTGACTCGTTGGTCGAGGAACGATCGAAGGTGACAGTGTGGGATCGTATCGAAATACTTGCGTATGTCGACATCGATTACCCAATACAGACGCTTGGCCCAGAGCACGTTCTGCAAAGTGCGCAGCGCTTGATGAGCCGACCGTCCGGGACGAAAACCGTATGAGCAGGTCAGAAAGTCTTGCTCATAGATTTCTTCCAGCACCATTGTCACGGCGCGTTGCGCCACCTTGTCTTCGAAGGTCGGAATGCCGAGCATCCGTTGCGAGCCGTCCGCCTTGGGGATGTACGCCCGGCGGACCGGCGGCGCCCGATAGCGTCCGGACTTGATGCGTTCCAGGAGGTCCAGAAGGTTCGCCTCCAGGTTCACTTCGTAGTCTGCCGCCGTGACGCCGTCGATGCCGGGAGCACCATCCTTGCGGGTCAGCCTGTAGGCCTCCAGCATCCAATCCAGATCGATGACGTGGTGGAGCGAGCATAGCGCCGTTCCCCGTCTCGTCCTCGCCAAATTGGCTATCCGTTGTCGGTTCGTGGACAGGTTTGTGGGGTCCAGAGCCCCCTCCCGTGTTTCAGGTCAACGGTTCTCTCCTCGTGGCGCCTCCCTTCCCTCCGTCGGGTCCCGGCGAACCCGGTTCCCCGTCTTCATTGGTACTACAAAGGCGCTACGACTTCCCGCTCGCGCGAACCTGGTCCCTTATGGTTTCGGTTGCAGGCCCCACGCGCCCCTCCTGTGTTCGTGTATCGCCGAAGCGCTCCCAACGGGCCCGGAAGAAGCTCGTCAGGCCTGGAACACTTGGTCAGCCGGCGTTCCGTGCCCGGCATGTCGCACCCGTGGGCGCGTGCGGGATCTCACAGGTTTCCTGGCGACCCATCCTATGCCTCTGCCCTGCTCCAAGACCCCGGCCGAGCCGACAAAACCTCGCCTTTCGTGGTCTTGCCGACACCGCCCCCGGCCTACCCAAACCGAAGGCCTCAGCTTGCACATAATATCGAGGCTAACTTCAGGGCTTCAGCATCCGCTGTCTACGCTTCACGAGTGGCGTTGCCGCCGCCCATGCAAGACTCGCTTCCGGCTGGCGGGCTGCGCCTCTACCGGGAGGGGGTCGAACCCTCTGGATCGCTTCGAAAGGTTTCAGGTTACATCCCATTCTCCTTTCCAGGACTTCTCCTGTCGCAAGGGTGGTCTACACGAAGCGGCCCTTCGCCGGGCCGGCCCAGGTCCTCGACTATGTCGGACGCTATACCCACCGTGTCGCCATCTCCAACAACCGTCTGCTGTCCATGGACAACAGCAAGGTCCGGTTTCGCTGGAAGGACTACCGCGACGGCAATCGCCAGAAGACGATGACCCTGGACGGCGGGGAGTTCATCCGCCGCTTCCTGATCCATGTTTTGCCGGACGGGTTTCACCGCATTCGGTATTTCGGCTTCCTCGGCAATTGCCATCGCGCCCGCAAGCTTGAGCGCTGCCGTGAATTGCTCGGGATGACGCCTCCCGCCCCGACCGATCCGCCGGCCGACTATCGTGACCGGTTCGAGGCACTGACCGGACGGTCCTTGCGAGAATGTCCGCACTGCCGGACCGGCGTCATGGTGGTGATCAGCTGCGTCGCGCGCCCCGGCATTGGCCTACCGCCAGACACATCATGACCCCGGAGCGACGTTCCAACCGCGCAAAGCCAGCACGCCCGCAAGCTCGGGATGCGGATGCTTGTATCGTGACCACCGTCGCCCTGCCGGTCTGCGGCCCAAAGCCCCAAATCCGATATTCTCCGACTGCTCAAAGGCCCAACTGCCAGGCCCACACTCTCCAAACGACCGTCCCGAATGTCCCAATATCTGTTCCACTCCGGTCCCGAAGCTTTCAACACCCATAGGCACGACGGTCGGGCGAGCGGTTTAGTTCAAGACGTTTTACGTTCACTGGCGCGGATCCCAGCTGCGGAACCCCGACGACGAGGCCTGTGTGCCGCGCCAGCAAACGTAAAACGCTCTACCTTGCCGCAGTTACTAATGGGCACACTTGATCCCGCTGTGCAAAACCAGGGTGTCGCTCGACGTGATTGATCATACGGCTTCTCGCCACGCACCCGGCGTGCGCCAATGGCAGGCCATCTTCAATCGCCGCTCGCTATGTCTCTACACGACAGTGGCTGTCGAATGACCTGGGAACAGCGATTCGGTGCACTGGCCGAGCTCGGCGGTGATGGATGAAACGTCGCATATGAACGGCACGAGACGGAGTGGCGGGCCGCCTACACCGCTGCATTCGTCGAGATTGCCGTATCCCGCGGCTGGCGGCGGGAGGATGCCGTGACGTGGCCGGTCGGGATTGGCGACGAGGCATTCATAGAGGCCTATCTCTACGACTGGGACCCGTGGCGGGTGGCT
>DATHOT010000018.1:0-9932 GCA_035484655.1 Bryobacteraceae bacterium | reverse complement strand
CTTTTCCGGGTTAGCTCACCTTTAGTCATAAACTTGCTCGCTCCGAGACCGCTCGGTCGCTTCCATTATATCGTTCTGCATTTTTGGATGCTCTATTGGGCCAAATGGTTGCGACCGATCGGTCCCATTTGCATCGAAGTGCTCAGAAGGAGCAATGGCGGTGAAAAGGCTGGATAAGTCGAAAATACCGGGGTTAGCGCTGATACTGGCGTTGAGTCTGACAGGCTGGGGACAGACTCAGGGCCCTCTTGGATACTCTATTGCCACTCCCCGGCCCATCAGCCCCGCCGAAGGGACGACCACGCCTGACGCTCAGGCGACGCAGCGGCAGAATCCATATCTCGGCAGCGTGCCATCCAGGAATACTGGGACGCGAATCCGACTCTCCTTGAAGGGTGCGATCGAGCGAGCAGTTCGCTATAACCTCGGAGTCGTCGAGTCCAGTCACGCGAGCGCCGATGTGCGAGCAGATCGGATGCGTGCCCTCGCCGCCTTGTTGCCGCAACTTTCTGCAGCGGCGCAACAGGGTTACGACAATATCAGCTTCAAGGAGATCGGCCTGAAACTGCCGCCGATTCCCGGATTGCCGCCGCTGCCGTCAACGACGGGCGGATTCGGGTACCAGGACGTCCGCGTCAGCCTCGCGCAGTCCGTGTATAACGCTGAGCTGCGGAATCACTACCGTGCCCGGAAGAGCGATGAGCGGGCATCGGAGCTGAGCGTTCAGGACGCGCGCGACGTAGTGGTGTTCGCGGTCGGAACCGCGTACTTGCAGGTCGTCGCGAGCGCGGCGCGGGTCGAAACTGCGAGAGCGCAAGTGGCCTCAGCGCAGGAGTTGGACGAGCAAACCGCAAATCGAGTGAAAACCGAGGTCTCGCCGGAAATCGATTCCATCCGTGCACAAGTGGAGCGCCAATCGGCAGAGCAGCGCCTTAGGAACACAACGAGTCAATTGGAAAAAGACGAGCTCACGATTGCGCGGATCATAGGATTGGCTGTCGATCAGGAATTCGAGCTCAGCGATCCCCTGACGTATCATGCGCTTCAAGGAATTACGAGCGAGACTGCAACCGAGGAGGCTCTGCGAGTACGCTCTGATCTGCGAAGCGCCGAAGCGAGCCTCGAAGCCGCGAGTTTCGATCTGCGCGCTCAAAAGGCGCAGCGCCTGCCTGTGGTGTCGGTGAGCGCGAACTATGGAGGAGCTGGCTCCAACGTCGGCAACTTCAATCAGGTTTATTCGGTTTCCGGAAATGTCTCGGTGCCGATCTTCACGGGGGGACGAATCCATGCGGACATCGAGCAGGCCCAGGCCGATCTGGCGCGCCGCCAGGCGGAATACGAGGACTTGAAGGGTCGCGTCGCCTACGACGTTCGCGTTGCATGGCTGGATCTGAGCGCCTCCGATTCGAGCGTTAAAGTCGCCGAGCGAAATAAGGCGCTCGCAGGCCAGGCCATGACCCAATCGCAGGATCGGTATGCAAACGGCGTTACGAATTACCTGGAAGTGGTTCAAGCGCAAGAGGCGGTGACAGTCGCGAGCGAAAACTACATCCAGAGCGTTTTCTCATATCAATTCGCGATGATCGCACTCGCGCGCGCCATGGGCGGAGCGGAAACAAAATTGGCTGAGCTGTTGGGAGCAGAGTGATATGGCAAGGACCATCGAAATAGGTGTCGTTGAGACGCAAGAAGCTGAGACGCAGGAAGCCGTCAAGCCGGAGCACGCGCACGTCGAAGAGAAGGCTCCGCGCGGCAAACTGACGCGCTGGATTGTTCTGGGCGTGCTTGCGATTGCAATTGTCGCGGTTTCGGTCTGGTGGTGGAAGTCGCTACGATATGAATCCACCGACGATGCCCAGGTGGATGGCCACATCGATCTGGTGAGCGCGCGAATCAGTGGAACGGTCACGTATATCAATCCTCGTGTGGAGAACAACCAGCTCGTCGAAGCTGGAACCCTGTTGGCCGAGCTCGATCCGCGAGACTACGAAGCCGAGTTAGAGCACGCGAAGGCGAATCTGAACACCAGGATCGCCGAGGCTCGCTCGGCTCAGGTGACCGTACCGATCGTCGATGCGAGTGCCTTCGGGCAACTTCACGCCGCTGAGGCCGCCAAAGCCGAGGCGATTGCGGGCGTCGAGGCGGAAGAGGCGAATCTCTTGGCTTCGCGGCACAAATTACAGCGGGACGATGCCATTCATGCCCGCGCCGAAAGAGACCGGGTTCGGTACCTGGCACTGGTAGAAAAGCATGAGATTTCTCGCTCGGATTATGACGCCCGCGACACGGAAGCAACCGCCGCGGCGCAGTCGGTCGAAACCGATCGCGCTATCGTCACTGCGAGCGAGCGGAAAATCGCCGAGGCCCGCAATCTTGTCGTCGAGCGCGAAGCACAAATCGAAGCTGCTCGCATCGCGCCCCAGCAGGTAACCGATGCGCGCGCCAGATCCGACTCGGCTACCGGCCACTTGGACCAAGCCCGCGCGGACCTGCATACTGCACAACTAAACCTCAGCTACACCAAGATCTACGCGCCTGTCAGCGGCGTGATCGGGCGCAAAACGGTCGAACTCGGCCATCGCATCCAGCCGGGACAGAGCCTGCTCGCCATTGTTCCGCTGGACGACATCTGGATCACCGCCAACTTCAAGGAAACTCAGCTCAAACATATGCGCCCGGACCAGTCCGTCATAATTCGGGTCGACACGTTCGAGCGCGATTACAAAGGCAAAGTCGAGAGCCTTCCTGGCGCCGCTGGTCCGCTATTCAGCCTGTTTCCGCCCGAGAACGCGACCGGGAATTACGTAAAAGTCGTGCAGCGGTTCCCCGTGCGAATCCGCCTGAACAAAGATCAAGATCCGGAGCACAGGCTGCGGCCGGGGATGTCGGTCGAGCCAACCGTCGAGGTTCGATAATGTCGAACACGCCGCCCATCAATGCATCTTCAATCAACCCATCTTCAATCAATCCATCTTCAATCAATCCATCTTCAATCAATCCGTGGTTTATCGCCGTCACCGTGACGCTTGCGACGTTCATGGAACTCCTCGACACGTCGATCGCGAACGTCGCGCTTCCCTACATAGGTGGCGGACTGGGCCGGAGCTATGACGAGGTCACCTGGATTCTCACGACTTATCTGGTCGCAAACGCCGTCGTGCTGCCCATGTCCGCCTGGTTAAGCCGCGTCTTCGGCAGAAAAGCCTACTACCTGGGCTGCGTCGCTCTATTCACGCTGACGTCATTTTTCTGCGGATTGGCGCCCAGCCTCGGGATCATGCTTTCAAGCCGCGTCCTACAGGGGCTGGCAGGCGGGGGCCTGGCCCCCGTATCGCAGGCGATACTCGTGGATACATTTCCTGCGGCCAAGCGCGCGTCGGCATTCGCTCTCTATACGATCGTGATCGTGACAGCCCCGGCGATCGGGCCTGTCCTCGGCGGCTGGATCACCGACAACTACAGCTGGCGTTGGATATTCTTCATCAACATTCCGATCGGCTTCTTGTCGCTGTTCCTGAGCAGCAGGCTTCTAAAGGATCCGCCGGCGTTTGAGGCCGAGCGAGACTCAGTGCGTACCAACGGCAAGCTGAGTATAGATGGCATCGGGATTACGCTCATCGCCTTGGCATCGGCAGCCTTAGAAGTCGCATTAGACCGCGGTCAGATCGATGATTGGTTCGGAAGTTCTTTCATATCATCGATGGTCGCGATCGGAGTGATCGGATGGATTGCGACGGTCGTGTGGGAAATACGGCTGAAAGAGCCGATCATCGAGTTCCGATTGCTGGCGAGCCGCAACTTCGCCATCGCGAGCGTACTTTTCCTGGTATTTGGATTCGGGCTATTTGGAAGCACCACGCTCATACCGCAGATCCTTCAGTCGCTCTACGGATATCGGGCAACGGACGCAGGACTCGTATTGGGCCCGGGTGCGCTCGTAATCACGTTATTCGCGCCGATCGCAGCGCAATTGATCCAGCGCCAGATTGTTCCTGCCCGGGTGCTGCTCGCGATCAGCATCATGACCGTAGGCGCCGCCATGTGGTACTACAGCACCTTCACTCTCGCGACGGACTATTCACACTATGCTTTGGCCAGGGCCCTGCAAGGCCTCGGGTACGGATTTTTCTTCGTCCCTGTTAACGTGCTTGCCTATTCGCAACTGAGGCCCGACCAGAACAACAAAGCTTCCAGTCTTACGAACCTCTTCCGGAACTGGGGAGGTAGTTTTGGGATAGCTTTCATCACAACGGCGACAGAACGCCGGCACCAGTTCCACCAGACCAATCTTGGGTCTGCGATCGGCGCGACTTCGCAGCAACTAAGCGACAGGATCACCGTGCTGACGAACTATCTGGTTACGAACGGCTTCTCCGGTCCGGACGCCGGTATCGCCTCGCAGGGGTATCTGCACCAGCAGTTTCAGCGTCAAGTGAGTCTCTTGTCCTTCATGGATTGCTTCCGTGTCATTGCGTGGCTGACATTGGCCGCAGTCCCTTTGCTGTTGTTTGTCCGGCGTTTCAAGCCGGCAGCAAAGGCGCCTACGGCCCATTGAGGGGAGAGCAACAGCACTAATGTTTAGCAGAGGGAATTTTTCACTCGCTCTGCTAACCAGTGCCACTTTGTTCCTTAAGACTCACCATGTTCGCTTCCACAACAATGCTCAACTCAACAACGTCGAACCGCGCGACGGCCGCGGAGAGCGAGAAGCACCGAGCCCTCAATGGGCATCCGACGAGGGGCGGTATCACGGAGTTCGGATCGCCACGGTTGTGCTGTGAGCTACTGATTCAGCGACTCAGGAATGCACGCGCAGCTTCCGCCTGGTGCACAGCTTCTCCGCGTCCACACCGAGGATCAGCCGGAGTGGCACCTGATCGCTGTTGGCCAGTTGCACAATCACATCCGCGATCTTGCGCGGATCTCCTTCGGAACGTCCTTCGAGGCTTCGCAGCAGCTTGAGTATCGAACCGACCGAGCCATCATAGTCGGGAAACAGATCCGGCGCATTCTCTCCCGCGCGCCGCGCCCAATTGGTTCGAATGCCACCCGGTTCCAGCGTGCAGACCTTGATCCCGAATGGCGCGACCTCCATCGCCAGGGCGTCGCTGAAACCGCCCACAGCCCACTTGGCCGCGTGATAAGGCGTATTGCCGGCGATCGCTATGCGGCCACCGACCGATGACACCTGAAAGAGGTGACCGCTCCTCTGCTTGCGCATTACCAGTATAGCGGCACGCGTCGTGTAAACCACGCCGTAGAAGCACGTGTCCACCACCGCCTGGAAGTCCTCCGCGCTCATCTGCTCGAACGGCGCGAACTGCCCATATTCCATGGCGCTTGTGGAGATGCTGTAGAATCCATCGCGCCGCCCTCTCGGAAAACCGGCCTTCCCGGGTGCTGCCGATGAATACGGAAATCGTTATCATTATGTTGGCCCGTCCCTCCGGGACCCAACGCTGAGCGATCCGGCGGAAAATGGGGGAATGGCCACTATCGCGAGGGCTCCCTGCGACGAGGGCGCGATCCGCAGTAATCGATGCTCCCAGCCGTCCGCTGTGAACGGGCCATGGATTTTAGCCGCGACAATCCTGGGTTCGAGTATGGCGTTCATTGACGGAACAGTTGTAAACGTGGCACTGCCAGCTTTGCAATCTGCACTTCACGCCACGCTGTCGGATGTTCAATGGGTCGTGGAATCGTACGCGTTGTTCCTGGCGGCTCTGCTGCTGATCGGCGGCGTTTTAGGGGACTTGTACGGGCGCCGCAAGGTTTTCGCTGTTGGTGTTGCGCTCTTTTCCGCTGCCTCCATTTTGTGCGGCTGCTCGCCCGATATTCGATGGCTGATTATTGCCAGAGGCGTACAGGGGGTTGGTGGAGCCTTGCTCGTCCCCGGTAGTCTGGCCCTGATCAGCGCTAATTTTTCTGAGGATGACCGCGGCCGCGCGATCGGAACCTGGTCCGGGTTCACCTCTATAACCGCAGCCGTCGGTCCGGTGCTGGGAGGATGGTTTACCCAGCACGGTTCCTGGCGATGGGTGTTCTTCATCAATGTGCCCGTAGGGCTCGCGGTACTGTTACTGACGGTTTGGAAAGTCCCCGAGAGCTCAGCAGCCGATCAACGCCGTCGATTCGACTGGGCTGGAGGCCTGTTGGCCGTGTTCGGATTGGGTGGAATCGTCTTTGCGCTCATCGATTCCAGGCCCGCTGTCGGCCTCGCGGGTGCAATCTTCTTGATCGGGCTTTTGTACTGGGAGGGGCGCTCATCGTCGCCGATGCTCCCTCTCAGTCTGTTCCGCTCCCGCACATTCAGTGGCGCGAATCTGCTGACACTCTTTCTCTACTCCGCCTTGAGCGGCATGCTGTTCTTCTTCCCACTGGATTTGATACAGGTGCAAGGGTATACTCCGACTCAGGCCGGCGCCGCTCTTCTGCCGTTCATCCTGTTGATGTTTCTTTTGTCGCGCTGGTCGGGTGGACTTCTCGATCGATATGGCGCAAAAGCTCCTTTGGTGATCGGCCCTTTGATAACCGCGGCCGGATTTGCCCTATTCACCCGGCCCGGCATCGGCGGGTCCTACTGGACGATGTTCTTCCCGGCGCTCGTTGTGCTTGGGCTTGGCATGGCGATCAGCGTGGCGCCGCTGACCACGACGGTGATGAACTCGGTCGATCAAAACCATGCGGGGACCGCGTCGGGAGTTAATAACGCCGTTTCGCGCATTGCCGCTTTATTGGCTGTGGCGGCCTTCGGGGCACTGCTCGCGGATGCTTTCCAGAGCGCATTGGTTCGGAATCTGAATCACTTAGGTGTTTCAACCGCGGCGATGGCTCACGTTGAGGCACAGCATTCAAGACTTGCCGCCGCCGAAACAGATGACGCGCTGGCGCGACAAGCGATTGACGAAGCTTTTGTTGCTGGCTATCGCATCGTCTTGTGGTTTGCGTCGGGACTTGCGGTCGCCAGTTCCTTGGCCGCGGCCATGCTGATAACGACTAAAACAAAATCTCCACGGCAAGCACAATAGCTCGCACCTCGATCAGCGGACCGCGCTCGGACTATTTTGAACGGCCGCGAACCGGTGACAAGGATATCCACCAGCCTCCTGGCGCTTTGCTGCCAATCTGGACTGGTGGCCATGTTGGCGAGCCGATGAGAGCCCGCAATAGGATCGATGGCGTCGAGGTCCTTGCGTATGTCGCCGCTTTTGATCGCCCGCTTCACGAGTGCGCGAATCGCTTCCCAGACCTGCGCGTAGGAAGCTTCGAAGACTTTCTTAGGATCTCCGACCAGCGCATTCAGGGCAGGCGCGATGATCTGCTTCGCGGCGATGTAGTCAACAAACAACAGCATCCAGGCTCGCAACGCTTCGACCGGAGGGAGAGTCTCAGCGAATTTCCGCCGCTACGAGGATAAAGCCACCCCGGTGTCGATCGGCGAGTGTAGCGTCGTCTCGGGGAAGCGCTTCAATACGAGTTCAAGCCACAGAGCGTCTACGTTACCGTCCTGCCGCCCGCTCCTACAAACACGCCGGTACTGGCCAAGTTCGGGTTCGACCCTCGGACCATGCCGATGAAGCCGATGAGCGTGGAGCAATTCATATCCGAGGGCCCGAATGCGCGTTGGTGCGCTCTTTCGTGAGACGGAAAATGACGGCAGAGATCTTCCGAAAGACGCTTGCGAAGAAGTCCGCAAGTGCGAGGGCCTAGGCTTGATTACCGACCGGTAATCGAGGCAGCGAACCACGCCGTGCCGTCCAACTGGCAATCGATCCACAAGAACAACCCGGCACGTGCTATGGTGGCTCAAACGGTCCAGGCATTTCTCGCGATTGCGCCAGGCAAACGATCCCAACGAGCCGACCGTGAAGATCCTGGCGTAGAAGGACATGGAGCGCTTCTTCGTCAAGGGCGAGAGCGACGAGCCTTGAGCAGCAGCTAACAGAACGAGCGAAACATCGTAAAAAGAGTGCGAAAGTAGAAATGATGTTAAGACATCGCCCGACCCAACAAAACTTCGCTCTCTCGCGGACTAGCGTGTATTTTTGTTTCCGTGCGCGTGTGACGTGACGATGGCAGCCGCAGGGGCGAAGGCGCAGTACTCAGCGATGGTGCTGGGCGCGACGGGGAACGTGGGCGGACGCATCGTGCAGCTTCTGATCCAGAATCCGCTGTGCAAGAAGGTGGTGGTGGTGACGCGGCGCAAGACGGACGCCTTCGCCGGCCCCAAGGTCTCCGAGGTGGTGGTCAACATGGACCGACTCGAGGAGGAGGTTGCGCCGTACGCCCAGGGAGTCGACGTCGCGCTCGCCGCGTTCGGTGTTGGCAAGGGCAGCGCGAAGATGCCCGAGGAGGAGGTGCGCAAGATCGAAATCGTCTACCCGCAAGCCTTTTGCCGCGCCGCCAAGGCTGGAGGCGCTCGTGTGTGTGGGGTCATGACAGCAGCGGGCGCGGACCCTGAGGCCGGAATGAAGTACATGAAGATCATCGGCGAGAAGGAGAAGGCTGTTGAGTCCGTCGAGTTTGACTTCCTTGGAGTGTACCGGCCGGCCGTCATTCTAGGCAACTCCAACACGCCGGGCGTTCTTGGCTACGTCATGCCACTGCTGCACTGGGCCATGCCGTCCAAGTACCACTCAATCCACAGGAACGACCTCGCGCGCGCGATGGTGGCGCAGTCGGAGCAGGCGTTTCTCTTGATCGCGCAGGGCGACCCTCCCAAGGAGCCGGCCGTGAAGATCCTGGAGTACAAGGACATGGAGCCCTTCTTCATCCAGGGCGAGAGCGACCAGCCTTGAGCAGCAGCAAACTGCTTGTGTTGGATTGAAGCGCTGTGCAGTTTGGGCTGTTTCGATAGCAGGAGACGCCATGTTGCGGCACGGAGTTCCGGAGCATGTACGCAGCGACAACGGCGCGAAGATGCGGGCCGATCGCGTGCGTAGTGGCTGGCTTCGCTGGGAGCCGCCGCTGTCCATCGAGCCCGGCACTCCATGGGAAACGGCTACTGCGAATCGTTAGACGTTCGTTGGGCTACCGGCCATCGGCTCCTGCAGATCGGATCGTCGCCGCATGAGCCCTCTGAGTCAATTCAGCGCTGAAGTGGGGCAAGCACCTCAACCGCCGGCCCTTTGCCTCCTCATCCCGCTCTTCACTCTCTATCGGGCTGGTACAAAATACCGGGCTGGTCACTTGCCATCCCGGAATTCGCAGCGAGAACTCCCGTCCACGTCGCTTCCTTTGCCGGATCTGCCCTGCTGGCCTCTTAGTGAGATTACGCTCATACGCCATAAGCTGCTCAGAAAACGAGCTTCGCCTAGTGCACAAAGTCATCTGAACTCACGGTCTGAATGATCATGAGCTCACGCCTCCGGCATGCGTCGGCGGGATAGCAGACACCAAGGGAGAATGAATCGCTTAAGCCGCTCAGGCATCGAAACGGAAGATTACGCTTATAATACAGTCGAGGAATAGATATGGGGCATTCAAGGAGGGACAAGCAAACGACCCATGAGCGGATTGTCGCGGTGGCCGCCAAACGGTTTCGCGAGCGCGGACTTGAAGGTATCGGCGTCGCCGATGTGATGAAGGAGGCGGGCGTTACTGTTGGGGGCTTCTACAAACACTTCGGATCGCGCGATGAACTGGTCGTGGAGGCGCTCGCGGCGGCATTCAAGGATCTTGACGTTTGGGAAGAGCATACTGAGGACATGCCCCAACTTCTCCAGAACTACCTGACGGAGGCGCACCGCGATGCGCCGGGAACTGGCTGCGCGATGGGGGCGTTACTAGGCGATATGACTCGGGGGAGTAAATCCGCACGGGCGCTCTATACGGCGCGGGTGAAGCGGAGCCTGGCATTCTCAGCGCCCTTCTTCCATCGAGCCCACGCTCGGATAAGCGCGGCCGTGCCCTGCTTATTTTGAGCGCCCTGC
>DATHOT010000017.1:0-6757 GCA_035484655.1 Bryobacteraceae bacterium | reverse complement strand
TGTGCACTCGCACCACCAGCACGTCTTCGTAGTGCGAACGATTGAAGATTCCGATGTTACCGAGCGCGGGCGTGGCCTTGTGAACGCGCCACAGAAAATCGTGCGCCAGTTCTTCCTGATTGGGCTGCTTGAATGAAGTGACTTGGCAGCCTTGCGGGTTCACTCCCGACATTACGTGACTGATGGTGCCGTCTTTGCCTCCCGCGTCGAGGGCCTGCAGGACGATGAGCAGAGCGTAGCGCCGGTCGGCGTACAGCAGATTTTGGAGGCGGCGAAGTTTTTCGAGCGTCTTTTCGAGCGCTTTGTCGTTGCGTCTTTTTCCGAATGTGTCATCCGGATCCCGATCTTTCAAGCGCACCTTGCTGTCTGGCTTGACGATGCAATGTTTTGCGAGGTCCATGCCTCCAGTTTCGCGTGTACGGTTGCCGGCTGCCAGATGGCAATGACTCAGTCCAGCACGACTTTTGAGATATCCACCGTGGGCGCGGGGTACTTTAATTTCATCCGGTCCAACGCCTGGACGATCAACTTTGCCACCACGTGGTTGCGGAACCATTTCTTATTGGCGGGGATGATGTACCAGGGTGCATGATCGGTGCTGCACTTCCGCAAGGCGGCCTCATACGCCTCCGTGTAATCGTCCCAATGCTGGCGCTCCTCGAAATCCGGCAGGGAGAGCTTCCAGTTCCGGGACGAATCCCGGATGCGCGCCTCGAATCGTTTCCGTTGTTCATCGCGGCTGATGTGGAGGAAGAACTTCAGAATGGTGATTCCACTTTCGGTAAGCATCTGCTCGAAGTCATTAATCTGTCCATAGCGCTTCTTCCAGACCTCTTTTGGGACCAGGTTATGAACGCGCGCGATTAGGACATCTTCATAGTGGGATCGGTTGAAAATTCCGATCATGCTCCGGCTCGGGACGGCCTTGTGAACGCGCCACAGGTAATCGTGTGACAATTCTTGCGGTGAGGGCGCCTTGAAGGACGTTACGTCGCAGCCTTGCGGGTTCACACCGGACATGACATGCCGGATAGTGCCGTCCTTACCGCCGGCGTCGAGCGCCTGCAGGACGATGAGCAGAGCGTAGCGCTTGTCGGCGTAAAGCAGATGCTGGAGCTCGCGCAGGCGGTCCAGAGTCTTTTGGTGGCCGTCGTCGTCGCGCTTTTTTCCGAACGTATCGTCGGCGTCGCGATCTTTCAAGCGCAGCTTGCTGCCTGGCTCGACGATGCAATGTTTGGCGAGGTCCATTCTTAGGATAGATATCGACCAAAACGCGAAAAGATGAAGGCCGGAACGGGGCCCGTGCGCTTGGCAGATACTAATAAAGAGCTAGATATATGCCAGATCGCCTTCTCACACGCCGTCAAAATATTCAGGCTCTGGGCGGTTTGCTGTTGGCCGCGACAGCCCCGAGAGCCAGGGCAGAAAACCAGAATGTAGCTTACGGCCAGGCCACGATCCCTGCAGGGATCCGCTCCCGTTTCGTGGACAATATCAACGGTCTTCGGGTTCACATGCTGGAGGCTGGCTTTGAAGGCGGAAGCCGGCACTGCGTGCTGTTCCTGCATGGATACCCGGAGCTTGCCTATAGCTGGAGAAAGGTGATGCTCCCGCTCGCATCGGCCGGCTACCACGTTATCGCGCCCGACCAAAGGGGCTTTGGGCGAACCACGGGTTGGGACGGCAGCTACGACGGTGATCTCAGTTCCTTCAGCATGCTCAACATGGTCAGGGACGCGTTGGGGTTGGTCTCGGCACTGGGCTACCGGTCGGTTGCGGCCGTCGTGGGGCACGATGCGGGCTCACCGGTCGCGGGTTGGTGCGCGCTTATCCGGCCAGATGTGTTCCGCTCGGTCGCGATGATGAGTGCCCCGTTTGCCGGCCCGCCCGCGCTGCCCTTCAACACCGTGAACGACCCGCCGCGCGGCCCAGCGGTCCCGGCCGGACCCGGCATCGATGAGCAACTGGCGGCGTTGCCCCGTCCGAGAAAATATTATCAGCGTTACTACACTACGCGCGAAGCCGACAGCCAGATGCGCAATTGTCCGCAGGGCCTCCACGCTTTCTTCCGCGCTTACTACTACTACAAGAGTGCCGACTGGAAGGAGAACAAGCCCTTTCCGCTGAAGTCGCGCAGTGCCGAAGAAATGGCCAAGATGCCTACCTACTACGTGATGGATTTGGGCAAAGACATGTGCAAGACCGTGGCGGAGCACATGCCATCCGCGGCCGAGATTGCAGCCTGCAAGTGGCTCTCTGAGGACGATGTCGACGTGTACGCCGCCGAGTACGGAAGGACCGGGTTCCAGGGCGGCTTGAATGGGTATCGGCGCGGCGCCGACGCCAAACTGAGTGCCGAGCTCCGGACCTTCTCCGGCCGTACCATCGACGTGCCGTCCTGCTTCATCTCCGGAAAGAGCGATTGGGGAGTCTATCAGACTCCTGGGGCGGTCGACAAAATGAGGAACGAAGCGTGTACTAAGATGACCGGCTTTCATCTGGTGGAAGGAGCCGGGCACTGGGTGCAACAGGAGCAGCCGGAGCAAGTGAGCAAGCTGCTGATAGAGTTCCTGCGCCAGCAAGCTCGCGCTTAAGTAGCCCAAAGCTCGTTGATGGGTCCGTAAATATCCTGATCGGAAAACGGGACGTACTCGAAGCCGCGATGGAACGGATCATCGTAGCGAACCTTGGTCCAATCGATACCCATAGCCGAATAGATGGTGGCCTCGATATCCTCAGGTTTGACGAAGCGCTGGCGCGACCATCCAAAATCGGCGGTAGTGGACCCATCGGCTGTTGTCGAACCGATGGCGCGGCCACCTTTCACTCCGGCTCCGGCGAAGACGGCGGTCTGCTGAACCCAGTGGTCGCGGCCGCCCGCTGGAGTCACCGGGCCGACTGTCCGGCCGAACTCGCCCACCATTACCACCAGCGTCTCATCGAGCAAGCCGCTGGACTTCAGGTCGCTGAGCATGGCCGACACACCATTATCCAGAGGCGCGCCCATGGTGTACAGATTATTGCCCTTCGGATTCTGCTGGCCGTAGATATCCTGGTGCATGTCCCAGCTTCCGAACGTGATCTGGATGAAGTTGGTGCCTTGATTGGCCGCCAGCACCTGTTTCGCGATCAGGCAGGCGTTGCCAAATGAACTGCTGCCGTAGCGCGTGCTGTCGGCGGAGGAATAGCCGAAAGCCTGGTTGACCACACTGTTATAAGTCAGGCTCTTGGCGGAATTGTAGAAGGCGTCGTAATCCTGGAGCGGCTGTCCGTAGGGCGAATTGGTTCGCAGAGGATCATCCAGCTCATGGACGCGGCTCCACAGGTCATTGAAGCGCTGCTGGCCAAGCGGATTGGATGTATTGGGAACGCCCGCTGTCGACGGCACCACCCGAAAGGGCGCATACTCGGCCGAGAAGTAACCATTGCCGACGCCGCTGGGCGAGTTGAGCGCCAGGAAAGGCGGGAAGACCTGGCCGGGCACGCTCTTTTCGATGGCCACCACGCTGCCGATATTAGGCGCGATGTTGCCCAGCGCCGCCGCCGGATTCCGGCCGATCTGCGACCACGTCTGGGCGAGCGAGTGCACCAGGGCCCAGGCGTTCATGGAGCGCACCAGGCAAAGGTCGCCGAGTTGCGCGCCGATCTTAGGCAGCAGTCCCATGGGCCAGTTCAATCCGTTGACCATGGTCGGACTAAAATTCGAGGGCGTGACGCCGTTGATCACCTTCAGATCGAAGGTATCGATGTGGCTGGGCGCGCCGGCCAGCAGAATGAAGATGCAATTCTTAGCGGTATTCTGCATCGCTGCGCCGGTTTGCGTGGTCTCTTCCGCTTTGGCCACCCTGCCGACCAGGTAGGAGCCGGTAACTCCCGCTCCCAGAACTTCAAAGAACCGCCGGCGGGTGAAGTGCGGCCGGTTGAAAAACGTGAGATGCGGATGCGGGTGGCTCTCGACGAATTTATTGAATCGGTCACGTTCGCTCATCGCTCTGCTCCTCAGTAATTGAAAACGAAATCTACTTTGTTATATAGCGACCAGAGCAGGTCTTCGAGTTCCTGGTTGCGGGTGGATGTGCTCGCGAGGTGGCCCATCGCTTTAGTCATCTCGTCGCTGGTGGGATAGCGGGAGAGCACGTTCAGGAAGAGCGTGTTCACGGCCTGATCGTTGGGCATGCCCTGCACCTGGGTGAGCAATCCGCCTTTGGGCGCCTTTGAATACTGCATGCGGCTCATCACGAAGTTGTCATTCATCAGGTCCAGTGCTTGTGAGATGGAGCCGTCGCCCCTACGCGGCTGGTCGTCACGATTGCCCCGCAGAAACGCATTCAGGAAATTGTTTACCGGCCCATTGCCGTCCGGAGTGTTCAGCGGCTCCGGAAACTGCATCGCCCAACTCGTCGTGCCGTAGACAGCGCCCATATTGTAAGTGGGGATGGCGCCGCTCGATTGCGTGATCGAGTCGTGAACCTCTTCCGACCACAACCTGCGCACCATCTTGCGGGCGAACAGGGTCTGCCAGGAGGGATCCCATGTGCCGTTGTAGCGCGACGAAAGTTGATAGGCCTGGGAATTGGTGATTTCGCGCATGAGGCCCTTCAGGTCGTAATTGCTGTTGATGAAATCCTGGGCCAGGCCGTCCAGCAATTGAGGATTGGATGGTTGCAAGGGCCACGCCTGGGTGGGGTCGGTGGGCCAGGGAGCGGTGGGCGGGTTGCTGGGATCGAGCCGATCGGGATCGAACTGGTCGGGCGGATCGACAATCCCCATTCCGAAGAATTCGGCCCACATGAAATTCACAGCCGCGCGCGCAAACTGGAAATCCGAGGTGACGAATTGAGCCAGCGCCACGCGATAGTTTTGTGCACCCGGCCCCTGGTTCCCGAACAGATAAGCGGGAGCTATGTTCTTCAGGGTGCCGGCCGGTTGGCGCGCCGGACGATTGCCGGTGGTGGTGTTTAGCGGGTAGTCGGTCTTGTAGCGCGTGTTGTCGGCGAGCCCCCAATAATATACGTTGGTCGCGACGGTGGTCCGGGGATTGTCCGTACGCGACATGAACGAAGACAGCCCCCAAGCCTGCTGGCGAGTCATTTGCGATCCCCACAGGCTCAGCGAACTCAGGTGACCTGCCCCGCTATGGCAAAGCAGGCAGTTCACATGTGCCAAGCCGAGGAATGTGTCGGCGATGTTGGCAGTCTGCTGATCCCAGATATCCTGCTGCGGACCCCCGGTCACGACGCCGCCCACCAGCCAGTTCAGTTCGCCCTGCGTGTAGCTATCGGTTCCGGTGGCGGAGATGATCTCCCGCGCCATCTGGTTGTAGGGTTTGTTCGACGTCAACGACGAGCGGATGTAGTTGTTGAAGGCCACCACGCCGTCGGGAAAGCGCACGATCTGCGTGTTTCGAGAATTGTTCTGGAAGAAATCGCCGAAGTAGATAGTCCACTTGTCGGCCCATTCGGGGCTCGCCAGAAGAGTCTCGATGTATTTCGACCGCTTGTCTGAAGAAGTATCGTTGACGAAGCTGGTGACCTGAGCAGCGGTGGGGATGCGGCCGTTGAGATCGAGCGTCACGCGGCGGACGAATTCGTAGTCGGTGGTGGCGGGCGCCGGCGTCACATTGGCTTGCGCCATGGCTTGAAACAGGTAACGATCGATCGTGTTGCTGGTGGCCGGATTCATCAGGGTGCCGGTACGAGTTCCGGGAGGTGGAGGCAGCGCTGCCGCTACTGCTTGCGTTAGCGCGCTGGCTTTGTAGTCAGGCTTGGCACCGACCGGACGTCCATTGCGGAATCCGTGGCTGGCCGCCTGAACGAACTTGTCATGATCCGGGCCGAAGAAAGTGCACTCGGCATGTTGGATCTGTAAGGGTGTTTCATCCGACGCCAGAACCCCGACCAGGCCCAGCGTTGAGATGCCCAGAAAAGCCGTAAACGACCGCCGTGTCACCATCTATCCCCGTCCTCCGTCTGACTGGCGCTTGCATTGATTGTATCCCCAATGCTATCGACCTAAACACCAAGACGCGTAAATAGGACGCGGGATGACACAGATTTAATTTTCGATACTGGATCGTCGTATCCAAGAAGTACTATAAATCGTTGAAAAGGCTTAAGTAAGGTGGATGCAGAGATTACTTGACGAAGTAGATGAAGGCCTCATCGAGGAATTGATCGCCCACGGGTCGCTTGCTCACCCGGCGATCGCGAACCTTCCGAAGCTCCCGGCGCAGGCTCTTGGAAAAGCGGGCCTCAGGCGTCTTCAGATACACATTGAGCAGGTCAACGGCCGGCCGGTCCTCGGCGGTCGATAGAATGTCATCTAGCCGTCGATAGGCTTCTTTGAGACCCAGCTCTTCTACCAGAGGCGTGACGATGAGAAACTGCCACTCCTCAGAAGACTCACTCCACTGCCAGAGCGCCGATTGGACTTTAATTCCGGCTTCGCTTAACAGTTCGAGGAACCTGCGCCCCTCCTCTATCGCCGGAGTGTCCCAACCTACCACAGCTGTTTTAGCCATCGGAGCACTCCGTGCCTGCGATCAGCAACGGCGTTAAATAGGCTCTCTGTCTGTTGCCTATCCGGGTTCGCATATCGACTCTCTGCTTTCCATTCTTTCACGACGTGCCAGTTAAATTCAAATCCACGATCAAGTTCAAACTCCCTATTTCTCGCTTCTTCCAGTCTTGCGATTTTGAGCAGCTTGGTCAAATAGCGTGTGTATGCGTCTTTGAGGCTTATGTCCGGGAAATCGTAT
>DATHOT010000016.1:0-4984 GCA_035484655.1 Bryobacteraceae bacterium | reverse complement strand
TATTATCCAGTTTTTCATGACCTATATCTTATAGCAAGCCCGGGGTAGTGCGCTAAATCTGTGCGCCTGAGCCCCCAACCTAAGTAGCCGGTAAATCCAAGATGGGATCAGAGTATATGATGATTCCGCCGTCTTTCAGTGTTGCCGCTTCGTAGCAACGAATCATATCTGGATCATCATTGTGAAATGGGCGATGCAACGTCTTTACGCGCTCGATGGAAACGTTATTCCATCCGTTCGAATTGAGAAGTGCAATTACTTTCCCCTGGACGTGCTTCTCATCGGATGAGACCATGACCAAAAAGGCGTGTTTTTCGCCGGACGGATACTGAAGATCGTTGCTGTGTGCGCAAGCCGTACCGAGAAGCGCCCATACCCGCTTTTCCCGATTGAACCATTTCATTGCCTAACGGACCACAATACTATGCTTCCAGGAGCTCGCGCACACTCCAACCGAGGGAAACAACGCCGTGATGCGCTGGCGGCCCATACTAGCGAGGCCGCCACCAAGAGGCGCACAGATTTAGCGCACTACCAAGCCCGGAACAGTGTCTATGGTCGACTCGTCTATGGTCAACTCTTCAAGGTCACTTTCAGCGTTTCCACCAGGTACTTCTTGTGGGAGTCCATATCCTGTTCCACGGTTCCCTCGCCGGGCCGCGGAGCGTCGAAGTCGAGCGTCACCCAACCGGCGTATTCGCGCTCGCGCAGTACACGGAAGAAGGCAGGAAAATCGACGCCGCCGGTTCCGAGACGCTTGTAGAGATTCACCCGATTATGTTCTTCTTCGCTGGGTGCCGGCCCTTTCCAGCCGTTGCCGGCGCTGTACTTCGCTTCGCAGTCCTTGAGGTGTACGGCTGCAATCCGGGAATAGTAATCGCGCAGGCATTTTACGGGATCGATGCCGCCCAGGCTGGCGTGGCCGGTATCGAGCACCAGATAGACATACTTGGGATCGGTAAGGTCCATCATCTTCTTCAACTCCGGCTCGCGCTCCACCAGCGTCCAGCAGTGCGGATGGAAGCCAAGCTTGATGCCCGCGTCCATGGTGCGCTTGCCGGCTTCATTCAAAGTTCGAGCGAGAGCCTTAGCATTTTCGTCAGTAAGGTTTTCCGCGCCGTTACCCACGCGCCGGCTGAGGTTGATCTTGAGGTGCTTGCAGCCGAAATAAGAAATGTAGCGCGCCCTCGCAGCATTGTTCTCGATGGTAGCCGGAATCTTGGCGGGATCCAGATATTGGCCGCCACTCCCCACAGTCGCGAGAGCCAGACCGGATGCATCGAGCACCTTTTTTAGTTCCTCCGGCGGCTGGTCCAGGTACTTAGCGATGTCTTCCTGGAATGGCTCGATTCCCTGATACCCGTACTTAGCAGTCATCTTGATTCCAGCTTCCGGATGCGGCGGAGTATGCCTGAATTCGTGGCCGCTCATGGCAAAACGCATTTTGTCGCTGGTCAGAGCTTGGGCAGCAACGGCGACCGCGGCGCCGGCGCCCGTTCCTAAGAATTCGCGGCGGTTCAACATGGTCAGAACCTCCTCTGAGTTACAGCTAGCATATCAGCCCTACAGATACCAGGGAATGTTGATTACGATCACTCGTTGATCGCCCTTGAACAACAGTAGCGCCTTCAGCACGGTCGAGCGGTTGTTGTGCAGCAAATTGTAATACCAGCGGTTTTCCACCAATTCGGGAATCAACACGGCGATCTGCCGATTGGGGTTGGCGTGCTCCAGGGCAAGTACGTAGTCCAATATCGGCCTCACCACAAAGCGAAAGGGAGATTTGAGTGTCACCAGTTCGGGAACCGGAAGTCCAGCTTCCCACGCTGGTTTTTCCACTTGCTCCCGCCAGCGGTGGCGCATTACTTCTCCTTCCTCTCCGCAATCCACGTGCAATAATCTGATCTCCCGCGAGATACTCCAGCCGAACCGCACCGCTTTCTGTGCAATGACGCTCCAGCGGTCGATCGGTATCACCACTAGCGGCGGATTCAGATTCTTGACATAGACCGGCGTGTCGCTGCGAGTCTCTTCTTCTACGCGATCGTAGTGCCGCTTGATCACGTACATCATCAACATCATCCCGGGAATGAGCAGCACGGTGATCCAGGCGCCCTCAGTGAATTTTGCAATCATGACCACGGCCGTCGTGGCGCCCGTTGCGACAGCGCCCAGGCCGTTCACCAGCATGCTTCTGCCCGCTCCGGCCCCACCCACCCGTTTCCAGTGCATTACCATCCCCGCCTGGGACAAAGTAAACGCCATAAACGCGCCTACGGCGTAGAGCGGAATTAAGCGGTCCGTTACGCCGCCGAACAAGATGAGAAGCCCGCCGGCCAAGCCGGCCAGCATGTAGACGCCCTGGGCGAACACCAGACGCCGGCCCCGCAAGGTCATCCCATGGGGCAAGAATCCATTCTGGGCGATGGCTCTCGACAACCGCGGAAAATCGGCGAAGGCGGTATTCGCCGACAGAGCGAGCACAAAGAGGATCGATCCGATACTCACCCAGTAGAAGAGGCCCTTTCCGGCAACCGCTCCAATCAACTGAGAGAGGACACTGTCGTAGCCTGATTGTCCGGGCGGAGTGGCCGCGATCCCATAAGCTTTGACCAGAAACGCGATGCCGCCGAGCATCACAATCAGAATTGCGATCACGATCGTAAGCGTCAATCGCGCGTACTTGTCACTCGGCTCGCGGAAGGCCATCACGCCGTTGCTGACTGCCTCCACGCCCGTCATAGCCGTGCAACCGCTTGCAAAAGCGCGCAGCAAGAGCCACGCGCCCGCAGTTTCTGTAGCACCCGCCAGCTTGGGTAGCCGGATCACAGGCGTCGGATGCCCGCCGGCCAGCAGGGTCTTCACCACGCCGAGAGCAATCATCCCCAGCAGGCAGAAGATGAATAGATACGTCGGAACCGCGAAAATACCGCCCGTTTCTCGCACCCCTCTGAGATTGATTACAGTTACCAAGATCAGAATGCCGAGGCAAAGAGGCAAGGTGTACCGTTCTAGCGACGGAATCGCCGAGATTAGCGCTCCCACACCGGCCGAGATGCCGACCGCCGCTGTGAGAACATAGTCGACCATCAACGAGGCGGCGGCCAGCAGGCCGGGCCAGACTCCGAGATTGTCACTCGCCACGGTATAAGAGCCTCCGCCTTGCGGATACGCGGTGATGGTCTGCCGGTACGAAAAATAGACTACGCAGAGGAGAATAATGATGCTGACGCTGACGGGAACAATGTAGGAGACGCCCAGCATGCCCAGGGGTATCAGGATCGTGAGAGCGGCCTCCGGTCCGTATGCAGCCGAGCTCAATGCATCGAGTCCGAAAATCGGAATCCCTTTTGCCGGACCGATCCTTTCAGCTTTTTCTTCTTCGGTGGCCAGGGGGCGTCCGAACAGCAGATCGGCGAGCTTCATGGGACCATTTTCCTATTAAGCGGACGGGGATTCGGACGGAGATTCCTGGCCGGTCAAGGTTGCCGGATAAATTCACCAACAGATTGCGAAGGCGCAAGGCAGGTGTGGCTGATCGAGGCCAAGGCGGCCGGCCCTTCGAAATACATCCGGGTATAGCGCCGCGACCAGGCTGGTCTGGTCACGCCATTCACATAAACCAAAACGTAAGTCCTGCCTACTGTCTGGCTTTTCTCTGTTCTGGCCGGGAGAGGACCAGTAGAAATCTCACATTCTCAGCGTGCACCCTTATAGGAGACTTTTTCCGGCGATTTTGTTTCCTTCCGCGAAGCCTTACGCGTTCGCGGCCAGCGGTACTATAAATAGTCTCAATCTTGGAACTAACGATGAGAGGCCTGCAGATTGTCGATATCAGTCAGCTGAGCGCCTGCGAACTCGATCCGCTGCTGCGGGAAGAGACGGTCGATTGGAACCTGCAGCTGGACTGGGACTTTTCGAAGTCGGCCGGCCTGGTCCGTAAGTTCGCCGAGGCGCGGACGCTCAGTGGCGCGGCTCTGCTGGATGGCGGCGAAGTCGCGGGCTATGGCTACACTGGTCTCGAAGACCACCTGGGCCTGATTGCGGACGTCTATGTGCGTCCACGCTGGCGCACCCCAAATACCGAAGTTTTACTATTCCGCGTGCTGCTCGACGCGCTGATTGGAGCGCCGGGCGTGCGCCGCACCGAAAGCCAGTTGATGTTGCTGGAAGCAGCTTCGGCCAAGAATATCGAGCGCGATGTGCGCTTGTTCGAACGGCTTCTGATGAAGCTGGACGTCAATGATCCGCTGCCGCCTGGGCGGGTGTCCACCACACAGCGATTCAGGATCGAATCCTGGGGCGATCACCACCCCGACCTCACGGCGGCGGTGATTCCGCTGGCTTATAGCGGGCACGTCGATTCCGAAATTAACGAACATTACCGGACCGTCGCCGGCGCGACCGATTATCTGCGCAACATTGTGAAGTTTCCAGGGTCCGCCACTTTCTCACCGGCCGCTTCGTTCATCGCATTCGACATGGCCACAGGACTGGCAGCCGGGATGTCACTCTCGAGTTTCGTTGCCGATGACGTCGGGCACATCGCGGAGATATGTGTCGCGCCGGACGCCCGTGGCGCTGGACTTGGTTATGAACTTCTGCGCCAATCGATCGCCATGCTGCGCGGCGCAGGCGCCGAGCGCGTCAGTCTTACGGTGACCGCCACCAACGAAGAAGCAGTCAGATTGTATACCCGCTTTGGCTTCCGCGAGGCGCGCCGGTTTTATGCGTATGTGTGGGAACGCAGTTGATGGACCAGCATCAGATGCGCGCATTCACCAGGTGCGCGAGCCCCATCGACACCCGCAGACCGTCTGTCCGGCCCGTGAAATACCGCTCGTCGATATCGGGGGGTCCAAGATCTTCGATCTCGTGGAATCCGGCCGCCCTGAGCATCCGGTTCAGAGCGCGAGGGTCGAGGAACAATCGAAACGGCTCGCCGGCTCTCGCAACCCTGCTGGCGAGCGCATCCATAGCCAAT
>DATHOT010000015.1:0-26395 GCA_035484655.1 Bryobacteraceae bacterium | reverse complement strand
CGCAATTGGCTCGAAGATCGAAAAATTGGCAGGCGCGCCGGCCATCACGGTGCTTCACGCCGTGCTGTCGCAGCTGCGCGTCATCGGACCACGCAAGCTGGCCGTGTTCACGCCCTACATACCGGACTTGACCAGCGGCGTCGCATCGTCGCTTGCCGAAGCCGGATTCCCGCCGCTGAAAGCCGCGGGCATGGGGATCCAGGTAAATCTCGACATCGGACGGGTGACGGCTGCCGAGATCGTGGATTTTGTAGAGTCTCAAATCGAAGGCACTACTCCGGATTGCATTTTCCTTTCGTGCACCAATTGGCGCGCCATCGAAGCCATCGAACCGCTGCACCGAAAGCTGGGGATACCGGTCGTTTCGAGTAATCAAGCCGCTATTGTAGCTGTGGGGCAAGTCTCCGGCCTGCCGATTAAAGCAGATTCTTCAGCGCTTCCCGCTTGCTCAGGGGACTGAGCCGCCCCTCGTGCTCGGCCACATAGCGGAAAACTTCTTTAGCATCGGTTTTGGCAAATTGGCGCAGCGCCCAGCCGATCGCTTTCCGCAAGAAGAACTCTTTCTCGCCGATGGACGGGCGAATGCAATCGTACAAAAGGTCGAGATCCGTATCGGTCTTGAAGCCGAGCTGCGCCAGGATCGCGCTGCGGCGCTTCCACATGTCGTCCGATTTCGCCCAGGCGCGCAGCACCCGTCCCATCTTCGCCGGATGCAGCCGCAGCAGTTCACCTAAACGGTGGCTGGCGATGGAATCGACATAATCCCACCAGGCTCCACTGGTGATCATCTCTTCATACATGGGCAACGCGTCCAGCGTTCTGAACTTGCGATACGCGGAATATCCGGCCAGCTCGATCGCTAAATAGCGCTCTTCACGATAGCGCGCACCACGCCATAGCTCGAGCACGGTGTCGCGCCACTCCGGGAACGACTCGAGCTTGTGAGCGGAGAAAATAGCTCGCGCGGCCTTCCGGAGAGGCGTCGCCTGAATCCCCAGATATGGTATCGCCGACTTCATGTAGGCCTGCATGATCGGCGCTTTCGCGGGGTCGGCCACGCCGCGGAGTGCTTTCCTCGCCGCTCGGACCAAGGGCCTCATCGCTGGGCGACCCGCGCGGCCAGCGTCTTTGGAGCGACCATTCGATAGCTGCCGATCACGAGCTCGCTCACTTCCTCCCAGTCGATCTCTCCCCGGTCTAATCGCAGCGCCACCCAGCCCTTCGATCCGATGTAGGCCGGAATGTAAAACTTGCCCGGATTAGCGGCGGCCAGCACCTTGTGGTCGCCTGCCAAGACCTTGCATGTCACCGCCACGATACCGTCGCCATGATGGTCGTTGAGGAAATACGCAAAAGTCCTCTTGCGGACCTGGAAGCCGGCGTGTTGGCCGTTATAATCGCGCGTGGCATCGGGCAGCGCGAGACAGATCTTCGTGAGCCGGACCAGTCGAGGGTCTTCTCGAGACGGCTTCTTCGCCATTGTTTTTATGGATCTTACCATGCTGTTACCGATCCGCAACTGTGAGGGATCGGTTATGCTTGACGTAACGCATAATGGAGAGGTATGCTGATGATTGATCGTCAGCTATCGAGACAAACGCACCAGAGACTTTGCTGCGGGAAAACGCGTGAAAGCGTTCTTTGGAATCGAACGCCCGGCGCGGATGAAGCTTGACCGGCTGGAAGCGGCTACGGCGCTGAAGGATCTTGCCGTCTTGCCCGGTAATCGTTTCGAGGCGCTGGCCGGTGATCGCAAAGGACAATACAGTATCCGAATCAACGACCAGTGGCGCATTTGTCTTGAGTGGCCGGACGACGCGCCGGGACCGTCCAACGTTGAGATCGTTGACTACCATTAGGAGGCCGTCATGGGATTGATTGCAATACATCCGGGGGAACACCTGGCCGAAGAACTGAAAGTACTCGGCATGAGCGCCTCCGAACTCGCCCGCAAGCTGGACGTGCCGACCAACCGAATCACCGGTATTTTGAACGGACAGCGCGCCATCACTGGAGACACGGCCTTGCGCCTGGCCCATTTCTTCGGAACGAGCGCGGAGTTCTGGCTTAACCTGCAAAGTCTTTACGAATTGCGCGTGGCGCAGAAGAAAGTTGGGAAATCAATAAAGGCGTTGCCCAGGTTGAAGCACCGGGAGCGCGTCCGTGCTTGAAACACGTGGCTCGATGACCAGTCTCTCAACAATATTTTGCCTTCCGGCGCTTCCACTTACAAGCCCGCATCTCGCGCTCCGCAAACTCGATACCGCAAACTGGACTTAAGGTGATGGCAAACGCACGGGAGAACGTCGCCAGCAGGCATGGCGACGCGCTGCTTGATGCTGAATCCCGTGCGTCTTATTTCCACGCCTGCTCCGTAGGGGCAATTCGTGCAACAAGTACGTTGCTAGCGCGATAAACGCTTCGGCGGATGGTATGATCGAAATTCTTGCCCGAAGAGGGCACAGAGGTAATTGCCCTTCAGCACGTTCAGCAGCTCGTCGCCGCTAAGAACGTTCCATTCCCGCCGCTAGGATCTGCCGTTCTTCTCCGCGGGCTTGCTTCGGACCAAAGCACGGAGGGGAGCGGGACCGATGAGTGACTTTGTGTTCCTGCACGTCAGCTTCGCTGAACCGCCACAGTATGACGCAAAGACGTTTGAGGCTGTGTTAAACGTGGTTGTTTCTGATTGGCTGCGATACTGTACCAACTGCTACATCGTGTGGACCGACAAGTCCACGGAAGAACTTCTGGAAACAAATTTGGGCATTCCGGGCATGGAAGATACATACATTGTCGTGTGTGAATTTGCGGAACCCTTTGGCGTGCTCCCGTCTTGGTGTTGGGAATGGTATGTGCAAGATAGGGGGGCTGGTGCCATTAAACTCAAACACTCCATAGCTAAATTAGAAAGCGAGAAACGGCCGGCGTCGCTGAAATGAAAAGCTACAAAGCGTTCATATTAGACCCCACGTGATCCGCGATTCCCGCTTGATCGCAGATGTCACTCGCAAGCTGGAATGGATTCGCGCGAAGTTATAAAGCCAGAAATAAAGCACAGAACGGCCCACGGATTTTCCCATTCTTTGAGAAGCACAGCGTCAGTTACCGCGCTCGACAATCGACGTGCAGACGCGCTTCGGGTCAGGATTCCCGACACCTGGGACCGCCTGCGTTAAGTTATTTTTGGGGAGAGAGGTCACCTTGCGCTCACAGTAGCAGGAGCGCAGCAACATGGCAACGGTGAGAAATTATTCTTTCAACGCGGTTTGGGACATGCTCTTTCATGCCGCCATGGACCGTGTTTGCCATAATGAAGGTAATCCGCGCCCATGTCTCAAGCCACCGATACGTTTGTAGAGCAGAACCAGACGCGCTTGCTCGAAGAGCTCAAGGATTTTCTCCGCATCCCCAGCATCAGTACACTGCCCGAGCACAAGCCCGACGTCCAACGAGCCGCCCACTTCGTCGCCGATAGCCTTAAACGCGCCGGCATCGAGAATGTCGAGATCATTCCGACCGCCGGCAACCCGCTGGTGTATGGCGATTGGTTGCACGCGCCCGGCAAGCCCACAGTTCTCTGTTACGGCCATTACGACGTCCAGCCGCCCGACCCGTTGGAGCTCTGGCAGAGCCCGCCCTTCGAACCCGCCGTGCGCGACGGCAACATCTACGCCCGCGGATCCGCCGACGACAAGGGCCAGATGTACATGCACATCAAAGCCGTCGAGGCCTTGCGCGCGGTCAATGGCACGCTCCCGGTGAATCTAAAATTCCTGATCGAAGGCGAAGAGGAAGTTGGCGGCGCATCCATCGCCAGCTATGTCGCCAAGAATCCGGCCAAGCTGAAGGCCGACGTCGCGCTCGTTTCCGACACGGCGCTTTATGCCGAAGGCCTCCCTACTCTATGCATCGGCTTGCGCGGCCTCGTCTATATGGAAGTCGAAGCCACCGGCCCGGCGCGCGATCTGCATTCCGGGCTCTATGGCGGCGCAGCGCCCAACCCGGTTTTCGGATTAATCGAGCTGCTGTCGAAGTGCAAAGACGCGCAGGGAAAGATCCTGATTCCCGGCATGTACGACGACGTCGCGCCACCGGCCCCCGCGGAAAAAGAGAGCTGGAAGCTGCTGCCGTTCAAAGAAGCTGATTTCCTGAAGAAGGAAGTCGGCGCAACGGCCCTGGTAGGGGAGCCCGGACAATCTGTTTTGGAACGAGTCTGGGCGCGGCCTACCTTTGAGGTCCACGGCATCGCGGGCGGATTTACCGGCGCCGGCGCGAAGACTGTGATTCCATCGAAAGCTACGGCCAAAGTGAGCTTCCGGCTGGTCCCTAACCAGAATCCGGACAAGATTCTGGGTTCGTTTCGCGAGTTCCTGCAGCGCAACGCCCCGGCCGGCGTGCGTATCGACCTGCGAGTCCTCAGCGCCAGCCCGGCTGTCATGGTGGATCCGAATCACCCCGCCATTCAGACCGCGGCCCGGGCGTTCAGTGAGATGCTCGGCCGGCCTACGGTGTTTACGCGGAGCGGCGGCTCGATCCCGGTGGTGGGCGATTTTGCCAACCATCTGCACATCCCGTCCATCCTGATGGGCTTTGGCCTGCCCGACGACGGCCTGCATTCGCCCAATGAAAAATACCGTCTTGAGAATTACTATAAGGGCATCATGACGATCGCGCACTTTTTCGAGGAGTTCGGCCGATAGACAACTAAGGTCTCCATTGGCAGCCAAAACTCAGAATCCGGCCCCGGCCGAGAGCGTGGTTCGTTCGGCTGGGATCGTTTCCGTCGCTGTAGCGATGTCGCGGCTGACGGGCTTGGTGCGCGAGATGGTAATGGCGCGGCTCTTCGGTGCCGGCTTCGTTTATGACGCTTTCCTGCTGGGCTTCCGCATTCCCAATTTGACCCGCGATCTGTTCGCAGAAGGCGCACTTTCGTCAGCATTTGTGCCCATTTTCACCCAGACTTTGGCGCAAAAAGGGCGCAAAGAAGCAGCCGTTTTGTCGAATCTGGTAGCTACCGCGCTGATCCTGCTGGTGGGTTCGTTTTGTATTTTGGGTGTAATCTTCAGCCCGGCCCTCGTTACCCTGCTCGCCGAAGGTTTTCACCATGTCCCCGGCAAGTTTGAGCTGGCCGTGAGGATGACCAGGATCATGTTCCCGTTCCTGCTGCTGGTGGCGCTGGCCGCTCAAGCCATGGGGGTGCTCAACGCCTGCAACCGCTTTGCTGTGCCAGCCCTGGCGTCGACGTTCTTCAACATAGGCTCGGTGGTCTTTGGTCTGGCCTTCGGTTACTGGCTCGGACCGATGCTGGGTATCGAGCCGATCACGGGGATGGCCATCGGCGTAGTGCTGGGTGGCGCATTGCAGCTCATTTGGCAGATCCCGTCGCTTCGTTCGGAGGGCTTCGGCTTTCATCCCAGCATCGACTGGAGCCATCCCGGACTAAGGCACATCATCCGCCTGATGGGCCCGGCCATCCTAGGCAATGCCGCGGTGCAGATCAATGTGATGGTCAACACCAATTTCGCTTCCCGCATCCCGGGTAATGGTCCGGTGAGCTGGCTCGGGTATGCGTTCCGTTTCATGCAACTGCCGCTCGGATTGTTCGGCGTCGCGATCGCGTCGGCGACCTTACCTTCGATATCGAGAAGCGCGGGCGCCGGCAACTTCGAGGAATTCCGCCGCACGTTGTCGAAATCGCTGGGCATGGTGTTCTTATTGACCTTGCCGTCCTCAATCGGGCTGATAGTTTTGGGCAACACCATGATCGGCGCCATCTACCAGGGCGGCAAGTTCCAAGCCTTCGACACCCAGCAGACCGCACTGGCGCTCTCCTGCTACGCGGTCGGATTGGCCGGATATTCCGCGCTCAAGGTGCTGAATCCGGCGTTTTATGCCTTGCACGACGCGCGAACGCCGATGATCATCAGTCTGATTTCGATTGCGATCAACTATGCCACGGCGTCGCTTCTGCTGCGCGGAACTGGACTGGGGCACGCCGGACTGGCGCTTTCCACGTCGGCGGTAGCGATCTTCGGAGCGGTGGCTTTGTTTGCCATCCTTAGAAAGCGGATCGGAGGCATCCACGGAAAAGCCCTGCTCAATAGTGTCTGGAAAATCACGCTGGCATCCGCTGTAATGGGTGGCGCGGTTTGGCTGTCCAACCGCGAGCTTGAGAATTGGCTGGGCGTGGCGCGCCTGGGCCGGGTTATTGATCTGGCGATTTCGATCCCATTCGGCCTGGTTGTATTCTACGGCGGTTGCAGCTTACTTCGAGTTGCGGAACTCGATCTCGCCACGCGATCCCTCATTAGCCCGATCCTGCGCCGGCTGCAACGTTAGTCGACATACGTTTCGTCACCTGACGAACATTCTAGTCGCGCTCGAGAGATGGTAAGATTTATAGAGATGACCGAAGAGATAGAGCAGGTCACCCGCCTACAATCTCTGGATTTGCGAATCGGTGAATTGGAGCGGGAAATAGCCACCCTACCCAAACACATCGCACAGATCGAAAAGGCACTGGATTCCCACCTGCGCAGGTTGGAAGCCGATCGCGCGGCGTTAGCCGGCAATCAGAAGGAACGCAAGCGTCTGGAAGACGACGGCAAAGTGGAGAACCAGAAAATCTCCAAGCTGAAGGACCAGATGCTGGGCGCCAAAACCAACGAGCAATACCGCGCCTTCCAGCATGAGATTAACTTTTGCGAAGAGGCGATCCGCAAAGCAGAGGACCGGATTCTGGACCTCATGGCGGAAGCGGAGCCGCTGGACTCCAATGTGAAGAAGGCTGAAGCGGCGTTGAAGGAAGAGAAGCAACAAGTGGAGGGGGAGAAGGCCCGAGCCCGCGAGCGCACTGCTGTGGATCAAAAGCAGCTCGAGCAATTACTGGCCGAGCGCAAAGTTTTGGTCGGCGCTCTCAAGCCACAAACCGTCTCGGCGTACGAGCGAATCCGGAAAAAATGGCACGGCGTGGCCGTGGCCGAGGCCGCCGAAGGACGTTGCTCGGGCTGTCACATGGTTTTGCGACCGCAATTCTTTCAGGATCTGCGGCACAGCGATCAGGTGATGTTTTGCGAGAGCTGCGGCCGTATCCTTTATTACAATCCGCCGGTCAGCTTCGAGCATGACCTGGTGGCCCAGCCGCATCAATAAATTGCGAATCCGCCGGGATCATCGCCGGATCGACGCCTGCGCTAACATGCATGTCATGGCCCGCCTTCTTATCTTCCTCCTGCTAGTTTCAGTGACACTGCCGGCTCAGACCATCATCCGCTTGGGCACCATCATCCCCAAAGATTCCCCCTGGGACGCGATCCTTCTCAAGATGGGCGAGGAGTGGAAGAAGGCGTCGGGCGGGAAGATCGAGCTGAAGATTTATCCGGGCGGCGAACAGGGCGACGAGCCGGAGATGGTCCAAAAACTTCGGATCAAGAAGCTGCAGGCGGTCGCGCTTTCGGGAGCGGGACTGAGTGGAATCGATGCCGCGGTTTCCGCGCTCCAGATTCCCATGATGCTCAGCTCCTACGATGAGCTGGATTACGTCCGCGATCATATTTCGGACCGCCTGGAGAAGGGGCTCAAGCAGCGCGGCTTCATCGTCCTCAATTGGGGAGACGCCGGTTGGGTTCATTTTTTTACCAAGCAGCCGGCCGTCCATCCGGACGACATCCGCAAGATGAAGCTGTGCGTGTTGCAGGGCGACAACAGTACCTTCGAGCTTTACAAGATCAATGGATTTCGACCAGTGTCGCTCGCGGCCACCGATATTCTCACCGGTTTGCAGACCGGACTGATCGATGCGTTTCAATCGCCTCCGCTAGTGGCATTAAGCAACCAGTGGTTCGGCGGGGCGAAGAACATGCTGGATATCCAGTTCGCGCAACTGGTGGGCGCGACGGTTATCTCTAAGGACGTGTGGGACAAGATCCCGGCGCCGGTACAAAAGGACATGATGCAATCCGCGCGCACCGCCGGAGTGGCCTTGAGGGAAGAGATCCGCAAGGCCGAAGCCTCTTCCATTCCGCTGATGCAGCAGTTCGGTCTCAATGTGGTGCATGCCGATCCGAAAGCCGTAGCCGAATGGCGCCAGCTTTCCGAAGCCATCTGGCCGAAGCTGCGAGGTACCATGGTGCCGCCCGACCTGTTCGATGAAGTGAAGCGGCTGCGCGACGAATACCGGAAAGCGCATCCCGCCGCGAGCGCCGCGGGCATGCCGTGAGCGTCGCCGCACCACCTCCTGAAACCGCCGGTCCCGCTACCCCCCTTCAGCTTTTTGAAGATTCGTTTTCCATCCTGGCTCTGTCGCTGATGACGTTGCTGCCGGTGATCGAAATGGTCTGCAGGCAATTGCGCTGGCCAGGGATTCCGGGGTCGGCCGTCGTGGTGCAGCAGCTCACCTTGTGGATCGGCATGCTGGGCGGCATGCTCGCGTCGCGCTCAGACCGGCTGTTGGGACTTTCTTCCAAAGAGATGCTGCCGGATTCCTGGCGCGCTCCCGCCAAGATCCTTTCCGGCGCGGCGCTGGCGGCTGTTTCCACGTGCCTCGCCTGGGCCAGTTGGGTGTTCGTGAAGAGTGAACGCGAATCGGGCAGCGAACTGCTTCCGGGCGTGCCGAAGTGGACGGCGCTCGCCATCATGCTGGCCGGCTTCGGCGTGATCGCATTGCGCGCAGTGTGGCATGCTAATCCAAATTGGAAAGGCCGCTTGCTCGCCGCTCCCGGCCTCATCATTCCGGCGCTGCTCGGCTTTGTCATTCCCGTCGGCACGCCCGGCGTACTTGGGTTGTCGCTCACGATGCTGTTCATCGTCAGTATCCTGGGGCTTCCGATCTTTGCCGTGTTCGGTGGACTCGCGTTGTTGCTCTTCTGGAATAGCGGCACTCCCGCGGCATCGGTTCCGGTGGAGATGTACCGGCTGGTGGCATCGCCGCTGCTGCCTTCGATTCCGTTATTTACGCTGGCCGGGTATTTCATGGTGCAAGGCGGCGCCACGAAACGCCTGCTGCGAGTCTTCACGGCGCTCTTTAGTTGGATTCCAGGCGGCATTGCGATCGCCACCGTGGCCATCTGCACGGTCTTCACCTTCGCCGGGTCGGGGCTCACCATCCTGTCGCTCGGCGGATTGCTGGTGCCGATGCTGGTGAAGGCCCGCTACCCAGAAAACTTTTCGATTGGATTGTTGACCGCCTCGGGATCGTTGGGTTTGCTGTTTCCAACCAGCATTCCCGCCATTTTGTACGGAGTTAGATCCCAAACGCCGCTGCCTCAGCTATTCACTGGCGCGCTGCTGCCCGAGTTATTGATGGTCGCCTGCGTCGCGACTGTCGGCATCTACATGGGACTGAAACATAACGCGGTGCGCGAGCCTTTTGTGCCTCGGGAGGCAGCCACTGCGATCTGGAACGCGAAGTGGGAGCTGATGTTGCCGGTGATCATGATTGTCGGGTTGTTTGGTGGTTTTGGGACTCTGACTGAGGCCGCGGCGCTCACCGCCTTCTGCGCCTTCGTGGTCGAAGTTTTCATTTATCGCGACTTGAAGCTGAACCGCGATTACCGCGAAGTCTTCGTAGAGTGCGCCACCATTGTGGGCGGCATTCTGCTGATCATGGGCGTCGCGCTGGGCTTCACGAATTATTTGATCGACGCCGAGGTTCCCTCGAAACTAATCGATTGGGTGCGGACCAACGTCCAATCGAAGTACGTATTCTTGCTTCTGCTCAATGGAGTGCTGCTGGTGGTTGGCGCTCTGATGGATATCTTCGCGGCCATCCTGGTTGTGGTGCCGCTCATCAAACCCTTGGCCGCCGTCTATGCCATCGATCCGGTGCAGATGGGCGTAATCTTCATCGCCAATTTGGAGCTGGGCTATCTGCATCCACCGGTCGGCATCAATCTGTTTCTCTCCGCCTACCGATTCAAAAAGCCGATGGGGACGATCATCTGGGCAACTTTGCCATTCCTGTTCATCCTGATGGGCAGCGTTCTGCTCATCACTTACGTGCCGTGGCTGACGACGGCGCCGCTGGGCTGGTTCGGGAAATAAAGCGCCAACTGAATGGCTTCAGTTCCGAAGGGCAGCCTTCGGAATGTAGAACGGCTCGATCTTACATGCGCTCTTTGGGAGATGCACGTGGCGGGGTTTTGAGAGAGCATTGTCCCCCCGTGAATCGGAGATGGCGATTTCAAAATCCCCTCCAGGTAATCCGTCGAAAACGTATCTGCCATCCTTATCCGTTGTCGCCTCCAGAGTGACACTGTCCGTACGCAGCTGCACTCTCACTCCAGGTACGGGATCAGGAACCCAATCCCAATCGAGCAACCTTCTGAGGTCCATATCACTGCTCGATACGAAGCCGTAGAGGCGCCCTTTGTCTGTAACACCGCTTCGCATGAATTGAAGATACGCAAGATCCTCTCCTGCATCGCTCAAGCGACGTGTGCGCGAGCATGCTCCAGCCTCATAACCGGTCTGCAATTTGCTCGCGTAGACCACACACGTTTCGCCTGTGATGAAGTGATACCACAATCGGTGAAGCTCGTGAAAAGATCTAATTCGTGGTTACTCTGAGCAATTCCCTTGTAAACCTGATTCACATGGAACGTGACTCGTTTCTTGATTTTGCTCAGCTCATTAAGGGCCGTGTCTAGCTGGTCCCGTGTAACCATCCTTTCCACTTCAGTTCGTACAGGCTCAGGCAGAACCCGCAAATAAAATGTCTTGAGTTTAATAAAGCCTTCCGCAGAGCTGTCCTCGTCAAGCGATTTGAGTTGTTGACGAACTAGGGGATCCCTAAAGTCGAAATCAGACGTTAAGTAGACGGCTTTCCCGACGAAGACCAATTCCGCAGAAGCAAAAGTGTCACATACGGAGTGCTGAAAGCAAAGGCAGGCGAAAACGGGATGCGATGCAGTTACCGACAATAGACCAAGCAGCAAGCAACGGTCCGACAGAAGCTTAGACATCCACTTTGTTAACACAGTTCCCTTGTACCGGCCTCGGGTGACAACGGTGCTGGCAGGTGCATTCTACCTGTAAAGAACCTTATCGTGATGCTCTTGAGAAATCCACTGCTTGCCTTTATCAGGCTTCAACTTTCCGAGACTCGTCACGAGGGTTCGAAGATTTCTTCGTTTTTCTGTCTCGCTTAATTTCTTTGGTTTGCGGGTTTTTGTCCGATTCATAGCCGCGCCTTTGAGTTCGATCATAACAGGCCCGCGGTAAGATCAGGGTGCTGGTCGCGCTGAGCTGATGTTCGGCGGCTTAGACAATGTTTCAATTGTGCTAAGATCCCTTCTTGATGCCCACCTGGGAGTAGGAATCAAGTGAAAGCATACGAAGGCACAGACGTCAGAAATGTTGCTCTGATTGGACACGGACACAGCGGCAAGACCACCCTCACGGCGGGTCTTCTTTACACCGCGGGAGCGACGAATCGCTTGACGCGCGTCGACGAAGGCAATACCGTCACCGACTTTGATGACGACGAGATCCAGCGCAAGCTGTCCATTTCTACCGCTGTGGCGTACGCCGAATGGGCCAAGAAAAAGATCAATCTGATCGACACGCCCGGCTTCAATATCTTTATCAACGATACGAAAGCTTCGATGGTCGCCGCCGAGGGCGCCCTGGTGGTGGTGGATGGCGTAGCCGGTGTGGAAGTGCAAACCGAGAAGGTGTGGAGCTTTGCCGACGAGTTCAAGTTGCCGCGCGCGATTATCATCGACAAGCTCGACCGCGAGCGCTCCGACTTCGACCGGGCGCTGGCCAGTGTCCAGAGCGTTTTCGGCCGCATGGCGGTTCCTGTTCAGTTGCCGTTAGGTTCCGAGAAAGACTTCAAGGGCGTCATCGATCTGGTTCGGATGAAGGCCTACATCTACACCAACGACGGCGATGGCAAGGGTAAGGAAAGCGAGATCCCGGCCGATCGAGCGGACGCCGCTCAGAAGGCGCACGAGGCCCTGGTCGAGATGGTGGCCGAAGGCAACGATGCCTTCATGGAGGAATTCTTCGAGAAGGGCACGCTACCAACCGAGCACATCCAAGAAGGGCTTCGTCAAGCCATCCGCGAAAGGCGTATTTATCCGGTGCTGTGCGCCTCCGGCTTGCGAAACATCGGTTCCGATCTGTTGCTCAACTTCATTATCGAAAACTTTCCTGCGCCCACCGAGCACGAACCGCTCGCTGGAAAAATAAATGACAAGGAAGCCACGCGCGCCGTTAAGGACAGCGAACCTGTATCCGCCTTTGTGTTCAAGACCGTGGCCGACCCGTTTGCGGGCCGTGTGACTTATTTCAAAGTGATGTCGGGAGTCGTAAAGAACGACGCCAATCTGGTGAATGCACGGACGGGTGGCGGCGAGCGTCTGGCCCACATCGGCGCTCTTGAAGGAAAGACCATGCCGCCAGTCACGGAACTGAGAGCCGGCGATATCGGCGCCGTTGCGAAGTTGAAAGAGACGCTCACCGGCGACACGCTGGGCGATAAAACATCGCTGATCAGTTATCCGCCAGTGCATTTACCCGAACCTTCCATCGCGTTTGCGATTTCGGCTAAGAGCCGGCAGGATGAGGACCGGTTAGGCAATGCCGTCGCCAGGATTCTCGAAGAGGATCAGTCGCTGCGCTTTTATCGGGATCCCCAGACCAAGGAATTCCTGCTCGCCGGCAGCGGTCAGCAGCATGTGGAAGTAATCGTAAGCCGCCTGAAGAAGCGCTACGGCGTGGATGTAGAGTTGAAGGCGCCCAAGATTCCGTACCGAGAAACGATTCGCGGCAGGGCAGAGGTGCAAGGCCGGCATAAGAAGCAGACCGGCGGTCACGGCCAGTTCGGCGACTGCTGGATTCGACTGGAACCACTTCCGCGCGGCGCTAAGTTTGTGTTTGCCAATGAGGTGTTCGGCGGAGCGATTCCCCGCAACTTCATTCCTGCTGTAGAGAAAGGAATCGTCGAGGCGGCCGCGAACGGTTTCCTGGCCGGATTTCCCGTCGTGGATTTCAAGGTCACTGTCTACGATGGGTCATATCACGATGTCGACTCGTCTGAAATGGCGTTCAAGCTGGCGGCGCGCAAAGCGTTCAAAGCCGGCATGCAGCTTGCCAAACCGTCATTGCTGGAGCCGGTCATGAACGTCGAAGTGCAGGCTCCGGTCGAATATGCAGGAGATCTGATGGGCGATCTCAACGGCCGGCGGGGCCGCATTCAGGGCATGGACACCAAGGGCAGCACGCAGATCATTAAGGCTCAGGTACCAATGGCCGACATGCTCAGCTATCAGAACGATCTGATTTCGATGACTCAAGGCCGCGCGTCATTTCAGATGGAATTTTCGCATTACGACTACGTCCCCTCGCTACAGGCCGACAAGATCATCGCTGCCGCCAAGGCCGCGAAGACCGGCGAAGAAGAGGAAGAAGAGTAGTTTTAATCCGCGACAATTTCTGGAACCGATCCGCTGGGCTCCGCGTAACAATTCCAGGAGAGATCCAGCATGTCATACGTGTCTTCCAACACTTCTTCCGACTTAACCGGCCTCACCCGGCCGATGGTCAAGGCTCTTTTCATAGCTAGCTGTCTGCTTTCGTTAGTCTCCTGGTACACCACTTTCGAGGGCATGAGCTTGTATCTTTCGGTTTGGTTCTCCGCGCTGGCATCCGTCGGACTGCAAGCTGCCTTAGTGCTGGTGGCGTGGCTAATCGGGTTTAGCTCCGCCGGCAAAGACATCAGCCGCCGGTCGATGCTAATCGGCGTTTATGTTATTACTGCCATTGTTTCGATCGCATTCTCATATACCAGCTTGTATACCTGGTTCAGCGCGCGCGAGCGCCCGGCAACGATCGAGCGCAAGCTTTACGATTCGCTGAATGATTCAGGCGGGCAAGTGCAAAACCTTCTGACCGCGGCGATCAATGAGCAGCAGAAGCACGTGCTGGCGCTGGAGGAGATGACCGTCGCGGAGAAAACGCACGGCCATATTTCGCGCGCGCAGGATGCCGATCCATACCTCGCGGGGGTGCGAGCGGCGGTAGCGCGCGAAGCCCAGACCTACGCCGAAGGTTACAAGGAGGGTTCGGGTGAAGGCGTTCGATATTCTGCCTTCGACCGCTACACCAAGCTGGCGCAGCAATCGCTCGATCAGATGCAGCGCTCCGAGCAACAGATCGCAGGGTACCTTGCGAATACCAAGCCGCTCGATTCATCCGAGAAACAATTGCAGGCTTATCGAAAGGTTTTCGACGACGTCCCGTGGAACGACATGGAGCCGGCGCTTCACGCCGGCCGGATCGAGAAACCACCAGTCCCGGCCTATGCCGATTTCGTCGATCGTACAGTGTCGGGGCAGGAAGACCTTCTGGTCGCGTTTCAGGAATTGTTCACCGCGCCCACGCCGCGACACGCGTTCGCATTGGCGCTGGCGGCTTTCATCGATGTCGTGGTATTCCTCCTGGCCTTCGCCTCAGGACCATACTTTTTCGGGACGGCGGAACATCGCTGGATCTCGGCAGGCGCGGCGCTCGAGGGTCTGGATCATCAGATCTTCACGCGGGATTTTCTGCGAAAGTTGACGCCCGGCGCGCGTGGGATGGCGCGAGTGGATGTGTCGACGTTAACGGCCGGGGAGCAACAACTGTGCCTGCTTCTGGCGGCCAAGAAACTTGCGGTTGTGGTGGAGGAAGACGGCAGGAAGTATTACATGCTCGAGCAGGGCATTCACGAGCACCTGTTGGAGTCGCTGGCCTCACAGAATTTCCCGCTGCGGGCGGCGTCGGTAGCGTGACCGCGGTTGATCTGTCAGCGCCGGGCCTTCTTGCGGGTACGCTCGGGCTCAACCAGAGAGAATTGCAGCTTGTGCTCCAGAGGTTCGACGCGATCGAGCAACACGCGCACTGTATCGCCGATTGAAAACTCCCGCCGCGTACGCTGGCCGATGATCTTACGGGTGTTCTCGTTGAACATGTAACGATCGTTCGGCAGCGTGTCGATCGGCACCAGCCCTTCGACGAACAGATTCTCCAACTCGACGAAGAATCCGAAGCGAGTGGTGCTGATAATCAGACCGTTGAACTGATCGCCCACGCGCCCTTCCATGAACTTGGCCTTTTTCCACTCGACCAGCTCGCGTTCGGCATCGGCGGCGCGGCGTTCAGTCTCCGAACAATCGTCGGCAATGCGAGCCAGTATTTCCGGCGCCAGGATGTTGCGCTTGCCGTCGAAAAAGGCGCTCAGGATGCGGTGGACGATCAAGTCCGGGTAACGGCGAATGGGAGAGGTGAAATGGGTATAGCTGATGGCGGCCAGCGCGAAATGGCCGCGGTTCTCGGCGCTATAGCGAGCCTGCTTGAGGGACCGCAGCATAAGGTAGGTAAGTATGCGTTCTTCGGGTTTGCCTTCGATCTTGGCAATAAGTTTTTGATAATTGCGCGAAGTGATGGCCATGTTGTCGCCGGCGATCTCGATATCTTTCCGGCGAGGCCGGCCATCGCGGCCACGCTCGGTCATCCGGAATCGTTTCACCGGCAGGGCGCCGATGCCGAGTGAATAGCCGAAATGCGAAGCGATCTCTTCGAACTCCAGCACGCGTTTGGGGTCGGGTTTCTCGTGGATGCGAAATAACGACGGAATGCCGGCCTGCTCCAGATGCGAGGCCACGGCTTCGTTGGCCGCCAGCATGAACTCTTCGATCAGCCGGTGCGCGATGTTGCGCGGGCTGCGCTTGACACCGATCATCTCGCCGAATTCGTCGAACTCGATGAGCGGCTCGGGCATGTCGAAGTCGATCGCGCCGCGCTGGACTCGTTTGCGATTCAGGATGAGCGCCAGTTCTCGCATCAGCTCAAAGCGGCCGATCAGTGCCTGGTAACGCTGACGCAGCGCCGCGTCGCCTTCGAGCAGAGCGTGAACATCGGTGTAGGTCATGCGCTCCACGCTGCGGATGACGCCGCGGCCAAACTCTTGCGCGACGATGTCGCCGCGATGATCGATTTCGAGAAGCACTGAAAGAACCAACCGGTCGACGCCAGGTTTGAGCGAGCAGATTTCGGTGGAAAGCTCGAGCGGAAGCATGGGTACAGCTCGGTCGGGAAAATAGACGCTGGTGCCGCGCAGAGAAGCTTCTTCGTCGATAGGCGAGCCGGGCGTGACGTAATGGCTGACGTCGGCGATGTGGACATGCAGCGCATAGTTGCCGTTGGCAAGGCGGTCCACCCACACGGCGTCGTCGAAATCGCGAGCGGTTTCGCCATCGATGGTGACGATGTCCATGTTGCGGAAGTCCTGACGTCCCGCGAGTTCTTCGGTGCGGATAATGTTCGAAACGTTCTGGGCTTGACCCAAGACGTCGGGCGGAAAGTGGTGCGGGATGTGATGCTTGCGGATGACGATCTCGACGTCGACGCCGAAGTCGTCGGGATGACCGAGCACCTCGATGACGCGGCCGACGGCATGCTCGCCATCGTCGGGGAATTCGAGAACTTCGACATTGACGATCATGCCGTCGAGATCGCCGGGGCCTGAGACCGGAATGGGCGCGACGCCGACGCGGTCGCGGCTCGCGGATTTAGGCGGGACCTCCATGCCTTCGGGAATGTCGATCCACTGGCGAATGCGATCGTCATGGGGGATGACGTAAGAGCCACGCTTGCGGACCCGAAACTCGCCGACCACTGTCGGATGGGCTCGCCGCAGGATTTTGACGATCTCACCGTCGGCTCGGCCGTCGTTCTCGATACGCGCGATGCGAACCACGACGCGATCGCCGTGCATGGCGGTTTGAGCGGAATCGCGGGGAATGTAGACGTCGCCTCGCAGCCCTTCGATAGGATGATCGGGAATCACGAACCCATATCCGTCGCGGTGCATGTTCAGGCGGCCGGTTACGTACTCGCGGCTGGAGCGAGTAAGGACGAAGTGACCTGATTTTACTTCGATTAAGTCGCCGAGCTGCTCGAGGCGATCAAGAGCGGCGTCGAGATCCGCGCGGGAAGATCCGCGCGTGCCGAGTTCACGGACGAGCTGTTTGAAGGTGGCGCGCGCGTGGGGAAGGCGGGCGATGTGGTCGAGGATGGCGGCGTCGGTCACGCCTTGGCCGTCGATTGAACTTGATTTGGTACTCCGTTGGGCACCATTGGCAGGGAGCGGATGCGGACGCTGGTAGCTTGAAAGATGGCGTTGCCGACTGCCGGAGCCAAACCGACGATGGGCGTTTCACCGGCGCCGGCTGAGGGCAGATCCTTGCGGTCGAGCAAGATCGTTTCGAGCACCGGGACGTCGCTGAAGCGGGGCAGTCGATATTTGCCGACGTGCGGATTCAAGATGCGGCCGTTCTCGAATTCGATGGCTTCGAAGAGCGCGCCTCCGATGCCTTGAATCACCGAGCCGTCCACCTGGTTTTTGAGATGCTCGGGGTTGACGATCGCGCCGCACTCGAACGCTGTTACGACACGTTCAATCTTGACCTTGCTGCCGGGCTGCGAGATGGAGATTTCCGCGCAGCTGGCAATGTAGCTGCCCTTCTCGACGCCGCAGGCGAGGCCGAAACCACGCGTGGAGTTGGACTTCATCTTGCCCCAGGCGAATTTTTCAGCCGCGGCTTGGAGCACGGCGCGTAATCGTTCATCCTTGAGATTCTTCAAACGGAATTCGAGCGGATCCATGCCGAGCGCGGCAGCGATTTCGTCCATGTGCGATTCACGGGCGAAATGGTTGGCAGTGGCGGCGAGCCCGCGGTAAGAACCTTGGCGGAGCGGCGAATCGGTGGGATGGAATTCGATCTTGCGATTCGGAATATCGTAAGGGGTGTCGATGCCGGAAGGCCCTGAATTGTAGTTGTGAAACTCCCAGGCGGTGATCAGGCCGTCCTTCGTGGTCCCGCTACGAATGTCGATCACGCCGGCGGGGCGGAAGTATGCCCAAGTGAACTCATCTTCGCGGGTCCAGATTACCTTCACAGGTTTGCCGGCGGCCAGCGACATGCGGGCGGCTTCGATGGCGACCTCACCGGTGTGCTTGCCGCCGTAGCCGGAACCGGTATCGGGCACGATTACGCGCACGCGATTCTCGGGAATTTTGAGAGCTTCCGCGAGTTCGCTCTTTACACCGAAGGGCCGCTGGGTCCCGGTCCAGACCGTCAGTTTTCCTTTGTCCCATTCGGCGACCGCGGCGCGCGGCTCGAGGGGGGTGTGGGCAATGTAGGCGACCGTGTAAGTGGCGTTGAGTCTATGATCGGAGGATTCGAGGCCTTGGTCGACTGAACCATGTTCCGGGCTCGGCCTGCCGCCCCCGTCTCCGCGCGATTTCGCGGGATGGCTTTTGAGGTAGGCGAACAGGTCTTTATTCGACGGCTGGGGATTGGCGTTCCACAAAGGCCCGAGCGCAGCGACTGCATTTGAGAGCGTGAGTTCATCGGGGGCCACGACGCCGACGAAATCTACGTCACGGACGATAGTCAGGCCGGGAATGGATGACACTGGTTTAGTGTCGAGCGAGACCAGTTTCGCGTTGAATGCGTAGGGCCGAAGAACGCGGCCGAACAGCATCCCCGGCCGCACGATGTCGGTGCTGTAGCGATGTGCGCCGGTGACCATATCACGCGCGTTCACTTTGGCGACCGAGGTGCCGGCGACGGTCCACTTGCCGGCGGGCGTAACCGAGGCTCCATCGACGGTCTTCATGAGCTTTTGGCCGTGAGTCAATTCGCCAAAGCCGAAGGACTCGCCGGTGGTGGAATTTTTCACCTTGCCGTCAGCGACCAAGATGGATTTGCGGTCCACTTTCCATTTGTCGGCGGCGAGATCGATGAGGGTCTCGCGCGCGGCGGCGCCCACTTTCTTCAGTTGCGGGGCCATGGTGGGAGTGGTGCGGCTGCCGAAGGTGCCCATATCGTAGGGCGTCAGGTCGGTGTCGCCCATGACGAGCTTGATGGAGCCGATGGGAGCGTGCAGTTCTTCGGCGACCGCCTGCGTGAGCGCCGTGCGGGCGTTTTGGCCGACCTCCACTTTGCCGGTGTAGATGGTAACGGTGCCGTCTTCGGCGATGTGCAGCCATGCGGCCAGCTCGGCGGGGCGCGCGTCGGCTCGAAATCCTTGCGTGCGGCCGGATTCCTGGGCGATGGCTTCGCCGTCGAAGAACAGCACGAACAGGAGTCCGCCGCCGAGCACTTTGAACAGATCGCGCCGCTCTAACTCAAAGCGGTAAGCCGGTCCGGTGAATAATTCGTAGCGTTCGAGCTCAAGCATGTTGGCCTCCGTTGATGGCCTTTTCGGCAATCTGCATGGCCGCGATGATGCGCGGATAAGTTCCACAGCGGCAGACGTTGCCCTCCAGCGCGCGCCGGATGTCGGGTTCACTGGGATGCGGAGTCTTCTTCAACAAGCCTACGCCTGACATGATCATTCCGGGCGTGCAGTAGCCGCACTGCATGGCGTCGGCCTGGATGAAGGCTTCTTGCAGGGGATGGAGGCGGCCGTTTTGCGCCAGACCTTCGATGGTGGTGATCTCCTTTCCTTCGACCTTGGAGACGGGCGTGATGCAGGAGCGCATGGGCGCGCCATCGATGAGTACGGTGCATGCGCCGCAATGGCCTTCGCCACAGCCGTACTTGCTGCCGGTGAGCTCGAGTTCGTCGCGGAGAACCCAAAGCAGGAGGCTGTTGGGGTCGAGTTGGAGCCGGTAATGCGTCTGATTGACGACGAGTTCCATGCTTTGATTTTACGCCCGGTGGAGGGGGTACGCATGAGTGCGAGCGTGGTGTACGCCACGAGTCAACCGGCGCTGTGAAACAACGAAGCGACCATTCGCCGCGACGTTCTGGCGCGAAGGGGATTGGTATGTCTCTCAGTGCTTAGAAGTCGATGTAGCCAGCCAGGGCAGAAGTGAAGAAGAGGCTCTCCAGAACTTGAAACAGGCGTTGGAGCTGCACTTCGAACCGCCGCAGGCAACTCGGCCGGCAACGTCTCGTTCACTGTTCGGTTGCTGAGTAGTACCGGGGTGGCGTTCGCAACGAGTGCGAACGCGGCAGGAGTGCGTGCGCTACATGCGCTACATGGGCACGTCTTCGCCGAGATCGTTGGTTCGGTTTTCGAATTTGGTGAACTCTTTGAGGAACACCAGATTCACCTTGCCGGTGGGGCCGTTGCGCTGCTTGGCCACCAGCAGCTCGGCCAGGCCTTTGAGACGCTCGTCTTCCTGCTTGTACACCTCTTCGCGGAAGATGAAAGCGACCAGATCGGCGTCCTGCTCGATGGAGCCGGATTCGCGGAGGTCGCTCAACTGCGGCCGGTGATCGCCGGGGCGGGTTTCGGGAGCGCGGTTCAATTGCGACAGCACCAGCATGGGGACTTTCAGATCCTTGGCGAGCAGCTTCAAGCCGCGCGATATAGTGCTGATCTCCTGGTTGCGATTTTCATAGCGGCCGCGGCCGCTCATCAACTGCAGGTAGTCGATCACGACCAGCGAAAGGCCATGCTCGGCTTTCAGGCGGCGCAGCTTGGCGTGGATGTCCATCATGTGAGTGCCGGAAGTATCGTCGATGTACAGTGGCGCCTGCACCAGCTCGGACGCGGTTTTGGCGAGCCTGCGCCGTTCGTCCTGATTCAAATATCCGGCGCGGAATTTCTGCTGGTCGACGCGCGCGCCGGCGCAGATCATGCGCGTCAGCAGCGACTCGCGCGACATTTCGAGCGAGAATACGGCCACGGTCTGCTTCTCGTTGGGCTGCGATGCGACGTGTTGGGCGATGTTCAGCGCCAGCGCGGTTTTGCCCATCGAAGGTCGTGCCGCCAGGATGACCAGTTCGCCAGCGTGCAGACCGCCGGTCATCTCGTCCAGCTTGAGAAACCCGGTGCTGAGGCCTTTGATACGCTTGCTGGGATCGAGAAAGGCATTTATGCCGCCGTCGAAATCCTCTAAGATGCGCTGCGGGTTGACGAGCGCATCCTGAGCGCGCGTTTCCCCAAGCTTCAGAAGATTCTCTTCGGCGCTGGCGAGAATCTGGTCGGGCTCCTCCTCGCCGATGATGCAGCGGTCGATCAGCTTCTGCGATGTGAAGATGATGCGCCGCAGAACCGCCTTGTCCTTTACGATGCGGACGTAGCTGTCGAGGTTGGCGAGAGCCGGGAGTCCTTCGTCGAGCGAGACCAGGTAGCTGACGCCGTCCACCGATTCGAGCTGGTTCTGCTTCATCAGCTCATTGGCGACGGTAACGCGGTCGATGCGCTCGCCGCGATTGTACAGCTCGCCCATGCGCAGGAAGATGCGGCGGTGTTTCTCCAGGCTGAAGTCTTCCGATTCGAGCGAGCCGGCGACCTGAATATAAAGCGCGTCGTCCATCAGAATGGCACCTAGGACGAAACGCTCGGCGTCGAGATTTACAGGCAGTCCTCTTTCGAGGGCGATGTCAGGAGAAGCAGCCATGTGGTCGGGACTGTTCTACAGTAAGCGATGATTTGGGAGATCGCTTAGCTATATTTCGATGTCGAGTTGTGAGGCACTTAGCCTGTGGAACGGGAGTGGGAAAGTTGTTGGTCGATTTAGCCGGGTTAAACCCTTGCGAGCCAAGCCCATGGAGCCGCTTTTCCACAGAACAATTCTAACAAGTTATGTTTGGATTGAACCAACGTCTAGGTGGATGTGCGGGAGAAAAGGGAAAGCAGGCCGGAAAGTGAGCTGCTCTTTTTGTTGGCAGGCTCGACGCCACCCACCAAACGGTCCACCAAGGCGGCCACGCCTTTGCCGAAATTAGTGTTGGGCGGCAGCGGCTTGCCCTCCATGAGGGCTTTCTGGATGGCTTCGTAGTCGGTGGGCAAGATGTGAAAGATATCGGCGTGCAGGGCCGTGCCGATGACGTCTTTGCTCAAGCCGACGTGGCGATCGTAACGATTCACGATCAAGCGTATTTTATAGCGGCCGATGTTATTGCTGTCCATGTAACTGAGAGCGCGTTGGACAGCCTGAAGCGAGGTTAGCTCGTTGGTGGTGACCAGCAGGATCTCGTCAGCCAACCGCGCCTGGCTGAGATTCCAGTCTCCGTACACGCTGCCGGTATCGAGCACCACCAGATCGTAGGTTCCGCGCGCATACTCGATGATGCTGCTGGCGTCCGACAGTTCGGCCATGCCTTCGGTCATCACTTCGGGCGATAGCAGGACGTCCACACCCTGCCGATCGGTGACCATCGCTTTCCACAGGTCGGCATCGATTTCGCTGGATCGCGCGAGCACGTCCATGAAGCTGTAGTTGGACTTGATCTTCAGCAGAAACGATAGGGTTCCGGCCAGCGGATCAAGGTCAGCCAGAAGAATGCGCTTGTCCGCCTGGCGTTTCAACTGATGAGCGAGATTGCTGGCGATGGTGCTGGCGCCGCAACCGCCCTTGGCGGGCATGACGCAATAGACTTTTCCGGGACTTTTGGTGCGGCTGGGTTGGAGGCGTGAAATCTTGTGGAGCGCCGCCTCGACGTGCTCGGCGACAAAGGGATGGATCAGGAAGTCGCTGGCGCCCTGCCGCAGGCAACGCAGCACTTGTTCGGGGTCATTGCTGCAGAGGACCACGATGATGGGGAGCTTGGGATCGGCACGCAGCAGGTCGGGAATGACAGCCAGGCTACCATCCGCGGCGTCGCCGACTTCGAGGAAACAGAGGTTGGGCTGCTCGACGGCTATGGCCTCGGTGATTTGCCGGCGGCTCGGAATGGCGTTCAATTCAGCGCCTGTGAAATTCGGAAGATAACGGGTCAGAAGTGGAGCTAAGTCCCTGATTATCTGTTGTTTAGGACAGATGAAGAGAGCTTTCCAATTACCGGCGAACTTAGCTGTTTCAGGCTGAGACATGAGCGCTGGCGGGACTTCGTCCTTCGGAGTCCTACTCGATCAAATCGGCTATAAGCGATGATAACATGAGAGTCTTTCCTCGCCCCGCCAACTAGAATTTCGAACGCGCTAGCCGATGAGGTCAACTGGGAGATATTCCCCGAAGACGTCAGGAACGGGCGTTTTGTCCCCGAAAAGAAGAAAAAACGAATGAACGAAGACCTCGCGAAAAAGAGAATTGCCGTGTGTGACACACAGCCGATCACGGCCCAAGGGCTGAGAAACCTGCTCGCTTCGAGCGAGGATCTCGAGCTAGTGGAAGCGATGAACACGCTCGAAGCCGCTACGGCCTTCGTGCGCGCCAAAACCCCGGATATTGTTGTCGTGGACAAAGGATTTGGGATGCGGGCGGTCCTGGACTGGATTCACGATCTCAAGCTGATCGATGCGACGCCGGCGATCACAGTTTGGGGTGTATCCATGACCGAGGCAGAAGCCTTGCGGCTGCTACAGGCCGGCGCCCGTGGCATTGTTCGCAAGACCGCCGATCTAGCAAGTCTGCTGACGTGCCTACGTACGGTAGCAGGCGGCCGAAGCTGGATGGAGGACTGCGTATTTCGCGATTCGGCGCATCAAATCGGCTATCCGAGGTCGGAATTGACGGCCCGGGAGCACCAGGTCCTGGAGTTGGTTGAGCAGGGCTTCAAGAACAAGGAAATCGCGCTGGAACTAGGGATTAGACCAGGTACGGTCAAGATTCACTTGAAACACATTTTCGAGAAGACCGGCGTGCGGGGGCGGTATGGGCTGGCGATCAGCGGGCTGAAGGATAAGGGGATCGTCTCGATCGCAAGCTGAGGAAAACAGGAGTCAGAAGGCAGAAGACAGAAGACGGAATGGCACCCGCTCGGAGCTTCCAGGACCTAATCGTATGGCAGAAAGCCTATCAATTCGTCCTTGGCCTCTACCGCTTAACGGATTCGTTTCCAAAAGCACGAGACTTATGGGTTGACGAGTCAAATGCGAAGGGCTGCTGTCTCCATTGCTGCTAACATCGCGGAAGGTTTTCGAAGACGTGGCAGAGCCGACAAAAGCTCGTTTTCGGCATTCCTGCTATCCTGAAGCTTTGTGCGTCTACTCTTACTCCCCCTAATTGTTTCTATCCCGCTGGTAGCCGCGTCGCCCTCGCTGCTGGACACACTTTCCGACGAGCTCGAACGCAACTTTACGGTTCTGAAACAGAAGGGCGATCCTCCGCCCTATTACATGGCGTATAGCGTCACAGAGTTGGAGAGCCAGGTGATCACGGCTAGCTTCGGTACGCTTACCAGCCGGAACACGGGTCATGCGCGCTATCTCGACATCACGATCCGGGTGGGCAATCCGGCGCTGGACAATTACCACATGATCAAGGGGCAGCGGGCACGCTTCACCCCCGGATCCGTGTTTCCGCTGGACGATGTGCCGGACGCCATCCGCCGCAAGCTGTGGCTGGATACCGATCGAACGTATCGGGCCGCGGCGCGGCGGCTGATCGAAATCAAATCCAATGAGGAAGTGAAGCTCAAACAGGCCGACGATTCGGCCGATTTTTCGAGCGAGCCTCCAGCGGTGCACGACGAAGCGCCGCCGAAATTGCGGCCACTCGATGACGAATGGGCGAGCCGCCTGCGAAAGTGGTCCGCGACATTGGCGAATAATCCAGGGCTGTTGAGCTCGAATGTCTCTTTAGTGGTGGAGCGGGAGACGAAATACCTGGTTAGCACGGAAGGGGCGAAACTTCTGCACGGGCGAACCTTCGCCAACATTTCGATCAGCGCGCGGGGAAAGGCGGCGGACGGGATGGACGTCGGGGCTTCGGAAGATTTCCAGGGAACCGAGATCGATCGCTTGGCGAAGCCGGAGGTGATCGAGGCCGCGGTCAATCGAGTAGGCTCCGATCTGTCGAATCTGTTGCACGCTCCGACAGTGGAGCCCTTCGTTGGGCCGGCCATTCTTTCGGGCCGCGCCGCCGGGGTTTTCTTCCATGAAATCTTTGGACATCGCGTGGAAGGTCATCGGCAGAAGGACGAAGCGGAAGGCCAGACCTTTACGAAAGCAATTGGCACGCCGGTGCTGCCCGATTTTCTTTCCGTGACCTTCGATCCTACGCGAAAGAGCATCGAATCGACGGACCTGAATGGCACCTATTCGTACGACGACGAAGGCGTGAAAGGGCGGCCATTGACGGTGGTGGACAACGGGATACTCAAGACATTCCTGATGTCCCGGTCGCCGATTCAGGGCATCGATCATTCCAATGGACACGGCCGGAAACAGGCCGGCGCCGAAGTGGTCTCGCGGCAGTCGAACCTGATTGTGGAATCGAAGAAGAAGGTGTCCGACCAGCAGTTGCGCGAGATGTTGATCGCTGAAATCAAGCGGCAAAACAAACCCTACGGCCTGTATTTCGAGCAGGTCACCGGGGGCTACACGACGACCCAACGCCGGGGCTTGCAGGCTTTCACGGTAATTCCTCTCATCGTTTATCGCGTTTATCCGGACGGCCGTCCGGATGAGCTGGTGCGGGGCGTGGATATCGTGGGTACGCCGCTGGCGAGCTTCGCGAAAATTCTGGCAACGTCCGATAAGCTGGCGGTGTTTAACGGATATTGCGGCGCCGAATCGGGCAGCGTGCCGGTGTCGGCCAGCTCCCCGGCGCTGCTGGTATCGGAGATCGAGATTCAGAAGAAGGATCATTCGGTGGATCGTCCGCCGCTGCTGGGGCGGCCGGAGACAGAATTGAGGAGTCAGGAGTCAGGAGTCAGAAGGTGAACCGCTTTGGAACGTTGATCTGCTTGCTCCTGTCTTCCGTCTCCTGTCTTCTTCCCCAAGATACCGATCCGGTGCTGCGCGCCATGAAGGATGAACTGAACCGGTCGCGCCAATTGCGCATCGTCAGCCTGGATGCGCCTTACTTCATCGAGTATCGCGTTGAAGACGTCAATGTATTTTCGGTAGACGCCATGCTGGGGGCCCTGGTCTCGAGCGAGCAAACGGTTCTGAGAATACCGACCGTCAAGGTTCGCGTGGGCGATTACGTTTTCGACAACACCAATCACCTCTATTCGGATGCTTACACGGGCAGCCGCTACGATCCGGATCATCTTCCGCTCGAAAACGACTATCGGGCGTTCCGGCAGGTATTGTGGCTGGCCACGGATCGCGCTTATAAGACGGCCGAAGAAGCGATCGCGCGCAAACGGTCCTCGCTCAAGAACATGAACATGACCGAGCAGCTGCCAGACTTCTCCTTGGCTCCCGCGGTGCAGGCGGTGCAGCCTATCGCGCGGAGGAATCCGGTGGACGAAGCTTTGTGGAAGGACCGGACGGTGAAGCTGTCGGCCATCTTCGATGGCTACCCACAGGTGCTTTCATCAGGGATCGAGTTGCAGACCTCGCTCGCCGCCGACTATGTACTGAATTCAGAAGGCACGACGCTGCGTGTTCCGGAAGATCTCGCGTACATGCGGGTTCGAGCGTACGGCTTGGCGCCGGACGGGACCACGGTCCGCGATGCAGCGGTATTTCAAGCTTTCGAGCCCAACGAACTCCC
>DATHOT010000014.1:0-2291 GCA_035484655.1 Bryobacteraceae bacterium | reverse complement strand
TTCCAGTATCTTGACGTCGGTGTCAACATCGACATCACGCCGCGCGTCCACGCCAACGGCGAAGTCACGCTGAAGATTTCGATGGACGTTTCCGCTGTCACTGGCCAGCAAAACATCGGCGGCATCAGCCAGCCCATCATCGGCCAGCGCAAGATCGAGCATGAAATCCGCTTGAAAGACGGCGAAGCCAACCTGCTCGGCGGCATCATGGAAGATCAGCAGACCAAGTCGCTGGCCGGCATCCCCGGACTCGCGCAGATTCCGATTCTCCGCTATCTCTTCGGCCAGACCACGCAGGATCACTCGGAGAACGAAATCATCTTTGCCATCGTGCCGCACATCATTCGCGGCGCTGATGTAAACGAGATGAACCAGCGCGCTCTCGATATTGGTACGGCTCAGACCATCGAGCTGCATCACAAGGCGCAAGCCACTCCCGCTGGCCAGGCTCCGGCGCCCTCCATTACCCCGGCGGGCCCGGCGAATCCTGCTGGACATCCGGCTCCGGGTGGCTCATCGTCGTCCGCGCCAAACTCGGCGTCGGGCGCTGCAGCTGCAAGTTTCCTGTTTGATCCGCCGACCATTCAGGCGGCCAAGGGCACCACTTTTGCCGTCAATCTGTTGATTTCCGGTGCGCAGAATGTTTATTCCGTGCCCGTACAGTTGAACTACGATCCGAAAATGTTGCAACTGGTGAACGTTTCGAACGGCGGCTTCCTCTCGCAGGATGGACAGGCAGTCGCGCTGGTTCATCGCGAGGACGAAGCTCTCGGACAATCGCAGATCACCGCGACGCGTCCTCCAGGCGCCGGTGGAGTTTCCGGTCAGGGAGCGATCGTCACCATGACGTTTATGGCGAAAACCGATGGGCAGACTCCGTTGACCATCACCCGCGGCGGCGCGCGCGATCCCGGCCTGCAGGCGATTACAGTCAACGGCGCGCAAGCAGCCGTCACCATCCAGTAACGCCGTTGATCTAGATGGTGATTGACGATCGAATTGTCGTAAACCACGGAATTCAAGAACGACGTATGGAGTTCCGTGAATTTCGAGCTTGCGATAAGCGTTTAAGTCGTCGTGTAAGAGCGGCCCTTCAAGGGCAGCGTAAAGGCATTCAATTTAATATCGGGCTTTAGCCCCCGCGCATTGCCAATGAGTCGGAACCATAAAAATCGCCAACGCGGCTTTACGCTCCTCGAACTCATCGTCGCCGCGGCGATTCTTGCCATCCTTACGATGATGGCGCTGCCGCTCGCGCGCGTCACTATCCAGCGTGAAAAAGAAAAGCAACTCCGTCACGACCTATGGGAGATGCGCGACGCCATTGACCGCTACAAAGAGGCCGCCGACCGCCAGATGTTCCAGACCAAGGTCGACAGCCAGAACTATCCGCCTGATCTTGAGACGCTGTCCAAAGGTGTGGAAGCACAAGGGGGCAAGAAAATCCGCTTCCTGCGTTCTATTCCCACGGACCCCATGACCAAAAGTAAGGAATGGGGACTGCGCTCGATGCAGGATGATCCGGATTCCGATTCCTGGGGCGGACAGAATGTCTTCGACGTCTACTCCAAATCGGACGGCACCGGCCTCGATGGCACGAAGTACAAGGACTGGTAAATGCTAGGGGGCGTGAACAACTCGCAAAATCGCCTGCAGCTTTCTCGCTGCGGTGCGCGGGCTTCGGCGCTTCTCCTCGCGCGCCGCAACCAGCGCGGCTCTCGCGGCTTTACTTTACTCGAGCTAATGATCGTCATCAGCATCATCATGATCCTGATGGCCGTCGCAGTCCCCATGTACAACCAGTCGATCGTGCAGGCTCGGGAATCTGTTCTACGATCGAATCTGCAAACGCTCCGCAACGTGATTTCCCAGTACACGCTCGACAAGCAGAAAGCTCCACAATCTCTCGACGAACTAGTGACAGCTGGATATTTGCGGCAAGTCCCGATCGACCCGATGACGCGTGAAGCGAACTGGGAGGTTGTTCAGGAAGATGTTCTGCTCGCCGTCGATCAACAGGATCCCGGCATCACCGACGTCCATTCCGCCTCCAGCGCCACCGCCAGCGACGGCACCGCCTACAGTACCTGGTGACGGCCGGCCATACCGAACTCTCCAACAATTCCTTCGTGCAACTTCGTGCCCTTAGTGGTTGAAGATTCTGTGCGACTCGATCGCCACAAAAGCGGGTAGAGCACCCGGTGTCCACGAATTCCCTCGTGTAACTTCGTGTCCTTCGTGGTTCAGCTTTTTGCAAAGCGATAGTTGGAATCATCCACGTTTCAACCGAG
>DATHOT010000013.1:0-38945 GCA_035484655.1 Bryobacteraceae bacterium | reverse complement strand
TTATCCGAAGGACGCTCGACATGATCGACGACCAGGATCTGGAGTGGGGCTTTGGTCGATTGCAGTTTCAGGCCAAGCTGTTCGCGCAGAGCCTCGAGAAATGTCGGCCCCTGCAGCTCGGCCGGCGCGTCCGAATTGGGTAGTGGAGGCCGATCTGACTCGTGTGCCCACTCGATCGAGAAGTCGAACCTCCCATCCAGCCCAGTCTGGTCAACCACCGGGCGATCCAACTTCCCCAATCCGGAAAGTGCGCCCGCAAGTAAGGCCATCGTGGTATTTCGAGAACCCGATTTAGACATGGTATTGGGATGCATGGTCATCATGTACACGTCGCAAACAGGCGGAAACACCGTACTGTCGCGTGGGATGGGGCCGTTCGTCGCCGGAGTGGCCTCGCAAGGGACGCCTTCGGAGTGGGGACGGAGCTTCGGACCGGTTTTGCCAGGCTTCACCAACACCAGGGCGAGCACCGGGACTACCTGGGTTTCGAAATGAACTGCCAGCTTAAAGCGATCGGCCAGCAGGGACTGCATCATGAGCCGCATCTGGTCTTTGGTGGGATTGCCTTCGGCGCGCGCCTGAATGTCGAAGCGCTCGGCCGCGACCCAGCTCGGCAAATGGGCGACCATCGCCTGCCTCTGGTCCGAGCTCAGCGAAAGCTTGTACGCGAACGTGATGTATGTCGTCAGCGAAAAATCGGCCGAGAAGCGCCCTCCCACCGGGCGATAGGCTTCGCCAGGGTCGAGCGGGAAGTTCGGCGGCCGAAAGGGACCTGGGTCCGGCTTGATGGAGGCGACCTCGAATGCCATCTTGCCTCCAGCCGCTATCTGCCATTCGGGTACGGCCGGCGGTTGGGCTGCCGAGACTTGGCCGAGCAGTAACGCGGGGTGGATCGCCAACCAGCTAGCCGCAATGAGCAATGATTTTCTGACGAGGCGGCCGGCCATAAAGACAGCATACTCTGACTGGGCAACCCGTCGTCCATGCACGGACCCGTTCACCAGTTTTCCAGGTTCGCGGAAATAAACTTTAAATACAATCGCTGTAGTTAATTACGGGCTGGAATACGCATCACATTGCCGCAATTGTGAAGGCGCGCAGTGTTATCCTTGGTTAAACCGGAGTGGAGGCGGTCAATCTAGTGCCCGCGAATATCTTTCTATCGCTGGACAGCCTGATCGTTTCGACGGCCATCGTCATGCTTGATGTGCCGCGTGGCGCAGGTCTCCGACCTGCGGAAGGCTTTTTCAGCTACCTCAAGCTGTGCGCGGCCTTCATGGTTTGTGACGGTCTCGCGACTCTCACGGGGCTGTCGATTCACGGCCCCTTCGGACCGGCATTATTGTGCGCTTACCTGGTGCTTCTGCTCGCTCTTGTAATGCGTTCGCCGTTGCGAAGAGCGTTCTGGGCGCCGGCGCTCTTTAGTCTTGATAATCTGCTTGTCCAAGGGAGCGACGTCTGGCTCGACACATTGACTGCGGCGCTTGCCAGCGGTCTTTTCGCCTTGATCGGAATCGCAATCGCCAGCGCCCTTGCGAAGAGCGCGTCGGCACGCTGGGTTCAGCGCGCAGCCCTGATCCTCCTGCTGGCTGCAGTCTGTTTATAGATCCCTATGGGCGTTCTGCTGCACGCGCACTATCGCCTTATGGGACCGGGCGGCCAAAAGATCGTTATGCCCGCGCCGGTCGACAAAGGTACACCGAACGCGCCCTGGTGGTGGGATCATCTCGCCAATCAAGCCGCGGACTTCCGCCGCGCGGGCTTCACCGCCGTACTGTTGCCTCCGGTCTGTAAAACGGCGTCGGGCGCTGCTCCGGACGCCGATGGCTACGGACTCTACGACAACTACGATATCGGATCGAAGAATCAATTCTTCAACATCCCCACGCGCTTTGGCGACCACGAGCGACTACGCCGCATGATCGCGGTTATGCACGCTTGCGGGATGCAGGTTTATGGCGACGTCGTGCTGCATCAGTATTACGGCGGCGACAACGGCACGTATAAATACCTGGGCGCGGATGGCAAGACATCGAATGGCCGGTTCCCCAAACACCCCTCCTGCTTCGTCGGCTCTCCTCCACGCGTCCCCGTCGACCCGGTGGCCAATCCCGAAGGCAACTTCGCTTTCGGAGATATGGCTTCCTATATCAATTCGACACCAAAGGGCTACATGCTGTCGGGCGCTGTCGACGCCGGCGACTGGCTTACGCGGACGCTGGGCTTCGATGGCTACCGCATCGATGACACCAAGGGCATGGCGGTGGACGCGGTCCGGCAATTCCTGGATTCCAAATCCATGGCCGGCAGATTTGCCGTAGGCGAATATTTTGACGGCAATCCGTCGGCGCTGCACTGGTGGGTTGAGAACAGCGGCATGGGCGGCAGAAGCGCCGTTTTCGACTTTACTCTGCATTGGACCATTCAGGCTATGTGCAATGACAGTTCCCGCTGGTTTATGGGAGGCTTGCAAGGCGCAGGCTACATTGCAATTGATCCTACCAGGGCCGTGACGTTCGTCGAGAACGCGGACACTGATCTGTCATACGGCGAGAACGTGATCTGGAACAAGATGCTGGGTTACGCCCTAATATTGACAGCCGAAGGTTACCCGTCCGTTTATTACAAGGACTACAGCACCGACGCAGGCTGTTATGGCCTGAAGCCGCTGATCGACAATTTGATCTGGATCCACGAGAATCTGGCGTTCGGACCAACTCTAACGCGTTGGGGCAATGACCCGCAGGTTTACGTCTTCGAGCGGCAGGGATATCCAGGGCTGCTGGTGGCGCTCAACAACGATCAGTCCAACAGCTACCAACGCACGGTCCAGACCAATTTTGGCCCCAATACTCAGCTTCACGAATACACCGGCAAGCATCCCGACATATGGACGAACGGGCAGGGCCAAGCCACGTTCACTGTCCCGCGAAACATCAACGGGCAAAGCTATCTGTGCTTTTCACGCACCGGCTATGCGCAACCGTTCTCGCTTGGTCAAATGAGGACCGCACAAACATTCTTCGGCGCCGCGGACTTGGACACCGGGCCCGCCATGAATGGCCGTGCTGCGCAGCCAAACCGCATCTGGTGCCAGCAGCGCACCTTGATCGAGACCGGGCTGAAACCGGACACAACGGGCTGGACCGCGGCGTCGAAAATCATTCTGGAAATCGCCGACGATCAGGGCGCCGTGTTGAAGAGCGCGGAATACACGCTGGGCTCAAAAGCGGCGCGCGTGAGTGTAGACGCGAACAAATCGGGATGGTTCACCTTGCGCTTGACCGGCAGTGGGCTGCCACTCACCGGAGCCGCATACGAACTTACGGCAACTTATACAGGCACGCAGGAACTCGCGATATGAGCTTGGCAATCACGACGCGATCTTATGACAACTTCCGCTCAGGCGCAAATGTTCAGGAGACCATTCTGACGCCGGCTGCGATCCGGACACAGGGCATCCGGCGGCTCTTTACGCTCGCTCTTCCCGGCGATGCGCGAGGCTGTGAGGCCCAGCCGCTGATCGTCCCGCAAGTGAAGCTGGCGGATGGAAGCACGCACGACGTCGTCTATATCGCGACCATGGCAAATCAGGTGTTCGCGTTCGATGCCAACACCGGCGCGCAGTTATGGATGGTTACGCTCGGTACGCCCATCAAAGGGACCAACCAAATCGACGGCTATATGATTAACGATCACTGGGGCATCCTGGGGACGCCAGTGATAGACACGGTCGCTGGCGTGTTGTATGCGTGCGCGTGGATCAGCGCGGATGGAACAGTGGCAAAGGGCCAGCACTACGCGTGCGCCATCCGGTTGCGCGACGGCAGTCCCGTGCATCCGCCCCTGAGTCTGGAAGGCGTTTCCTATGATCCGGGGCATGGATTGCCCGTTCAGAAGTTTCGGTCGGTGGAACGTAAACAGCGTGCGGCTTTGCTGCTTGTGAATGGCGTGGTGTTCATCGGTTTCGGAACCATCGCCGAGAGTGCCTCCACGGCGCGAGGATGGTTGATCGCGGTAGACACGGCCAGATTTCAAGTATCGGCGGCCTGGACGTCGACCTCGCGCGGGAGTGGCGGAGGGATCTGGCATTCGGGCGGCGGTCCCGCGGCCGATGCGCAAGGCAACATCTACGTCATCACCGGGAATGGGGACTTCGACGCCCTAACCGATTTCGGAGAGAGCATCGTGAAGCTGCGGTACACACCGCCTGGCGCTGGTGCGGCAGGATCTCTGACCGTAGCGGATTGGTGGACGCCCTGGACTGACGACGGACGGACTGGCGGAAAGCCGCAGGGAGAAGATGACGCTGCGCCGCGGCCCTCTAACGTAAGAAAGATCCCGCGTTTGGCGGCGCGGGGTGTACTTCCGAAAGACATGGGCGGGGCGTGGGGCGACCAGGATTTCGGATCGGGCGGTCCGGTCCTAGCCCCTGATATCAGTGTCCTGCTGGCGGCCGGCAAGGATGGCGTCCTGTACACCGCCAACCTGCAGAACCTCGGCAAGACCCAACCCGCAAACCTCGCGGCCGCTACCACGGCGCAGAACTATCAGAAGCTAAGAACGCCGCCGATCTTCTACACCTATTACCCTGGCACGCAGCTCAATCCGGCGCCCACGGCGGTCGCTACGTTGAATGTGTTGGAGGGGCAGCGCACGCATCATTTGCATGGGACGCCGGTGCTTTGGAAGAGCGCCGCGCACGGGCTCACGCATTTTTGCTGGGGTGAAAATGGCAATCTGCGCGCGTGGTCGATCGCCGGCTCGGGCGTTTCGACCTACCTGGCATGCAGCGCGGAAGTGGCATCGGCCCAGTCACCAGTGCCGCCGGGTGGAATGCCTGGTGGCATGATTTGTCTGTCCGCCAACGGGGCGAGCGGCGGAGTCGTATGGGCGTCCATTCCTTATGGGGACGCCAACATGGAGGTGAGTCCAGGGCGGTTTCTGGCCTATGATGCGTCCAATTTCGGCAAGTATTCCGACGGCAGCGGGTCGATCGTGCCTTTGTGGGATAGCCAGCAGTGGAACTGGCAATTTACCCATAACAAGTTCAACCGTCCGGTGGTTTGGAATGGCAAAGTGTTCCTGCCGACCTACGACGGGAACGTCCTGGTGCTTGGACTAGCAGCATAAAGCTAGCGCCACCGCGCGAGGGGATTGAGCGCCGCAACGTGCGCCTTCAATCGGCCGAATATATTACCATCCGTGCGGCGGTAGGTCTCGGCTATCTCTTCTGGCTGCGCCGAACACTTTTGGAGCGAAACGATAAACTCGTTCGCGCCGGTACGCGTCGGGTAGAACCGGCGGAGCTTGAATGGCAGGATGCCTGTGTGCGCGACGATCTCGAACACCTCAAAGAACGAGGCTTGCGTGAACACGTGGCAATGTACGTCAAGGTACCTCTCGCTATGATGCACGCCCAGAGCATGCGCAAATGCTTCGCGGATCAGTGCTGGTGAGGCTGGGCGCGCCTCCAGACCGATCTCGGAAACTGACGTGATGTGATCGAACACCTGTCGCGGTGAAGGACGGGTAATCTGTCGCACGTATGCATCAATCAGATCGGCGGGGCGCGTGACCGCCCGGAGATGATCGAAAGTCCGCTCTTTATCAGGCACGGCGAGAGACACGATTCCGCCGTCTTTCAGAACCAACGCGATCTGCTGGAGCCAACCGATGGGATCGGCAATGTGTTCGACTACGTGCGACGCGAGGCAGTAATCGTATTTCACTCCCGGCGGCACGCAGTCGGCCAGTGTTCGACCGGGCGCCCATACGATATCGACCGGGGCGATTCGCTCGGAGGCCAGCGTTTCGGGAGTCGCGCTTGCCTTGTATTTGGCAATCAGTTCTTCGCGCGTTGCGTGATCGACATAGGAAACGCTGGACTTGGCCTTCGACAAAATCGGCCGATCGAGTGGCCCTACTTCCAGCCCTCGCATCTCCGGTCGTATCTCGTCGAGTAGTTCGCGCAGCCGCGCCTGATGCGACGTACAGGGCGAGCCTGTGAGGTGCGAGCCGTCAGGTAACAACACCTCTACCCGCTCAGTCACGTCTAAGGGCTGCTCGAATACGAAGCTGAATCCGCCCTGCTCTGAAATCCCGTGCGCCGCGAGATCAGGGCGAGGCACCCTCTCGGCAGCCGACGTGACTACGCGCCCGTTCACGTGGATGATCACATGAGCAGGGTTACCTTGGCTATCAGCAGCCCAACCGGCAACGTGCCATTGCTGACAACTGTCGACATGGCCGCGAAAAGCCAATGGAACGTGCTCCTCCGTCGATATAGCGCAATCGGATTACGAACGGCACTTCCATTCTATTTCAGGATCGCCGGCAGGAATGCTGCCGGTGCGGCTCGCGGCCCAGGGGGCGCGACGTCCGCAAACGGTGCCTTGCGAAACTCGCCGCGTGCCCCAAGGATCATTTCGACGTGGGAATCTCTTCGCGATTTCGGCCGAACCGGTCTCGAAGTATCGTGTATGGGACTGGGAGGTTATCAACTTGGAGCTGTTCAAGATGGCGGTGAGAGTACGACGGAAAAGTCGGCCGGGAGCAGCACGGCTATCCGCCGGTGGAGGAATTGCCGCTGTGGCCGCTTTAAGCGGTGTGGACCTACTGGCCCGACGGGCGGAACAGAAATTCTAGAATTTTGTCGCTGGCGACCGCCTGGCCATTCTGGATGGCTGGCTGAAAGTGCCAGTCCCGCGCTGCGTTCAAGGCCAACTTGGAAAGGAAGCCGGCCGCTGGGCCTTGCAACGCGCCTAGCTTTGCGTCCGTCACGGTTCCGGAGACGCTGATGTGGACGAGAACCTGAACCACGTTATCGCCTTGTACCAACGGTCTCAGCTGGGCGGGAACTGCAGGTCGTACTTCGCGAACTGGCACGGCCGCTTGAAAAGAACTTGCGGGCTTCGGCGGCGGGACCGGGGCAGTCGGTTGCGTTCGCGTATCGGGAACGGGTTGCTGTTTCGGCACTTCTCGCACTGCTACAGGCGCGTCAGGTGGCCGGGGCGGCAAAGCTGTCCGGGAATCGTTGAAGCTTTGGAATGTTTGAGTGAGCGCTGGCACGTTAGCAGCCGGCGATTCCAGTTCTGGTGGCTGCGGCTGTTCGGCCAATCCCGGGCTGGGCCTGCCGGCGGGCGGGCTGGGAGTAAAGGGACGTGCCGGGACTCTCGCTTTTTCTACGGGCGGCGTGGGCGATGTGTTAGGGCGCGCGTTGGCAAACTGTGGAGGGAGTGGCTCTTTGGATGGAACCAAGGTTTGCGGTGGTGGCGCGTCAGCGGCGATGATATCGGGAGCGCGACCCGCCGCAACCATCGATTCTGTCCTCGCTGTTCCATTCGCGCCGATGACATCCATGCGAACTTCCACCCGGTCGTTTACGGATGTAAAGAATGCCCGCCCCGCGTGCAGTTGCGCCGCCGTCAGTCGAATAAATGCCGGTGGATTGGAACCGTCCCAGATGAGCAGATCGGCGTCTTTCGCAGCTGTGATTTCCGGCGCCTCTGGGTTCCACGCGATTATCACGCCCATAAGAGCTTTTTCCACTCGTAATCCAAGCGCCTGCGATTGCGACTGAGAAGCGGTCAAAGCCCTGGATGTGGCGGCCGTAGGCTGGTAGAGTCGCCAGGCACCGGCCAACGCAACCAGAAGTACGGCCAGGGTGAGCAACGCAATTCTCACTCCGGTGCTCGTTTCGAGTGCCCTGTCACGGACGCGAGCTAGCAGAATATTCAGCCGGCTCGGCTGCGGTGCGCCGCCCACCAGACTGGCCCAGGAGGGAGTTGTCAGATCCACGCTTGAAAATGGGAACGTGAGCCCGCCCACCACTGAGCCGTCCTGCCAGAAGAAAAATGCCGCGGAGGCCCGCCCATCATGGGGACGGATAACCAGGAAGACATTCATCGGGTCGCTGAATTTTGAGCGGGCGCATTCCAGATCAGCCGACCGAAGGTGAATCCGTTGATCCAAGTGGTTGCGATAGAATCCAACGACTCGCCGGTTGGCTGCCCGGCCGCTTTGGATCGCCTGCGTTAACGAATCCGAGCAAATAACGAAATTCTTGGTGGATTCTGAGCCGGGCGGCAACTGGAAATGGTCGGACACCTCGATGTCGCCGTCCGGCGACTCATTGCCGATTAAGAGCCCACCTACTTCGCGATCGGCGGGCGCGACATCCAGCACTTCCTTTCGCAGCCGATCGATGAACTGGTAGCTAACGTGGATGCGAACAGGGCACTCGGGAAAAGTCCACAGGAAGGACTTCGAGCTGACCGCGCTTTTCGATGATGGGGAGGACATACCAACACCAGGATCAACAAGGCATATTACCACGGTGCGCCTCTAAGTAAGAAATACCTGCATTTCAGGCGGCCGGGATCAGCTACCCGATGGTAAACTCCTCACTGTCACTTCGTTAGCAGGAATCTCTTAAAGTTCAATCTCTGGACCTCGGATTGCTCGGTTAGCGCCCGAGAGGCCGCCTGAAATGGTTCTAAGCCGGTACGGCAAGTGTTGGCTGCCGGCAGTTTGCCTGGTCATCTTGTTGAATTGCGCGAAACACAAGCTGACTCCTGTGGCCGCGCCTTTTCCGCCCGCGCCTGCTCCAACCACGAATGTACCGGTTGCCGCTCCGCCGGCTGTGGCCGATAGCAAGCCGGAACAGGCCGCGAATAAGGTGGCACAGGTCAGGGGGCCGGGGCCGGAATTAAATCGGCTGCTCGAGCCCCCGCGGATGAGCTTCGCCCCCAGCGGTCATGTTCAGAGCGGTAATACTCGATCCATCGATAAGATTACCGTTCTGGTGGATGCCGGCACTGGCACTTTGCGCCCCGAATCTGAAGTACTCATCCGAAACGCGATGAGGGTTTTATCGGATCAGTTTCTTTTCCTGTGTCCGGACCACATGCGCGTCGGCTCCGCCGAGGACTGCCGCTTTAATACCAAAGAAGAACTCAACGATTTTTTCAGAGTTCAATTACTGGAGCAGGGCGTGGAGGCCTCCCAGGCCGGCGCGGTCACGGTCCTGATGCACGCCGACCTGACCTCCGCCGACAAGAATGCCTTTGATATCCGTGTCGTCCCAGCGGGCAATCCTTTACCCGGCGAGGAGCTTTGGCGCGTGACACCACGAAATCCAGGCGATAAAAAGTTGAAGCTGAGCGTGACGCCTAGCGCGCGGATTGTGTCGGCCGGCGACGTCCAGGGCGATCCGATACTTTTAGACCATTCTGTTTCGGTTAGTGGGGCTAATACCTTCTTCAATGATTACGGCCCAGCGCTGATCGGATGTCTGGCTGCCCTGGGGCTGCTGGCGTGGATCGCTTGGACCCTCTGGCGTCACGCGCGGCCATCGGTTCTTAGCAGCCGCTAAGCTGGATGCTGCCAAAGAGCTTCGCATGCTACTTTGACACGTGGCGTATGAACTCAGCGGTCGTGCTGTGCACATTTGGCCGGTCTGGACTCACGCGCCGGATGCGGTGGTCGAACAGTTCCAGCTTCTTCTCGCGCCCGACGAAACGGATCGCGCCGGCAGGTTCCGATTCGTTCATCTGCAGCAATCGTTCATCCTGGCGCGGGGGGCTTTGCGGGTCCTGTTGGGACGATACCTGAATACCGCTCCCGGCCGCATCCAGTTCAGCTATGGCTCGAAGGGGAAGCCGGCTCTTGCCGGGCTCAATCGTCTGCAGTTCAACGCCACGCACTCGGGCGATCTGGCTCTATTCGCATTCACCATGGATTGCGAGATCGGCGTCGACGTGGAACAGATCCGCCCGATGCCGGATATCGAGGACGTTGCCAAGCGGTTCTTTTGCGCGGAGGAGGCCGCTGAGCTGATGTCGCTTCCCGCTGGCCAACGCGAGCACAGTTTCTTTCTGTGCTGGACGCGCAAGGAGGCCTACATCAAAGCCACTGGGGATGGTTTGTCGACCCCGCTGGACGCGTTTCGCGTTACTCTTCGGCCGGGTGAGCCGGCTGCAATGGTCCACCTGGAGCGCGATCCGATCGCGGCTCAGAATTGGACGCTGCAGGATGTTAGTCCGGCCCGCGGATACGCGGCGGCATTGGCCTATCGCGACGCCCCTCGTCCGCTCGAAACATTTCCATTTTTTAACCCAAAACAATTATTGGATATCGCGTGAATTCGTGATACTCTATCCCTTCCCTTCGGCTCTGCCGATAAAAGTTTATGAGTTTCCTAGCCGACACCCTGGCCGGCCAGAGGATCACGCACGTCCTGGCCGACTCAGAAGTCACCTACATCATGCTTGCCAATGGGACGCAGATCACCATTCGCGGGCTGGTGGTAGTTGAGCCCAAAGCATCTTCGGCCGCAGAACCGTCCACCGCTGTTCGATAGCACGTGGCGCAGGTCTCCGACCTGTGTTGTATATTTACGGCTTGGAGACAATCATGTGCAAAGCCGTCCTGAAACATACCTTCGCCTTCATCGTCGCTGCTAGCCTCGCATCCGCCCAGAGCCCGCCGGCACAGGCCACCGTCACGATCGGCGGTAAGAAGCTCACCATCAATTACTCCGCGCCTTCGGTGCGCGGCCGCAAGATCTTTGTCCCCGGCGGAGTAATTTCGCACGACCCGACCTATCCGGTCTGGCGTGCCGGAGCAAACGAAGCTACCGCATTTCATACCGACGCCGACCTGGATGTCGGTGGCCTGCGGGTGCCCAAAGGCGACTACACGCTTTGGGTCCTCATCAAAGATCCCGACGCCTGGGAACTCATCATTAATAAAGAAACTGGCCAATGGGGAATGAGTTACAACGCGCCGCAGGATCTAGGCCGCGTTAAGATGACCATGAGCAAACCGCCGGCTCCCATCGAGAAGATGAAGTATACGCTTTCCGATCTCGGCGGCAATAAAGGCAAGCTCCAGTTGGACTGGGAAAATCACATCGCGTCGGTACCAATCACGGTGAAGTGATCGATTAACTCACTCACGGCGCACGGCCACGATAACCGGCTAGTTCTGCTCGGTTGAACTATTTTGCTGCTGCATCCAGGTTTAAAGTCTAATGATAAAGAGTTAGAGGAGGTCCCCGATGCGAGTGTCAGTGAGAGCGTGCGCGTGGCGGATTGCCGTTTGCTGCGCATTGAGTTTAAGCGCGTATGCCGATCCGATCCCTCAAGGTTGGGCCGCCGATAATCTTAAGCCGATCGGTTATAGCGGCCTGGACGGACGCGGCGGCGCGTTTAAGATGGCTGTCAAGCGCGTCAATGACCGCTGGTACATGTTTCTCGGCCATTTATGGCACAGCGGATGGACCATCCTGGATGTCACCGATTCCGCCAATCCAAAATTTCTGAAGTTTGTCGAAGGTCCGGCTAACACCAACACCATCCAGATGGAATTCCACGACAACATCATGGTGACCGCGCTGCAGCGCCGCCCGCCGAATTGGGGCGGCCATCCCAACGAGCCCAACGATGAGGGTGCGCTGATTTGGGATATCAGCGACCCGGTGAACTGGAAGCTGCTCTCGCACTGGAAGACCGGCGCCTATGGCATCCATCGAATCGGCTACCCCGGCGGCAAATACTTCAACGCCGCAGCGACCATGCCTGGCTATCGCGGCCAAATTCTGGTGTTTGTCGACATCAGCGATCCGAAGAATCCGAAAGAGGCCGGTCGCTGGTGGATGCAAGGTCAGAAAGATGGAGACGAGCCCGCGCGCCGCGATATCTCATTCCACGGTCCGGCGATGATCACGGCCGACGGCAAGAAGGCGTACCTCGGGTACGGTCCAGCTGCAGTGATCCTCGACATCAGCGATATTTCGAAGCCGCGGGAAATTGGCCGGCTCACGATCAGTCCACCTTTTGGCGGTCTTCCTGCTCACAGCGTGCTCCCAATTCCTGGCAAATCGGTCATGTTCATGAACGGCGAAGCGACCGGCGGAGGCGATCAACCCAATGGAGAACTGGCGTGTTCCTCTCCCCTCACTATGTCCGCCATGATCGACATCAAGGATGAGACCAAGCCCCGGCTGATGTCGATCTTTCCGCCTCCCGTGCCGCCGAAGAATGTTCCCTACACCGATTTTTGCGACAAGGGCGGCCGATTCGGTCCGCACAATACTAACCTCGAATACCACTTACCCGACGTGGAAAAGCAGGGCGACTTACTTTACCTGACTTACTTCAATGCGGGCCTGCGGCTTTACAACATCAAGGACCCGCGCCTGCCCAAGGAGGTCGGATGGTTCATTCCTCCGACGCCTGTGAAGCGCTACGGTCCGCTGCCCTACGACAAGCTGGTCAACGAAACCGAGGATGTGCTGGTGGATACGCGCGGCAACATCTACGTCACCGACAAACACTGGGGGATGTTTGTTCTTCGGGCCACCACAAAGGGACAGAATTCCAACGCGACGAGGTAATATGAGGGCTTTCCTGTTCCGATTAATGCTTTTGATAGCCGCGCCGAGCATCTGCGTTCTCGCGGACGACGCTTCCCAGATCAATGAGCTGGTTCTCGCGAACCGCATCCTTACTATGAACGGAGTTCTGGACGCCTACGGCCATGTCAGCGTGCGGAGCGAGCGCGATCCGAAACATTTCTTCTTGGCCCGCCACATTCCAGCCGGCGTGGTAACGCGCGCCGACATTACAGAATATGACTTGGATAGCAAACGCGTGGGCGGTAATTCGGACACAGGCTACACCGAGCGCTTCATTCATGGCGAGATTTATCGGGCCCGGCCGGACGTGATGGCGGTGGTGCATTGCCATTCCCCGGACGTTATTCCATTTACCGTCACCAACGTGCCCCTGCGTCCCATGATTCACATGGCGGCCTTCCTGGGCGGACCGATTCCGGTTTTTGAAATTCGGAACGCCGGCGGCATTACCGACATGCTGATCCGCAGTCCCGAGCTCGGCCGCGCGCTTGCCAAGAGCCTGGGCGACAACACCGCTGTGCTGCTGCGTGGGCATGGAGCTGTCGTTGTAGCTCCCGGGCTGCATGTCGTCGCGGGCCGCTCCTATTACTTGAGCGTGAATGCGAGGGCGCAGCAGCAAGCGATTCAGTTGGGCGGTGGTAAAGTGACTTATCTCGATCCAGGCGAGGCTCGCAAGGCTCTACCGCAGGATGGTTACGAGCGATCTTGGGAGTTGTGGAAGCAACAGGTGTCAGCAAAATGAGGCCTGCTGCGAGCCGGCACGCGACTGCAACGAGTCGGAATAAGAATGGTGGCGGATCATCGCGCCCGCTTCGGCAAGTATCTGGGCGATTCCGCGTTCGCACCGTGTTCGAAGAATTGAACCGGCGGAAAGCAATCGTCTATACGCACCCGACCCGACCTCAATGCTGCGTGGGTCTGGTGAAGGGCGTCCGGCTTCGAGCATCGAATATGCGACCGATTCCATGCGTACCATCGCGAGCCAGCTGTTCAGTGGAACGGCGTCCGGCCGGAACTTTGGGAAATTCTATTACGAGATCGCGCAGGCCAACCATACCGGCGCGCCAGCCGCGTTGATGGATCTGGTTCCATATCGAAAGTGCTGTTCGGAAACGATTATCCTTTGCGGCCGATTTCCGAGGCGGTGCAGGGCGTAGCGAAATATAGCTACTGGCTCGACTTGAGAAAGTCTCTCAGTAAAGCAATGGTCTTGTCTGGCTCTTCGATAAACGAAAAGTGACCGCTCTCTTCCATCATCACGAAACGCGCTTGCGGCAAGTACCGTTTGAACTGGACAGCATAGCGGGGCAGCGAGACGCGATCGAAGCGTCCGGCGATCACTAGAACCGGCATCTTCAGCTTCGGCAGGTCGGCTCGGAAATCGAGCGCTGTGATGTCTCAGCCGACTTTAAAATCGGCATCATCTCCGGCGACCGCATAATAAACGTCGTTGTTGCCTTCCTCTTTCGGCAGTAGAGCCGCTTTCGAGGCGTCATGAAAATAAAACAAACCGAGCGGGACGCTGTAGTAGAGTTTCTGATGCTCGGGCGCGCTCGATCGCAGTCCCTTGGCGCGGAGCCGCTGCAATTCATCCCAGATCTCCGGATACTGGTTTCGTATTTCGTAATTGCAGCTATCATCGTTGGCCTGCCACATTTCGCCGCTGTGAAATGTATCGGCTAAAATCAAGCGCTTGACCGACTGTGGATATTTGATCGCATAAGCCTGCGCCACCATTCCTCCGAAGGACTGGCCGAAAAGATTCATATTTGCGAACCCAAGCGTCCTGCGCAATCCCTCCAGATCCTCGACGTGGCGGGCGAACGTGTATTCCTTGGCCGACTTGGCCCGGTCCGACTTGCCGACGCCGAACGGATCGAAATAGATCACCTGATATCGATCGGCCAAACGAGAGAAGAACGGATGGAAGACAGCATGCGAGTCGCCGGGGCCTCCTGATATGAGAATCAGCGGCTCGCCTTGCCCTTCAGTCTCGTACCAAAGCTTGGCGCCGTTCACGGTGGCACAAGAGCCTCGCGGATGTTTCACGGCGGGCGCCTGGGCTTCGACGGCAATCGAGAGTGCCAAGCCGAGCGTTTCTGCGATCCAGAACTTCATAGCGAGTCGAGTATACTCCCCCGGTGATTCGCGATACAATTAGCCGCAAAGATGATTTCCCCACAAAACCGCCGCCGCTTCCTGCAATTTCTCGCCGGCAGTCCGTTGCTCTCGCGCGCCTGGGCGCAGCAGGCTCAGCCACCGCTGGCCAGCGCGAAAGACGCTCTCAACGTGATGGAGTTCGAAGAAATGGCGCACCGTGCTCTTCCGCCCGCGCACTGGGGTTACATGGCCAGCGGTGTCGACGACGACGCGACACTGAAAGCCAACATAGGCGCCTTCCGGCACATCCAGCTTCGCCCGCGACGTCTGGTGGACGTCTCGAAAACCGACATCCACACCGAGTTGTTCGGCGTCACATGGGATTCTCCGATCTTCATCTGTCCGGTTGGCAGTCAAAAGATGTTTCATCCGGAGGGCGAAGCCGCGGTGGCGCGCGCGGCCAATTCCAAGAAAGCTTTGCAAATTCTATCGACCGTCACTTCGACGCCAGTGGAAGAAGTTGCCAAAGCACTTGGCCGGCCGCCTTGGTATCAGCTCTACATGCCGCTGCGCTGGGACGCCACCGAGAAACTGGTGCGTCGAGTCGAAGCCGCCGGATGCCCGGTCTTAGTCTGGACCATCGATCTTCTGGGTGGTAGAAATACCGAAACGGCCACTCGCCTTGCGCGCACGGATAACAGAGACTGCTCGCTCTGCCACACGGCCGGTGTCGGCTCGATGAGCAACCGCGCCATGTTCGCGGGGATCGACGGCCCTCTGGGAATCAATCCAACGTCCGCGACATGGGAGTACGTGGAGCGCTTGAGAAAACTGACCAAGATGAAGCTGGTTTTGAAAGGCATCGAGACGCACGAAGATGCCAAGCTCGCCCGTGAGCATGGGGTCGACGGCATGGTCGTTTCGAATCACGGTGGACGCGCCGCCGAAGATCTACGGCCCACGATTGAGAGTCTGCCAGAAGTGGTGGAAACTGCGGGCGGCCAAATCCCGGTGCTGGTGGATGGCGGGTTCCGGCGCGGCACCGACGTCTACAAGGCATTGGCGCTGGGCGCGCGCGCCGTTGGAATCGGGCGTCCTTATATATATGGGCTCACCGCATTCGGGCAGCAGGGCGTCGAGCGAGTTCTCGATATTCTGCGCGCCGAACTGGAATTGACCATGCGGCAGTGCGGCACGCCGGCGATCGCGCAGATCACGCGCGCGTCCATATCTATGAACGAGGCCCGGCCATAGCAGTGGCCACGACGCTTCCCGCCCAGAAGTCCAAGCTCAACCGCAATCAGATCCGCGGATTTTGGGCCGCCTGGAGCGGGTGGTGCCTGGATGGCATGGATTCGTTCATCTATGCGCTGGTGCTAGTGCCGGCGCTACGCGATCTGCTCCCGCGATCGGGCATTCCTGCCGACACCGGATCAGTCGGCTACTACGGCGGAGTATTATTTGCGCTGTTCCTGGTCGGCTGGGGACTCTCGCTGCTGTGGGGACCGGTGGGCGACCGCTTTGGACGCGTGCGCACGCTGATGCTTACCATCCTGTGTTATTCGGTCTTCACCTTCGCGTCCGCGCTCGTCACCAATGTGTGGCAACTCGCGGCCTTCCGTTTACTCGGCGGCATCGGCATCGGCGGAGAGTGGACACTCGGTGGAACGTTCGTCGCTGAGGAATGGCCGGAGGATCGCCGCAAAATGGGCGCCGGGCTGATGCACACCGGTTACTACTTCGGCATTCTCATCGCGGGGTTGCTCAATGCCACCGTCGGCGCGCATTACGGATGGCGGGCCATGTTTGCGGTCGGCGGATTGCCGGCGCTGTTGGTGATCTTTATCCGTAAAGGGGTGCACGAGCCGAAGCGTTGGAAACCGGCCGAGTCCGCTACTCGCGCCATGGTGATGCTTTTTACTCCGGAGTATCGCCGGCGCACGATTCTGAACTCGCTCTACATTCTGGTTTCGATCATCGGTTTGTGGGCGGGCTCGGTGTATGCGCCGTCGGCGCTCACGTTTTTGGCGGGCAGGGAAGGGCTCGATGCGGCTCAGTCCGCGCGCGTGGCGTCATTCGGAACTATTCTGTTGTCGGTTGGAACGGTGCTAGGATGCTTTGTCGTGCCGCCGTTGGCCGAGCGTTTTGGCCGGCGCTGGACGCAGGCGTTCCTGTATACTTTGATGCTGTTTTCGATTTCGCTCGGCTTCGGCTACGCGTTTTATTTGCGAGAGCACGCGCTGGCGTGGTTCCTGGCGCTGCTCTTCGTCATGGGATTTGGCGGCGCCAATCACACCATGTACTCGCTATGGCTGCCCGAGCAATACCGTACCGAGTGCCGCGCCAGCGCATTTGGATTCACAACTTCGGTTGGACGATTTGTGGGTGCGGTGTTTACGTTCCTGGTGGGCGCGGGCGTATCGCATTATGGGACCATCGGCACTCCAGTGGCGATAACGTCGCTCGCGTTTCTGGTTGGTTTGGCGTTGTTGCCGTGGGGCGTGGAAACCAAGGGCCAACCGCTGCCCGATTAACCACGCCCCGCCCGGCCCGTTAACGCGCCGCGCCGGCGACTTTGTGCGGAAGCGTCTTTTCTACGATGCCGCGAAATTCTTCATCGGTGAGCAACCGTTTCGACGCTAGTGATGACTCCTTGACGGCCATCACCACCTGCATCGCTTCGTCCTCGGTGAAATCGACGCCGAGAGTTTTCAGCGCCGCCTTAATCGAATCGATGCCGCTGCCTTTGCCGAGCACCACACGCGGTGCGGGTTGGCCTACAACATCCCAATGGTAGGGGAAGAGCTCGGTCGGGCGCGTGCTGCCGCAGTTCTGCCACCAGCTTGCGATGATGCCGGACTCGATGTGAAAAAGTTGCTCGCCGACGACTGGCCGGTTGCTCGCCACCTTGTGACCTGAGAGCTCCTCTACTAATCGCGCGAGTCCGTAAAGCTTGTTGAGCTTCAGCCCGGTGTCGACGCCGTACAGCGTCAGCAGCGCCATCGCAGTCTCTTCCATCGGCACGTTACCAGCGCGCTCGCCGAGACCCAGCACAGTCGAGTGGATCACCTCCACGCCTTCCGCGACTGCCATGATCGTGTTTGCGATGCCCATTCCATAATCCATGTGGAAGTGCGCTTCGAGCCGCTTGTTGACGCGCTTTTTGGCCTCGCGCACCAGATACTGCATGGCGTGCGGCGCGAGCACGCCGAAAGTGTCCACCAGCGCCAGCGCGTCCATGTGACCTTCATTGGCCACGCGCATGATCAGGTCCAGCACCCATTTCATATCGGCGCGGCTGAAATCAATGGGGAAAAATACGACCTCTAGCCCTTGCTCGTGTGCATATTTGGTCGATTCAATCGATAAGTCGATGGCCTTTTCGAGCGGCCATTTATAAGCGTACTCGATGATGTGCGTGCTGGACGGCACTTCCATTACGATGCCCGCGACGCCGCAGTCGACGGCGCGCTTCACGTCATCCACCATGCAGCGCGAGAAGGCAAAGATCTGCGGCCCGAGTTTCCGCTTGACAATCTCCTTGATGGCCGCCGTATCGCTGGGCGACACAACCGGCATGCCGGCCTCGATTCGATGCACGCCGGCGGCCGCCAGAGCCTCGGCGATTCGAATCTTGTCATCCTTGGTGAAGATGACGCCGCTCTGCTGCTCGCCGTCGCGTAGCGTGATGTCGTGAAATTTCACCTGTTTCGGGAAATGCAGCTGCTCGCGCACGGCATCGGTGAAGTTCCACGGGCTGACAAACCACTTATCTGTTTTCCAGGGTTCTTGAGACATGCTATGTTCCTTCCAAATTAGAAATTTTAGTTACTACTGCGTGCTGCTGATTTAAGGACTTCTGGATTCACGGGATTCCTCGGCGCTTGGCCTGTCAGGACCCGCACTACTTCTTCGGACGCTTTTGTTTGTAAGTCGACCAGGGATTCTTCGGAGTAAAAACTCGTATGTGGCGTGAGGATCACGTTATCCCTGCCGAATAAAGCGGATTCACCGGGCGGCTCCTTTTCCATGACATCCAGAGCGGCGCCGGCGATCTGTTTCATGTCCAACGCCTGCGCCAAGGCTGCTTCGTCGATGATAGGCCCGCGCGCCGTATTGATCACGTACGCGTTGGGCTTCATGCGGCTGAAGACATCGGCATTAAACAGATGATGAGTTGCCGGCAAGAGTGGAGTATGAATCGAAATGAAGTCGGATATTTTCACCAGCTCAGCGAAATCCACACGTTCCACCGCAGCGCGTGAAAGAACTTCGTCGGGAACAAAAGGGTCGTAAGTGATCACCCGCATTCCGAACGATTTGGCCTTCGGGGCCACTAACTGTGGAATCTGACCGAAAGCCACCAGCCCCAGCACGGTTCCTCGCAGCCGATGAATTGGAACCACTTCCGGTAGTTTCCAGTTACCGGCATGGGTCCGGGAATTCGCGAATGGGATCTTCCGCGCCAAGGCCAACAGCAGAGCCATGGCGTGTTCGGAGACCTCGTCGAGGCAGTAATCGGGAACCCGCGTGACGACGATGCCTTGCGATGTGGCAACCGGAATATCCACATTGTCGATCCCGATTCCGAACCGCGCGATGATCCGGCAATTTTTCATCTGCCGGATCATGTCGGCTGTTATCTTGGCGTAAGTCGTCAGTAGCGCGTCGGCGTCGCGCGCTACTTCCAGAATCGCTTCCGGCTTCGATTCCTTCGCAAGGCGTATTTCAGCGCCGATCTTTGCCAAAACCGCTCCGGTCGGATCCAGGTTCGGGAAAACCGAGTCTGAGACTGCTACTAGCCGTTGCGCCATCTATCGCTTCATCGCCTCCTCCATGTGTTCCATCATGGTGAAGACTACCGGGCCCTTGCCCGACACGAGCACATTTTCTTCCAGCCGGGCGGTCTGTTGCAGGCCCGGATGCCCGGCGAAGGTCTCGATGGCGAAGTACATGTTCTCTTTGATCTCGGCCGGATATTTCAACGAATACGCGCGCGAGATCCACATGCCTTCGTACAGCGTCAGCCCGATGCTGTGCGCGAACTGTTGTAATGTCACAGTTCCGTACTTGTCGTCGTCGTACACCGGAAACGCGTGGGCGACGTCTGCCGTGGTGTTGCCGGGTTTTAACTTCTCGAGGCCGGCGTACATCGAATCGTAGACTTCGCGATACAGATCGATTTCTTTTTGATTCATCTTCTGCGCGCACTTGAAGCAACGTACGAAATCGATGAAGTAGCCGGAAGGGCCGACCGCATTGATATCGACGATCACCAGATCACCCTGGCGGATCAGCTTGTCGGTCGCCCAACGGCGATACGGACTTGTATTTCCACCCGACGCGACGATGATGTCGTAGATGATTTCGCAGCCGCGCTCCAGCATGAACTCGTGCACTTTGGCTTCGATTTCCCGTTCGCGCACGCCCGGCTTCAACCATTCGTACTTGATTTTCCACATGGCGGCGTCGCCGATACTGGACGCCATCTTCAACAACTCGATCTCATCTCGAGTCTTCACCACGCGCGCGGCCGAGATGCATGGCCACGCGTCCACAATGTTGACGCCGGCTTCGGTAAAGGCCTTCAAAGCCGCCATATCGAGATTGTCGATGCCGACCCGCTCTTTCGCCAGGCCGTGCTCCTTGAGAACATCCACGACGCTTTGGGCCATGCGACCAGCCATGTAGGGCACCGCGCCTTCGGCCCACTGCCAGGTAATGGCTGGGGCGATGCGATTCTCCATCCAGGGCAGGTCCATCTTGGCGCACACCAGATCCGAACCGGCGGTTTCAAAAAGCACGGGTTCGGCGCCGTTGGGCACCACCGCGTAGCGAATGTTGATGTTGTATTTCCAATTTCCCTGGTAGGAGCCGGTGACGTAGCGGACGTTTGCGCCGGCAAACAGCACCAGAGCCCCGATGTCGCGCTTGGTCATCTCCGCCTGCATCTTCGCCAGGCGATCTTTTCTCAGCCTTTCAAAATCGACCCGGTACTGCCAGTCCGCGCCCGTTTGGCTGTAGAGCCTGCGAGGGTCCCATTCGTGCGGTTTGCCGATGAAGGTGGTGTCCAATGCGTAACCGTTGTGGTTACCGTGCGCCTGCACCGGAGCCTCTGTTTTTTCCGACTTCCCGCCATTCTTTCCGCCATTCTTTTTAGCTGGCGGAGCCGATTGAGTTGTCTTAGCCATAAGTTATATGTTGTCCTTTTCGTTAATAATTTGACTTACTCGCGAGTCTCCGATTTATTTCGAGAACTCGAATGCAGCTACGGCCGCGGTCGAGACTTCGATCCCGGTTCCGGAAGATTGTATATCGCCGCTGATTGCATAAAATCGATTGGCGATTACCCCGCCGGCCACGCCATGACGCGCCAGCACCATGGGAGGCATTACGGACCAGCTATTCGTCGCCGGATCATAAGCTTCAAACGCGCGGTAGGCCGTCTGTTCCACTGCGTTCTGCCACTCGCCGCCCGCGACATAGACACGGCCATCGTGGACGCCGGCGCATAAGCCGCTACGCGCCGTGGGCATCTTAGCCAGCGGACCGCTCCATGAATCGGTGGCCGGATCGTAGGCTTCGACATTATTCAAGTTCGACGACGCCGCGATAAAGGCTGCTCCGATTCGTCCGCCGATCACGTAGATCTTGCCATTCACGACGCCGGCAGCCGTGTGATTGCGGGGAGTCGGCATGGCAGCGCGAGCGCGCCATTGATTCGTTTTGGGGTCGTACTCCTCAACAGTGCCCACCACGCGCTGGGCAGTGGTCGGGTGGATAGCTGGATTAGTGGCGCCGGGCGCCACAGTCGCGCCTCCGATCACATACATTTTGTCGCCTACTGTCACCGCCACGCCTGCGCCACGCTTGGTCGGCATGGGGGCCAGTTCCTTCCAAGAATCGTTAACCGGATCGTATTCGAAGGCGTTATTAACCGGTGTCCACGCCGCCAGATTCCCTACTTTTCCGGCCGTAAAACCGCCGAACACGTAAACCTTGCCGTTGTATTCGGCGAGAGTGAGATGGTGAGCCGGAAGCGCCATGGGCTTCTTCTTCTTCCACTTATTTGTGGCCGGGTCATACTCATAGACCATTCCGACCGGCTGCCACACCGGCGCGGAAACGAGCCCCGCAAAAACGTACATTTTGCCGTTGGCCGCTTGTCCGATAACCTCCTCATGAGGTTCGGGAAACGGCGCCAGATCCATCCACTTTCCCTGGCCAAAAGCAGCGGGCAGATGCAAACTGAAAAAGATCGTCAGCGCAGGCAAGGTGCCGCACGCCGGACCGACACGCTTCGACATTCCGTTCGTTCTATTGTACCTGTTCATCGTGATGTGCATCCACCACGGATCTTTCCGGATTGATCAAGAAGGTCCAGATCAAGGCGCCGATGATCATGACGCCGGAAGTAATGAAGAAAGGGATCATCCAGGAACCCTTCCCAAAATAGTAACCGAAGATCAGCGGAGTGAAGGATGCCGCGAGCGCGCCTGCCATGTTCATCACGCCGGTTACCGTGCCGCTGAACTGGCCGCCGACGTCCATGGGAACAGCCCATGCCGGTCCGATCACAAATTCCAGAAAGAAAAACGATGTCGCCAGGCAGAGGACCGAGGTCCAGGCGCTCTCTGTCATAGCGGCCGGAATAAGGAAAATCCCTGAGAGCAGAAATCCTGGCGCTGCTACTACGCTGCGAGCAAACCTCGCTTTGCCCGTTCGCTTGAACATCAAGTCGGACAACGAGCCGCCGACCAGATCTCCGGCCATGCCGGCGAACAGCGGGACTGAACCGATGATTCCCAAAGCCTGTAAAGTAAGATGGCGATGCTCCCGCAAGTAAGTGGGATACCAAGTGAGATAGAAATTAGTCCCAAAAAAGAAGCAGCAATAACCGAGGGCGATGTACCACATGTTAGGAGAAGTTAAAATCCGCTTCCAAGGGGCCGGCTGACGTGTGGTGACTAAGCGCTTGAGGCTGCCGTCCGGATTGAGCCCTCGTATTTGCGCCAGTTCGGCCTGATTGACGCTCTTGTGCTCCTCCGGCTGGTTCCGATAGTACCCGGCAAAAACGATTGACCAGATCACGCCCAGCGATCCGAAAATGTAAAAGATCGCCCTCCAGCCGAAGGCCAGCATAATGCTTCCGGCGACCAGCGGCGTAACTGCCACTGCGAATCGACTAAAGAAGTGCGTGGTGCCCTGAATTCGGCCGCGCTCCGATCGAGGAAACCAGAGCTGCATGCCGCGGCTGGCGACGGGAAACGCACCCGCTTCGCCCAATCCCAAGAGAAGCCGCGCGCTGAATAGGGACGTCATCCCGATAGCGGCTCCGGTCATGACCGCTGCCGCCGACCACCACGACATGATGGCCGTTAGAACCTTCTTGGGACCGAAACGGTCGCCCAGGAATCCCGCCGGGATCTGCCCGATCGCATAGGCCCAGGTGAACGCGCTCAAAACCAATCCCATCGAGGTTTTTCCGAGCCCGAACGCTTTTCCGATTTCCGGCTGGGCAACCGATATATTGCTGCGATCCATGTAGCAGATCAGGTACATCGCGCTGATCAGAAACAGGATTACCCAGCGGCCCTTGGTCGGTTTTTGCGTCGCGCCTCCTGACCCCTACGCTAGAGACGGCACGCGCTCGGCGGCTAGCTCGACCGGCTGTCCCGATTCGGCCGACTGATCCGCCGCTTGATAAACCTGCATCACCATTTTCGCGTGCTCGGCTGTCACCAGCGGCTCGCGGTCCAGTGCGATGCATTCGAGGAAATGGATGGTCTCAGCCTCCATGGGGCCGGCGTACACATGCGCCACCTTTTCGCCGGGCATGGTGGAGATGGGGAACTGGATGCCCTTGTTCATGGTGGTCACATAGACGTCGCGATGCGTGTCGTCCACCATGATGGCGCCCTCGGTTCCGACCATTTCGATCCAAGTGGATGAAAAGTTGGGATAGGCCGGCGGAAGCACCCAGCCCGCGCCGATGGTGAACGCCGTACCGTCATCCATTGTGACGATCATCCAGACGCAATCCGGCACGTTGTATTCAGCGCCCATGATCTTGCGGACTTCCTGCGCATAGACCCGGACCGGCTTTCTCGGCGCCAGGCACCACAAGACGAAATCGATATCGTGCGTAGCTTCCATGGCCGCCGGCGAAAGTTTCACGCGACCGCCAATCTTCTTTCCGAGGTTGCGCGTGATGTGCCGGCTGACCAGCGCGCTAATCGGCTGCCCGATGGTGCCGTCGTCGATGGAACGCTTTACCAGGGCGAACTTGGGGTTAAAACGCTGCGAATATCCTATGGTGAAGCGCAGGCCTTTCGACCGGGCCAAGGCGATCAGTTCTTCAGCCTCCCAAAGCTCCAGCGCCATCGGTTTTTCCAGAAAAACGTGTTTGCCGGCCAGCATGCTTTCCTTAGCGATGGGATAATGCGTCGGCTCCGGTGTAGTCGAAATCATGACAGCGTCAATGGCTTCGTTTTGCAAAAGGGTTCGGTAATCGGTGGTGGCGGTGACTGGCTTCGTTTTTGCGGCGACCTCCTGGAGGCGGTCGGGTTTGATTTCCGCGATATGCAACTCGTTGACGAATGGACTGGCGGCACACGCCTCGGCCCGGATGCCCCCGCACCACCCGGCGCCGATGACGCCGATGTTAATCTTTTTCATTGGGCATGATTCTCTAATTGATTGATTTGTTTATAGATGCTAGTGCGCGCCAGCGCTCATGATCAAGCTGCTCTCCCGCCGGTCTGGCTTCGTTTTTTCGAGCAGGCGGTCCAGGCTCCAGGCACCCGCCCCGGCGACCGCTAAGTACAGGAACACGAAGAAGTATAGCACCGCTTCTTCGCCGCCATTCCGGATTGGCCACGGCGCCCGTATCAGCGAGGAGGAAAAATAAGCGGCGGCTAATTCTATACAAAGGACGGCGGACGTCACCCGGGTGAACAGATCCACAAATAGCAGCGCTCCCGCGATGATTCCGATCAGTCCGACCAGGTGAGGCAGCGAATCCCCACAGTTTTTCGAGACCGTGCTGGATGAATAGGAAGCCGACGACGAAACGTACGATGTTTATCAGGTTCATGGTGTAGTCCTAGGTCTTGAACTTAGGCAGAATCTTGAAAGCATTTTCGCGATCGATGCTTCGCAACTCGTCGGCCGAGAAGATACCGCACTCCTCTAATCCCTCTGCTATGTTCGCACTCCTGCCGAACGAAAAGTCGGTTCGAAATACGATCTGCGAAGTGGAGACCAGCTTCTTAGTGCGGCCATCTGGATGGGATTATTGGATCCGGCGGTGTCGTAGTAAAAGCGCCGCAGTTGACCAAGCCTCGACTTCGGTCCGGTCTTGGCGAGATCGGCCGCGCTGGCATCGCGACCCAGAAACTGATGATCGTCCGCGCGGTGTCGTGTTGTACTCGATGGTCGTGTCCGAAATGCCCGGAATCAGGCTCTGACAGCCGAAAGATGTCGGCAAAAGACGGGGTCGCCCAGCCACCGATTGCGGTTGCTCGATAATAGACCGACGCCATCGGCCTTCAACGTGTCGAAGGCGTATTCGATCTCTTTGAGACACGCGCTCGAGTTGGGGAAGGGCAGCACTGCGAAGTCATTAAGATTGGGCGCCAGCTTGCGGGTCTCCGCATCGACGCCGAACTAGATGCCTGGTGTGGTGACCGAGAGAATGGAGAGTGCCACGCCGCCTTTGTCCATATCCTTGATCGCCTTGCCAGGCGTGTAGGGCTGCCAGACTTCCCAACCCGAAGTTTTCTTGGTTTTGACGATGGAGATCCAGTCCGGATTCGCGAAGTGGTGATGAATGTCGATCCGGCGGGGGTTGGATTGCGCAAACACATTGCGGCTCGCCATGAGAGCCCGCACCAACGCCGGCGAGTGTGGTTTGCGTGCACTCGCCCCTATCCTGATACCGCCTTTCCCCGGCGCGACGCTCGGCAAGCGGCCCGGATTTCAGGCGACTGTTCTGGACCAAAAGTATCGGTTTGCGAAGTTATATGAGCTGGTTACTTACCAGGAGCTTAGCTATTCAACGCACACCGATTATCCCGGGTTTTCCCTGCACTTCATGAAGGTCTTCTACGGCATGTACTACAACGCCCTTCAAAATTTCCAAAAACAGGTCGCCATGCAGGTGGGACCGCTGTGGACCACTCACTTCAACGGCCCACTACCTGTAAACAACAAGCCCGTGGAGCCGGATTCCATGGAGGCCATTGAATACAGCGTCCAAACCGGTGCAATTGCGCACATTCAAGGCGACATGCCGGTGGCCCTCGTCACTGCATACAAGACTTGGACGACGGATTCGAAGCCCAAATTCGAGGATCTCAAGGGAGATTTTATCGACAAGAGCGAAGGTGCTTTCAAAGCCGCGCAAGGAGCCTTCTACATCGAGGTAAATGACAAGACCTTTTCTCCTTTCCGCCCGGAAGTCGGGCAGTTTGGAGCGGCTGCTTACCAACAAGTGGGGAACATCCAACCTTCGCTGCCGGTCATGTTCCAGTGGCGGAGAGATGCTTGGCAAAAAGCAGCAGACGCGCTCTGACAAATCCAGTCCTGGCCGGGCGGTGTAAACTGGACCTGTTATGCGAACAATCGATGAAAACACGGTCACCAACGCGGTGTTGGAGCAGATGTCTTCGACCGAGAATCCGCGTCTCAAAGAGATCATGGCCGCGGCGGTGCGTCACTTGCACGCCTTTGCGCGCGAGGTGGATTTGACGCCGGAAGAATGGCTGACGGGGATCGGCTTTCTCACGGCGGTCGGGCAAAAGTGCTCGCCGATCCGCCAGGAATTCATTTTGCTTTCGGACACCTTGGGACTGAGCAGCGTTGTGAACTCGCTCAATGACAAGAGGGTCCTCCGCGACAATCCGCCGATGTCTCAGGACACCAAGTCGAGTCTGCTGGGGCCTTTTTATCGGCGGGGTTCGCCGGAGTTCGAGTATGGCCAGTCAGTGGCGGCGAAAACTCCAGGCAGCGAGATCGCCTACTACGGCCGGGTTCAGGATTCGACGGGGCGGGGAATTGGGAATGCCACTATTCAGATCTGGCAAACCGATGAAGGCGGCATGTACGATACGCAGAGACACGATGGCTCCGAGATGGATATGCGCGGCACATTTCAGACCGATTCGGAGGGACGATATTGTCTTCGCACCGTGCGTCCGCTCAGTTACTCGGTCCCAGTGGACGGTCCTGTAGGCGATATGATCCGGGCGCAGCGACGCCATGGAATGCGTCCTGCCCACACTCATTTCCTGATCAGCGCGCCGGGATACCGCGAACTGGTGACGGCTCTTTACATGAAGACCGATGAGTACATCGATTCAGACACCGTTTTTGGCGTAACTGCTTCGCTTGTGACCGAGCCAAAATCCGGGGATCACTTGTCGCCCTTCCCGAATCTCCCGAGCGTTCACTATGATTTCGTCCTGGCGGCCGCGGCGAAGGAGGGGGGCTCGGGGCGTGTTGGGGCGGACCCGTCGCAGTTCGTCAAGCATCCAGTGGAAGCGGCGCACTAGACCGCTTGCTCACGCGCAAAATTACCAGGGCACAGGCCCGTTGTCGTCGAATAGCCCGCCGGTTGGTCCATCATCGGGCAGGGTCGCCAGGCGAATCGGCGTGATGGAACCCTGTTGCGCGGTGCGAGGTCCCGCATGGCCAGTCAGATCAGTGGCGCAATATCCTGGACACGCTCCATTTACCTTGATTCGCGTGCCGCGCAGTTCTCTTGCGAATTGAACCGTGATGGCATTCAACGCCGATTTCGACGAGTTGTATCCCACCAGCAGCGGGAACTGAGTGGACCGTTCCGGGTCGGTGTTTAGACCTATCGAACCCAGGCTGCTTGACACATTGACGATCCTGCCCCGCTCAGATTTCAAGAGGAGCGGGAGCATCGCCTGCGTCATCGCGATCACGCCAAAAACGTTGACGTCATATATATGTCTCACCGCCGCGAGATCGACCACACTCGGTTTTGCTCCGGCCTCCAGACTTACACCGGCGTTGTTAACAAGAATGTCCAGGCGGCCGAACTGAGCTTCGATCTGGGCCACGGCCGACAGAATCGAAATCCGATCGGTGACGTCGAGCTCTAGCGGTTGAGCGTTGGCGCCTTCCGCAAGGAGCTGCGCGGCGGCCTTCTTGCCGCGATTATCATCCCGGCTGCCGAGGAGTACGATCGACCCTTGCGCGCCCAAGCCGCGCGCGATCTCGAAACCGATTCCCTTATTGGCGCCAGTTACGAGCGCAATTGTTTGCTGCAAAGTCTTTTCCGCCACGCGTTAGTGACTTACTCCTTACGCCGTGCGATTTGAGCGTCCATGCATTGCGACATGACGTCCAGGAACTTCTGATAGTTCGCTTGGCCGACTATGAACGGATTCGGATCGCCTTGCTTGCGAGCCTTGAGCTTGTCGAGCTTTACCTGGAGGTTATCGTAAAGCGGATGATTCTGCAGCTCCACGTCCACTTTCGCTTTTTTGGTCTCATCCTTAAAATGCGCGATGGAATGAAGGTACTGCTGCAACCCGTCGTCTGAAATGATGCCCGGCAACAGAATCGTTCCCCCATACAGCGCGGCCATGTGGGTTTTTCCTCCGTCTTTCACCGCAAAGATCAAGCCCATCGATCCGGGAGTATGGCCGGGGATTGCTACGGCCGTCACCTTCTCGTCTCCGAGAACGACCGGCTGGCCCTCCGTCATAACCATGTCATGCTTGGGCAGCACGGGCGGCGGCCCTTTCTGTGCGCGGCCAGCGGGCGGATTCTCCATCAGATTCCAATCCGCCGCCGAGAGATAAACGTGCGGATGGTAGTGCTCTTGAATGTACGGCGTGCCGCCAAAATGGTCCGCGTGTCCATGCGTCAGGATGACAATCTTGATGTTGGCGGGATCCAGGCCGAGCGTCTTCATTCCGCCGATTACGATCTGCTCCACTTCGCTGGGGTAACCCGAATCGATCAACAGGATGCCGTCGGAAGTCGTGATCGCGTAGACGGCTGTTCCCGATCGACCCATGATGTAGACGTTGTCGAAGATTTTGGCCGGCTCGAGCAGGGGGTCATTGAGACTGTTGGCGCGCGGCGCTTCGCAAAAAAAATGCGCCTCGGCGGACCATTCCGTACCAGCCGTTTTCTTGGCTTTCTCAATGTCTTTCTTCACCGCGGCTGAATCCGGTTTGGCCGATGCTGCAGGGGGTGCCTGAGCTTGCAGCATGGCGACCAACAGGAAACCCGGGAAAACAGACCTGATTTCTCTCGACATCTAGGAGCTTGCTGAAAAAGTCTCTCGCAGGTCGGAGACCTGCGCCACGTGTAGAGCTAAGTCATTGACCTGGAGTTGTGGAGCAGGTCCCCGACCTGCCAATGTGAGCTCTTGAAAGACTTTTTCAGCAACCTCCTAGTGGCCCATTTTACCTAGGCGAACCAATTGTGCCTTAGTACATTCGGAGATTACGTTCACAAACCGCTGGTACGCCGCCTGGCCGACGACAAAGGGATTCGGGTCGCCGGGTTTTCGGGCTTGGATCTTGGCCAGCCGCTCGTCGATTCCGTCCATGAGAGGATGATTCTGCAGTTCGGTATCGACCTTCATCTTGCGCGTCATTTCGCCCCAATGATTTAGCGAGCTGAGGTACTCTTCGAGATCCCAAGCCATTCGCGGAATCAGAACAGTTCCACCGTAGAGTCCTGCGATGTGGGTCTTGCCTCCGTCCTTGACCGTGAAAATAAATCCTAACGAACCCGGCGTGTGCCCGGGAATTAAAACGGGAGTGACCTTCTCGTCTCCAAGTGTGATGGCTTGGCCCTCCACGGCGACGATGTCTCGCGTGGGTGGATCAACAGCCGGCCCTATTTTCGAGGTTTTCTTGAATGCATCCGGCTTCGGCCGCAGCAGATCCCAATCCGCCGCCGAAAGCCCGACGTGCGTTCCATAATGCTCCTGGAAATATCTTGCGCCTCCAAAATGATCGCCGTGGCCGTGGCCCAGGAGAATGTACTTGACCTTCGCCGGATCCAGGCCGAGCTTTTGCATGTCGGGAAGCAGAACGGAGTCGAGCTGGTCGGCATAACCGGAGTCGATCAGGATGATTCCATCGGAAGTGGTGATGGCATAAACCACCGTTCCGCGGCGGCCCATGGCGTAGACGTTGTCGAAGATCTTGGTGGGCGGAATCCGCGGGTCGTCCGGTTTATTGGCGTAGGGTTCGGGCTGGCAAAAGAATTGTTCAGCCTGAGCCCACTCCGTGCCGGCGATCTTCTTGGCCTTCTCGATATGCTGGTTGACGGCCGCGGAGTCTCGCGCCTGGGCCACGAGAAAACCAGAGAGCAGCGTCGCGAGGATCACGTAAAACAGAACTGCAGTGATCTTCCGTAGCATTAAGGACTAGCGATCGTTTCGGGCAGCGGTATGGGTCGGCGAAGGCGTTGCGTCTTCCCTCAAGAATTTCAGCAGCGCCGCGTTGAAAACGTCCGGCGCCTGAATGTGCGGAACGTGGCCCAGGCCCGGAAGTAGAGCCAATTCCGCGCCGGGAATCGTATCGGCGATATGCTTGGCGCGTTCCGGAAAGTCCGGACCATCCTTGTCGCCGCCCAGGACCAGGGCCTTTACCTTGATCTTGGCCCAATCATAAACGACTGGATCAAGATACGTGATCTGCTGCAGGATCGCGCGCACCATAGCGAATCGCGGCCAGTCACTGCTGAGCGTCGGTGCATAGAGGATGCGAACATACTGCTCGTATTCGGGCTTCCACGCACCTGGCGTCGGGAAATAACGATGGATGGTCGCGGAGAATTGCTGATAGAGCTGATCGTGCGAGGCGTCGACCATGCGCTTGTAGCCTTCGTCGGCGGTATGCCACGGCTGCTGATATCGCACGTCGGTGAGTCCGATCGGATTGTAAATCACGACGCGCTCGGTGATATCGGGATAAGAAGCGGCGAAGCGCGCAGCCAGCATGCCTCCCATGGAGTGTCCGATAATGACGGCTTTCGCGATGCCCAGCGACTCGAGCAGCTTGTGGCTGTTGTAGGCCATGTCGTTAAAGTTGTACGGGATGATCGGCTTGGAAGAGCGGCCAAAACCGATCTGATCCGGCACCACTACGCGGAAGCCTTCTTTGCGGAGCAGTTCGATCGGTCCAGAGAAGTAAAAACCTCCGAAGTTCATTCCGTGGAAAAGAACCGCGGTACGGCCGTTGGCTTGGCCGACCGGCGGAACGTCCATGTATGCCATGCGCACGTCCTGGCCATAGAGCGTGAGCGGCAGGAACTGCACTGGATATGGATAAGGGATCTCTTCATAGGTAATGCTACCGGGCTTGACATCGGTGGGAGCATGAACCACTTCAGTGGGAGGCTGGCTTCTCCCTTGGGCCAGCAGAGGAACGGTAGCCCAACAAACCAGAGCCACAATGAGGACAAATGCTTTTGCCATATGCACGAAGACCTCCGAGCCCCATGATACGTGGCGGGAGGAATCGCACGCAACATATGTCATCAGGCGCTGTCGTCAGCCGCTGTCGTCAGCCTCTTTCGTCAGCCGCGCTTAGAAATGCACGGCCCAGGTGGCCAAGCCCGAGTACTGCTTGTCGGACGCCTGTCCCTTCAGGCCGAAGTCGCCTACCGAGGTCTTCATCGTAGCGTCCACTGTTCCACCGGTTACTTTTCCGTCGGTCACCACCGCGCCCACTCCCACCTTGAGCGGCTTCAGCGGACCATCGTCGAAACCCAGGCTGATTCCCAGATTGACGGTCTTGTTGGTAAGCGTGTCGGTGGCGTTGAAGCCCACGTTAACATTACCTGATTTCAGGACTACCGAGCCATTAACCTGTTGGACGGTTGTGCCTGCCGCGATTACTCCCATACTTACCGAAATCTGGAGCCCCTGCCACTTCTCGGTGGCAATTAATCCTGCGCCCAAGGTTTGCTTGTCCGGTTGGAAAGCGAGCAACTGCCCCTGCAACGTGAACTTGCCGATTTTGAGGACCTGGATGGGCTTGCCCTTGATCTGCCCTACTATGGCGTTATTTACCGCGCCGCCTGTTTTGGCGGCGAAGAGAACCGCGGTGCCCGCGATTACCAGCGCGATTCCGGTAACGTAGACGATTCCCGAGTTATTATCCAGCCAGACGCCCATGGGCGTCGTTTTCGCCGCAGCCTGGAAATCCGCAATGGCCTTCTCGAGCTTTTTATACTCAGGACTGTTCTTGATCTGAGTCAGGGCGGCATCGCCCAGTTGCCGCCTGCGGAACTGGCGATGCCATTCAACAGGTCAAGCGCGTCCTTGGAAGTCAAATCGTTCATTCCCGCACCAGAAGTCATGCGCTTGAGCATGAAGGTGTCCAGCGCGGACTGAATCGCATCTTGCACGGGTTTATCGGACAAGCTCTTCTGCAGCAGAGTGGGAAGGTTAGCGGTTTGCTGGCCGAGCAGGTCAAAGGCGAGAACAACTACTTGCGTGGTGGCTTCGCCGAGGGGCTTCGTAGCCAAACTGGTAGGCATGGCTGCCATGAACACACCTCCAAGAAATCACTTTCGTTTATAGCGGAGATCTCCATCGTAGAGATCGCATTCCGTCAATTATACATGGAGCGCATCCGCTGGAAAGATAATTAGGTGAGGTAACTTCTATGACACATACCAGAAGTCTTCGACAACAATCGGCCGTGCCGCTGTAGGCGCCAATGCTTTGGGCGCCCTCGCAGTCGGTGCATTCGCGTTGGGAGCTTTGGCCATTGGCAGCCCCGTCGTAGGATGAGGGTCGGTAAAGCGATCTTGAAGTCGGTCTCGATTGAGGATCTTACGATCGCGCGCTTGCGAGTCCGTGAGCTTACCGTGACCGGCTCACTTACTGCGCCGGCTGCGAATCTCCTGGATCATCCCGAAACCCACTCCCAATGAGCGGTCATGTTACTTGTGGCGTACTCGCTCACCTGCGATTAGCTGACCCTCGGATTTCCGGGTAGGATGGGAGCATGCTTGTTCCCTTGACACCCATCCGGTGTCTGCATCGTGCAGTTGACTTGTTTGCAAAGAAGATCGGGATTGTATCGGGAGAACAGGAGTTCACCTACGCCGAGTTCGGCGAGCGCTGCGAGCGCCTGGCCACTGCCTTAAAGAAGGAGGGCATCCAGCATGGCGACCGCGTCGCTTATCTCAGTTTCAACAATCATCAGTTGCTGGAAGGATATTACGGCGTCGTTCAAGCGCGGGCCATCGTGATGCCGTTGAATGTCCGGCTCTCCCCGCTCGAGCTGACCAATATCCTGAATCACTCCGGCGCGAAAATGCTGCTGTTTGAAAACGATTTTGTGCCGCTAGTGGAGATGCTGAAGCCGGCCTGCCGCGAAATCGAGCGCTTCGTCACCTTGAACGACAAAGTTCCGATTGCCGATCTCTCCTACGAGGAACTGCTGGACAAGGGTCATCCCGAGCGCGCCGACATCTTCAGCTTCGATGAAAGCGCGATCGCGGAGCTGTTTTATACCAGCGGCAGCACGGGAACGCCGAAAGGCGTCATGCTGGGACATCGGACATTGTACCTGCATGGGATCGCGGTGGCGAGTTTGTTTCGCGAACCCGAGACCATCGTCGATCTGCATACCATTCCGCTGTTTCACGCCAATGGATGGGGGCGCCCGCAGGCTTCGACACTCCTCGGCCTCAAGCAGATCATGGTGCGGCGTTTCGAGCCGACCGGCGTTTTCAAGCTGATCCAGGAACATCACGCCACTGACATGAGCCTGGTGCCGACCATGGCGAATGCGCTGCTGAATGCGCCGGATATCGGAAATTACGACTTGTCGAGCATGCGCAACATTACGCTGGGCGGCGCGGCATCGTCACCCGAGCTGGTAGATCGCATGGAAAAGGCCTTCCATTGCGACGTCTATGGCGGTTACGGTCTGACCGAAACGGCGCCGCTGCTTACGTCCGCCCGCTCCAAGCCAGGGCTGGAATACAAATCGGACGCCGACCGGCATCGCCGTCGATCGATGGCCGGCTGGCCGGTTCCCGGAGTCATGGTGCGTGTAGTGGACGAAAAGATGCACGACGTCGCCCGCGACATGCAGGCCATCGGCGAGGTCGTGGCCGCCGGCGATCACATTATGGAGGGCTATTTCCGCGAACCGGACGTCACAGCGTCTGTCATGACCGGTCCATGGTTCCATACCGGTGATATGGCGGTTTGGGACGAGGATGGATTCATCCACATTGTGGATCGCAAGAAAGAAATCATCATCAGCGGCGGTGAGAATATCTCGTCGCTCGAGGTGGAAAAGGCGATTTTCGCCCATCCTGAGGTGTTCGAGTGCGCAGTCGTGGCGGCTCCAGACGAAAAGTGGGGCGAGGTTCCAGTGGCCGTGGTGGTGCGCAAGCCTGGCTCAGCGCTAACCTCCGAGCAATTGCTCGAGTTTTTGAAGTTGCGCCTGGGGCGATTCAAACTTCCCAGGGTGATAGACTTTAGTGAGGAGCCGCTTCCCAAGACCGGGACCGGAAAGATCCGGAAGCTGATTTTGCGGGAGAGGTTTTGGGTGGGTAAGGAAAAGAGAGTTCAGGGATAGTTGGAACCTCACGGACGGGCAGGTTCGTCTAAAGGAGGCGCTATGAGGATAGCGGTTTTAGTGTTGGCGTTTGCGGCCGCCGCGGCGGCCCAGTTTCCAGGGCAATATCCTCCCGGACAATATCCGCCCGGTGGTCAGTATCCGCCCGGCCAATATCCGCCCGGCCAGGGTCCAGGTGGCGGATCGGGCATCCCGATACCGCGGCGAGGTTCGCAAAAATCCACGGATCAGAAGCAGGCGGCAACCGCTCAGCCGCACAGTTTCAGCGGAGTTATTCGGGAGTTGAACGATAAATCGTTTGACCTTGAAACCAGCGACACCCGAATTTTGACCATCGAGTTTACCGACAAGACCACCAAGCTCAATGGCATGAAGACCGGCGATGGCGTGGACGTCGAGGCCACCCAGAGCGCTGACGGCCCCTTTCAGGCCGTTAGTATCAAAGCCAATCCGGAAATAGCTCGAAAGATTATCCCCAGCGGGCAGGTCTTGGACGCGGGACCGGGACCGGAACCGGAGGAGGAGCGGACCGGACCACCGCCGACCATTCTTGTCAGGCCCGATCAAAATCGTGGCGACGGGGACGATGCGCCCAAGCTAAAGCGCGGGAAACCGGCCGAATATGCCTCCAATAAGCGGCCCAGCGATGATGATTCGGCTGGAGCGACGGACACGCGCCAATCCGCTGCCCGAGAACCGGTCCGCCGCGAGCCTCCCCTGCCTGCCCCGCCACCGACCAATCCGCGGCAGGCGTTCATCGCAAAGGCTCGCGAGGTTGCGGGCTCGTTTGTCGAGGGGTTGCCCAATTATGTCTGCCAGGAAATGACTACGCGCTACGCCAGCGAAACACGCGTCCCTAGCTGGAATGTCATCGATATCGTTTCGGCCGAGGTAGTGTACGAGAACGGCAAAGAGAGCTATCGGAACCTGATGATCAACAACAAGCCGACCAAAAAGCCGCCTGAGGAATCGGGCGCCTGGTCGACCGGCGAGTTCGGCACTATTCTGGCGAATCTGTTCTCGCCCGGGGCGGACGCCGCCTTCAAGTACGCGCAGGATGACACCATTTCCCATATCGCGGCTTCGGTCTATGACTTCCAAGTCACCCGGCAGCGCTCTTCGTGGAAAATCTGGGTTCCCGGCCAATATATCCTTCCGGCTTACAAAGGCTCGGTGTGGATTGACAAGCAGAGCGCGCACGCTCTCCGCATTGAAATGCAGGCCAAGGACATTCCCGAGGAATTCCCACGTATTTCCGTGGAAACAGCCGTTGATTTCGATTATATTACGCTCGGTACGCCCGAGAAATTCCTGCTGCCGGTGCATGCGGAAGTGCTGAGCTGCTCGCGCGGCTCAAACAAGTGCGATCGCAATGTGATCGAGTTTCGCAACTATCACAAGTTCACCGGCGAATCGACTATCAAGTTCAATCAGTAGCAGAATCGGCGCGGAAGAGCGGACGATACTTTTCCGGAAGTTTCACAGGCTTCATATCCGAACCTAGAAAAATGTGCCTGGTCTCGCCCGATGCCAACTCGCGGGCCGTGGCCGAGTCGCAAATCTGATAGTGGAACTCGACCATTCGAGGATTGGCGCGCGCGACCCAGGTTTTAACGCCGATCTCGTCGTCGTAGCGCGCCGGATAAAGGTAACGGCAATGCGCGTCGACCACCGCCAGACGGATCCCATCCTGGAGTTCCATGTCCTTGTAGCAGATTCCGGCTGATCGGCAATACTCGGCGCGGCCAAGCTCCATCCAGATCAGGTAGTTGGCGTAGTACACGACGCCCATCTGGTCGGTTTCGGCGTAGCGTACGCGAAAGCGGGTTTCATGAGAAGTCACCGCTGTATTGTAATTGGAACCTAAGGCTGCCTGTTGTCTAGCGGCAGGCGGCGGCGTATGCGGAACGCTCACCCATGCGGTTCGCGAAATATCCGACCACTTGCGTCATTTCGTTCAGGGCTCGCTTGCCGATCGATACCGAAACAGGGCAGATCAGAGCGTAATAGGCCTTCAAAAGCCTGAAATTCAGCATCAGCATGATCTGTTCCAGACGATCGCCATTTGCATGAAAGGACGGACCGTGAACCAGCAGATAGGTCAGCAGCCGGTAGTCATTTTCAAGCTTGGTGTGCAGAGTGTCGAGATCGAAACGTTCGCGGACCTTCGCTAGTTCTTCTTGTACCTGAAGGAACAGCAGGTTGTTTGCCTCCGCGACATCGCGCGTGTAATCCCGGGCGGATTTGGCGCTGAGAATCAGCTGGCAGGTATATCGAAGCCAGTAGATGAACAGGCACACAGAAACGCCAGTCATGATTACGCTAACGATCATTAAGGTAGTTTTGGAAACCTCGTAACGTCTGTGCTGTACGTTTATATGTGGAAAGAATATCATCGGCGGGATGTTGGTACAAGAGTTTGCATCGTTATTAAGGTCATTTTCCAGAAAGGAGCTCAGGTTTTTCCCTGGGGGCCTCAGGCTGAGGAGCGACCGCTCCCTTGACCGCTATACTGGTGATGTATGGCGAGTCTAGTCAATTTGAGCGTACCTAAGCTCGATCCCTCGGCGCTGTCGGAAAAGCAGGAGAAGCTGTTTACGATCCTGGCTTCCATGCGGCGAGTGATCGTGGCTTATTCTGGCGGGACGGATTCGGCCTATCTGGCTTGGGCCGCAAGCCAGCAGCTTGGCGCGAACGCCCTCGCCATCACCGCGGATTCAGCCTCCATCCCCGAATCGCACAAGCGCGACGCCGAGGCATTCGCGCGGGAATGCGGATTCCGTCATGAGTACATTGAGACGCTGGAGTTCGAGAATCCCGAATACGTCAAGAACGATCCCAATCGCTGCTTCCATTGCAAGGACGAACTGTTTACGCGCCTGGAGGCGGTAGCCAAGGATCGCGGGGTTGATCACATCATTTATGGCGTGAATGTCGACGACTTGGGTGACTATCGGCCGGGGCAGCGTGCCGCCAAATTTCACGGTGTCGAAGCGCCGCTCGTAGACGCGGGATTAACAAAAGCGGAGATCCGCGAGCTGTCGCGCCTGGCGGGTCTAAGCACGTGGGACCGGCCGGCGGCGGCTTGTCTGAGCTCGCGCGTTCCCTATGGGACACCGGTTACGGAGGCGACCGTGAAAACCGTGGAGCGAGGGGAAGAAGCGCTTCGAGCGCTCGGGTTCCGTCAATTCCGGGTGCGTTTCCACGGCGAACTGGTACGCATCGAGGTAGCCAAAGACGAACTTCCCAAGGCGCTGACTCCCGCGATGGCGCAGGCATTCGTCGAGATCTTCAAACCTCTGGGCTTTCATTACGTGACGATCGATCTGGAAGGTTATAGGCAGGGCTCGCTGAACTCCGTGCTCCAGCAGTGAATCGCGCTTTAGGCCGAAACAAAACCGGCTCGGCGCGCACGGTGGAGAAGGAAACATACGCCGAGCCGGTCAGAAGGGAGCAGGACCTTCCTCCGAAGCAGTCCTGACTCAACTGAAGAATGCCACAGAAGCCCACGAGCGCCAAGGTACTTTCGGGGGCTTTTTACGCAAAAACGTACCATGACACTCGGGCACAGCCGTACTATTACGCGTAGGACAAACGGAAGACTGTGCGTTAGTTTCGCGTGCCGATGGTCTCGGTTCGGCCAGCCAGCGGCCTGACCGCCCGTCCGCCGCACACACCGACGCCGGTATTCATCAGCGCGTTAAGCAGATTGTAAAGAACGGCGTAGACCAGCTGCTCGTTGACCGGCTGTTTTCCCGGCAGGCGAAACGACGCCGGTAGCTCTTTGGCGATCTGGAGGCGAATCGAATGGGGCAGCGTATGCCCGGAACGATCCTTCTGGTTTGCTAACGAGATAGGGGTTTGCAAGACGGCGCCCGACTGACCGTCCACATAGAACTGGCAGCGTGAAAACCAGCCCAGGTTACCGGGGTCGGCGGCGTCGAACAACAGCAAAGGAGCCTGCCGGTCGGCGGCCAGCAAATCCAGGCAAAGCGAACGCCTGGTGTCCTCGATTTTGTATTCAAACCCGGCCTGTTTCGCGATATTAGCCACAAAGTCGGGATCGAGTTCCAGCAACAGGAATTTATGATCGCCCGCCTGCAGAACTTGCATGAACCTTCATTCTACCTGTTCCCTACATTCGGCGACGCACGTCTATTTAGGTGTAGTCTACCGATATGGCCGCTGTTTCTGATTTGCCGCTGGCGCGCATTGCCGATCTTCGACATTTGCGTTCCGGCGACCTGGATGCCCTCCTCGAAGAAGAGACAGAGACCTGGCGGGAAACACTGGACTGGGACTTCCGCGCATCGGCCGGCTTAGTGAGGCGATTCCTGGATATGCAGGCGCTGAACGGCTTCTCCTTGTTGGTAAACAGCCACCCAGTGGGATATTGCTACTTCGTTTCCGAAGAACGGAAGGGCCTCATCGGCGATCTTTATATCATGCGGGATTTCGCGACGGTTGAGAACGAAGAGCTCTTGCTCGGGACGGTAGTGGAGAGCCTGATCAAGACGCCTTTCGTGCAACGCATCGAGTCGCAACTGATGATGCTGCGCACGGCGCGACAGATGACTCTTCCGCAGCAGCGCTATCTGCGCGTGCATGTCCGCAACTTCATGGAACTGGATCTGGCTACCGGCGGCAAACTGCCGCCCGGAAAACCCGGTTTTTCGGCCTTGATCGATAGCTGGACGGAGCGGAAGCAGGATGAAGCAGCATCGCTTATCGCCACTGCCTACCAGGGGCACATCGACAGCGAGATCAACGATCAGTATCGCTCGCCCGCGGGCGCGCGGCGGTTCCTGCTGAATATA
>DATHOT010000012.1:0-4385 GCA_035484655.1 Bryobacteraceae bacterium | reverse complement strand
TTGTGGCGCAGGCGTCCGGCCTGCGAGCGGCTTTCTTTGTGGCGCAGGCCTCCGACCTGCGAGCGGCTTTCTTTGTGGCGCAGGCCTCCGGCCTGCGAGCGGCTTTCTTATGTGGCGCAGGCCTCCGGCGTGTGAGCGGCTTTCTTTGTGGCGCAGGCGTCCGGCCTGCGAGCGGCTTTCTTTGTGGCGCAGGCCTCCGACCTGCGAGCGGCTTTGTTGATTCGAGCGAGGCCCACTCCTACTGTAACGGCTGCGTTAATAACTCGGACATGGGGAAATGCCTCTTGTTGTCGGTCAGCAAAGTCAGGCGGCGTGCAATCGCGACCGCCGCGATCGTAACGTCGGGCAGCGAAAGCGTGAGACGCTGCTCCAAGAGCGCATCAAGAAATTCCTAACACACTGTCATCAACGCTTTTTCCCGCGACCTTGTGCCCTCTGCAACCTAGTCTTCGATTCGTTCCGCATCTGCTCCACCCAGGCCACTGCGCCATGCTTCAGCTCAGGATGGTTTTCGTCTTTCCACGCGCCTACAGCAGCCTTGAGCGCACGTCGTAGAGCGGTTCGTTGAAGCTCCCCACGGTTCTTTTCAGCGTTCTGCACACCCCGAGTGTGGCAGATATCGATACTCCGGGACGTTCCCCCGTTTCTTCGGCGACCAGACCGTGGGATCGATCCTCTCGCGACTACAAACCCAGCCGCTCCTTCAGCGCCCGCACCCGATCGCGCGACACAGTCAACTCCGTGTGCTTCTCATCTTTCAGCCGCACCATCATCCGCCCGGCAAACCACGTGTGCAGCTCGTGTACATAATCCAGGTTCAACAAAATAGCCCGGTGAATGCGGACGAATTTCCGAGGATCCACCTTTTGCTCCAGCTCCTGAATCGTGTGGTCGACCACGTGGTTCTTCGCCGCCGTGGCCGCATAAGTCAGCTTGTCGCGCGCAAAGAAGTGCGTCACACGTGCCAGTTCGATAAGCTCGACGCGCTCACCGGTGCGGGATGCGATGCGGTCAGGGTATGCAGGTTGTCCCCCTCCGGCAGCGAGCGCGGCAATCCGGTCCAATAGCTCCCGGATTTCGGGACGCGGCTCCACGCCACCGCGCATACGATCTACCTTATCCAAAGCCCTGGCAAGCTGCGGCGCTTCGATGGGCTTCAGCAAATAATCCACCGAGTTCACGCCGAACGCTTCGAGCGCATACTGATCGTATGCGGTCGTGAACACGATCAATGGCTGCTGCTGCGGATCGAGCTCGGAAAGCATCTGGAAGCCGGTCATCCCCGGCATTTCGATGTCCAGAAACAGGACGTCCGGCTTCGTTTTCAGGATGGCCTCGACGGCTTCCACCGGGTCCGTGCTCGTGCCTGCGATTTCGACGCGCCCGGTCACAGCCAGCATCCGCTGCAAGCGCTTCAGAGCGAGAGATTCATCGTCAACCAGGAATGCTTTCATGACCATTGCCGGTCTGGGGAACCGCCAGCCGGACACTATTTCGATTTTCGCGCCTCTCCACCGTCAGCGTCGCCCGCGCCCCGAATAAAGTTGCCAGGCGGCCCTTTAAATTGTCGAGCCCGTGACCGGCGGTCGCCGATTCCAGATCAAAGGACGGGCCATCATCGGATATTTCCACGCGCAGCAGGCCGTTTTCGCGCACTCCGGCTATCCGTATGTCGCCGCCCGTACGGCAGGGCGCGACGGCATACTTCACGCTGTTTTCCACCAGCGTCTGAACAGCCAGAGGAGGAACTTTCGCGTCCGTGGCATCCGGAGCAATGTCGAGCTGATAACGCAAACGGTCGCCAAAACGCACGCGCTCGATCTCCAAATAGTCGATCACGATCTTCAGTTCGCGCGAAAGCGGCACCAGGCCGGCATGACTTGCATCCAGCGAGAAACGTAGCAGCGCCGCCATCTGCTCCAGCAATCGCTCAGCGCGCTCGGGATCTTCAGGAATCAGCGAAGAGATTGAATTGAGCGTGTTGAACAGGAAATGCGGATGAATGCGCGATTCGAGCGATGCCAACTGAGCTTCGGTCGCCAGTTTCAGTGCACGCTCGCGTTCCAGTTCCTTGGTGCGCAGTTGGAGCGTCGTCTGTTCCAGCCGTGATCGCATGGTTTCGAACATCGAGATCACACTTCCGGCAACGATCGTCAAAAATGTCGCGATCTTGAGGCTGCCGGTGAATTGGTCCCAGTACGCTCCCAACGGGCTCCAACCAAGCATGACGAAGATCAATCCCGCGATCATGCAGCCTACAATACTTGCCCCGATACTTGCCGCCACCCGCATGGACCATCGCGCGATGCTGTGTACGTCGCACGACGCGACCCAGACTCGTGGGATCGTGGCAAATGCGAGGCTGCCGATGCACTGCGCGTACACGAAGGAAAATCCGAACTCGATGACGAACTGACGCCATGTCGCACCCTGGACCATGGTTACCAGCATTACCGCTGGAACGAAGGCGACCGCCGTGTTGATGAGCACGATGCCGAGTACGTGTTTCCAACGGATCATAGATCGCCCTGCAGTCTTAATCATCTTACTTGCCCGTATGGCAACCGAGACAACCCGACTGAGCCGGCGTCAGCGACTTGGTCTCGAGCCAGGTCGTGGCCGACTTCTCATAAGGTGTTCCGGGCATGGTCTTCTGAATCCGCTCGAACCACTCCTGCGCCTTTTCCTGGTTGCCGAGCCGATTGTAGCCGTCCGCCAGTCCGATCATTAGCTCGCCGCGCGGGTGCGTGCCCATGTTGTCGAAGTTAGGAGCTTGCAGCTGGTAAGTCTTCTCGAAATCGCCGACGCCTTTTTCGATCAGCGGACGCGACATCTCAGGACTGGGAACATACTTAGAGGCAGTCAGGAGCACAGCTCCGCGCGGGATGACTACGCCCAGTTGATCGGGCGTGAGCGCTACGGCTTCGTCCATTTCCTTGAGGCCGCGCGCCCAAAGCTCGCCGCCCTTCTGCATGTCTTGCTTCTGAAAGGCCTGGCCGGAAGCATAGAACAGGCCTGCTCCGTGCCATACCAGCGCTTCGGCGTTCTTGGGATCGGCCGCGATCGAATCCTCGCAGATCTTCATGCCTTTTTCAAGCGACGCCGCGTCGCCTGCAAATCCGGCGAAGAAATAGTTGCGGACCTTGTAATCGAATCGATCCTGGGCGAGCAAAAGGCTGGCGCCGGCCAGAATAATCAACGCAGCAAGTTTTGTTTTCATGGGAAAATCCTTTCGATCACAGAATAGGTGGAAAGGACAGACCTGGCCGCGCTTTGCTGACGAAAGGTCGAAAAACCGGATGGGCTGTATAGATCTACGGATGAGTTCTACTCGCCACCGCGCCGCAGCGAGGGCTCTTCGTAGGTCTCCAGGTTGTAGCGCGTGCGCTCGCCGCGAGGCCGCCGCCCGGGCCATTCCAGGCGCATATCCTTGCTGACTTCATCGAGCATGTCGACCGTTGCCACCCGGCTCTCCACCGCGAAGCAGGTCAGCAGGACATTGTCGCAGACGGCATTGATCAAACGCGGGATGCCCTGCGCCCGGACGTGAATCTCGGTCATGATCTCGGGCGTGAAAACCGTCTGGCCCGGCATCCCGGCCTTCTCCAGGCGAGTATTAATGTACAGGGCTGTGTCTTTGGGGGTGAACGGATCGAGGTTGCAACGCAGCACGATGCGCTGCTTCAATTGGCGAAGGTTAGGCGCTTCCAGCTTGCGGTCTAACTCAGGCTGGCCCGCCAGAATAATCTGGAGCAGCTTGCCGCGCCGGTTTTCCAGGTTCCCGAGCAGCCGTATCTCTTCGAGAACTTCCCACTCCAGGTTATGCGCTTCATCGATGATCAACACCGTGGTGCGGCCCTGCTCGGCTTGATTCAGCAGCACGGAATTGAGCGCGAACAGAACTTCCGTTTTGGATGTCCGCTGGCAGCGGAGGTCCAGATCGTACGCGATCATTTCGAAGAACTGGTCGGATGTGATGCGCGAATTGAAAAGGAACGCGAACTCGATGTACTGCGAATCCAGGAAGTCCCGTAGGCATTCCAGCATGGTGGTCTTGCCGGTACCCACCTCGCCCGTCAGAACGATGAAGCCCTTGCGGCTCTGGACGCCGTAAATGAGGTTGGCCAACGCCTCTTCATGTTGTTCGCTTCGATACAAAAAGGCAGGGTCCGGGCTGAGGCTAAAGGGAGTTTCCGAAAACCCAAAATAGGCGTTGTACATAGCGAATAAGGTGAGAAACGCGTCTTTCTGTGCCCCTAACGCATCTTATCATGCGAATATCGCACTCTAGTGATATTCGGCACAAAATGCCGAGCACTCCAGGTCGTTTCAGCGCCCGATCTCGAAGTGCACGAACCCGGCCAAGGTGGCCGGCTGACCCGCCA
>DATHOT010000011.1:0-28688 GCA_035484655.1 Bryobacteraceae bacterium | reverse complement strand
CTCACCGAGCAGCTTCACGGAACGATCGACCTCGATACCTCAAATGGAGTATCTGTGACGATACGGTTCCCGCAACACGACTTCCGGCAGTAGCGCCGGCCGCGACGGTCTCAACCGGCGGTTCACCCGTACTCTGGGTTGATAAAAACGAGAAGAATCCTCTGTTGCGCCCGCGACGGCCCGCGCTGGGGCACGGGTGCGGCACGGTGATGGGTTCTGGTGCGCTTGAGCAAACTGGCAGCGCGAAGATCTTTTAGGACTGGTTCGATGAGAGGAAGCCCCTGGTGCGTTAGCACCTTTTCTGGGCAAACACCCAGCAATTGACGTACAGAACGAGCTGGTCAAAATTCTCTCGGCTGCGCATAGGCCAGCGCACCCGTGATGATCACTACAAACGTCACCGAGTTCGAGCAACGTCGTGTCGACCGGCTTGACAAAAACGCCGCGATCGCTACATCGAATACGCTAGACTGCACAAGCGATCATGGAAGCGCGACGTGCAGATGCAGGCAACCTGCTCGCGTTCTTTGGCCCAGCGAAACTGCAGGACAGCATCAGGGCACGAATCGGCTGCGGCTGGTGAGGTTCCTGCCGGAGGACAATCTCCGCGTCGAGACGCTAAGTAAGGATCAGGAGCAAAGGCTGCTTTTGGCCTCCCCGCGTTACTTGCGCGACACGGCCTGAAGAAGATCGTTAAGAAGAACCAGCGGCCGCTTCGCGGCTTCCTCGCGAGGGAGCGGACGTCGTGACTGTTAAAGAGCTACTCTGGGATTCGAATATCGGCACGACAATGCGCTACGCTCACTCCAACGACGAGGCGAAGCGTCGGGATGGCAGCACCTGAAGAGGAGCGACAAAACAGTGGCAATCGTTCCACGAAAGGCGAAGATCGAAGTATAATGTAGTGACATCGACCAGAACCGCTGAAATCGGATGAGTTAAGAACGGAGAGGTGGCTGAGTGGTCGAAAGCAGCGGTTTGCTAAACCGTCGTAGGGCCATAAAGCTCTACCGAGGGTTCGAATCCCTCCCTCTCCGCCAGAATTTCAACTGAGGACCTTGTGACGCCTGAGCGTTTCCAGTATAATGGGCTTGTATGGTTAACGACCAAGACATCGCGTAGCCTACCGTTGCGGGGCCTCCCTTATTAGTTCAACCTCTTTCGTTTGAGGTAATGCTGAACGTCTTTGTAGTAGGCATCCAGCCTTTTTTTGAATTCCTCCATTCGCACTTCCGGTTTGATCGGAAATTTGTACTCTTCGGAGAGTTTGATGTCGAAGTCTGCTGGGCTCTCATACCAGAAGGCGTCAAATGGACGATTGGCCTCGAACGAGAACACGCTCTGCAGGACTTTAAGCAGCTCCAGACACTGCGCGTAGGAATTTCGTGGATTGACATCGTTTATCCAATCCAGGAGTTTTGCATGCCACTGGTCCAACGTGGGCTCAGAAGCTGCGCTGAAATCTTCGTAGGTAATAGGAAGAGTCAACTCCTTGAGCGCCGATTCGTAAATATCCTCGCCGATGGTAGCGACGACATTTTCAGAAAAGGCGTACCATGCGGCCTGCGCTACGTACTCGCCTCCCCGGTCCTTGAAAAAGACACCACCTTTGTCCTCGCGCAGTGCGCGCATGCGGCCCAGGAACATGAGTAGCACGTACGAGTACCGCTTCGTTGAACCATCCACTGCTAAGATCGTCGACGGGGTTGGCCTTAGCTTCAAGTATTCCGACTGCACGCCACGCAAACTGCGGACAATTGGCATGTAGTGCTTCTCTGCGTACTCATGCATGCGCGGAAGCTGAGTTGTCCAAATGGCCTGCCGCATTTCACGGTCTTTTTGGACGCGTTGAAATACATAAGCGAGGACAGCGAGTATGACTGGCAGCGTAAGGTCCTTGATAACCGAATATAGGCGGTTCGCGAAAAGCGATGCTTGTTCGCGATACCAAGACGTTATTTCCACCGGGTCCAGGACAATAATTGCACTCCGCAGCGCGTGCGGCCTGGCAACTAGGTACGCAATCCCTAGTGAGAAACGGCCGTAGCTTGGAGCTGCCGGTGTCAAAGTTAATTCAAGGGTGACAGAAGCGCCCGCAGGTACCGCCAGCGGAAAACCTGCTGGTAAACGGGTCTCGATAAAGCGAAAACTAGTTTCAGGTTCGAATCCTGGCTTTTGTACATCGTAAACGGTGATGTCAGCCGGAGTGCCAGATCGATTGTCAAATGTTATGCGCAATCGGATTATCTGGCCAGAATAGACCCGGTTCCGCTCAATCCATGCGCGAGCGACTAAACCATCTGTCTCGGTAGAACTCGTCTTCGGGCCGATGATTGGCTCTTGCGATGGATCTTCCGGGTAGAAGAACAGCAGGATTGCAACAACGACGATTGCAAGTACAACCACAAGAACTATCGTAGAGTTACGCAAGTTACAGGCCTACTTTCCTTGCGACTTCATCTCTCTGTCCTCCATGGCGGACATCTCGGCGAGGAGCGTCTGGTAGATTTTTCGGACCGCTTCCGGCGTGAGAGGCGCGCGGGCCTGATCCGACACCCTGCGCAGGACCTGCTCTTCTCTGCCGGGCGCGCTGGCCGGCGCATGGAAGCGCGTCTTGACGGCGCCGACCTCGCGTACCACAGCGGCCCGTTCGTTCAGCAATTTCACGATCTGATCGTCGATGTGGTCGATGCGCTGCCGCGAGGAACTCAGTGCGCGCGTGAGCTCGGTCTGATCCTGGGCGAACAGGCCTAGGGCTAGCACGCAAAACAAAATGGGTCGCATAGTCAGGAATTGTAACAGGAGCTAATCCAATATTCGATCGGCCATGCCTTCGTAATAGTGGAAGTGAGCGCGAAACCCTATACGTTCGTATACGCGAATGGCGGTCGTGTTTGTAAGCTCCACATTTAGTCCGATGGTCCGGATGCCGGCCGCTCTTAGTGCCGCTGCGACCGACGACGTAACGATTTGCGCCAGACCTTGGCCGCGATAATCCGGATGCGTAAAGATATTGCCCACGCCGGCCACGCTTTCACCGTGTGATACCACGTGCGCGCCGGCTACGGACGCCAATTCGGCGCCTTTACGAATCCCATAAAAAAAGCCGGTGTCGAGCTGAAAGGCCGCGAAGGCAATGCCGCCGCCGTCGCCGGAAGCATACAGTCGCTCGACTTGCTCGAGATCGCGCGAAGTGAGAGGTTCCGCTGTTCCCGCCGGTTGTTTGAGATCGTCGAGAAACATGCGCTGCATCTGATGCAGCTCGCGATAGCGGTAGATCCCTTCCGCGGCCTCCAGTTGGTGCGGCTTCAGGTTAAGATAACCAGCCGTCACCGGGAGCGCCGCGAGAAGCTGGCGAGTCGACTGCGTGTCGCCCAGCACGAAGATCGGGCAGATCGGGAGTGCGCCGAATACCAGCGCCAGGCTATCATTCATTTTCGGGTCGTCATTCAGACCCCACCAGGCGCAATGCTCGAACATTCCGTCGTCGAGGTCCGCGAGCGCGTAGAGCGACCACTCGCGGTCGACATTGAGCCGCCGGCGGATTTCGGTTTTGTCAGTGAGCAGGTTCGGAATACTACTCTGTAGTTTCGTATATCCTGGACGTAATCTGATAAACTAACCTTCCCGTGAGAACGAAACCCGCCACCGTGGTGGCCCTCTATCCCGGCACTTTCGACCCGATCACGAACGGTCACCTGGACCTGATCCAGCGAGGCTCCGCCTTGTTCGACAAGCTGATCGTCGCCATTTTGCGCAACGAAGAAAAGAAAGTGCTCTTCAGCGTCGCGGATCGAATCGAAATGTTGAATGAAGTGACCTGCGGTCTTCCCAACGTGCAAGTCGGGTCCTTCGACGGCCTGCTGGTGGATTACGCCGCCGAGTGCGGCGCCAGCGTCATCTTGCGTGGAATCCGCGCCGTGTCCGATTACGAATACGAGCTGCAGATGGCGCTCATGAATCGACGCCTGAAGCCGGAGATCGAAACCGTGTTCCTGATGGCGAGCGAAGCGCATTCCTTCATCAGTTCGCGCCTGGTTAAGGAAGTGATCCGGCTGGGCGGAAATATCTCGGGCCTCGTGCCACCCTCGATTGAAGGTAGACTAAGAAAAAGACTACTTTTAGGAGAACCTTGAACCCTTCCATGCATGCCACTCTGGATCTAGCCGAGCGGGTTTCCCGCATCAGCGAATCGTCCACTATGAAAGTTGCGGCCGACGCCGACCGTCTGCGCCGAGAGGGCGTCGATGTAGTGGATTTTGGCGCCGGCGAGCCTGATTTCCCCACGCCCGACAACATCAAGAAGGCGGCCATCGCCGCGCTCGATGCCAATTTCACGAAGTACACGCCGACCGGTGGAACCGTCGAGCTGAAACAGGCCATCTGCGCGCGGCATCGCGAGGATTATGGAACCGATTACGCCCCCGGCGAGTGCATCGCTTCGGTAGGCGGCAAACACGCCATTTTCAATCTAATGCAGATATTGATTGGCGATGGCGACGAGGTCATCATCCCGGTGCCCTACTGGGTCACATACAAAGATGTCGTCAATTATGCCGGCGGCAAGTGCGTTTTCGTTGAAACCGACGAAGACAAAGGTTTCACTTTCACGGCCGAATCCATCGCGCCGCACATCACCAGCAAGACCAAGCTTTTGATCATTAACTCGCCTTCGAATCCGAGTGGCGCGGTGTTGAGCCGTGAAGAGTTCGAGCGCATTTATCACCTGGCCGCGAAGCGCGGCATCCAATTGATGACTGATGAGTGCTACTGCCGCTTTCTTTACGACAGCGAACCGTTTTCGATCGCCTCCATGCCGGGCGCCAAGGAACACGTGGTGGTGGCTGGATCGTTGTCCAAGACCTACGCCATGACTGGATGGCGCATCGGTTTCGCGCTGGCGCCCAAGCCGCTTATCGACGCCATGATGAAGCTGCAAAGCCACACCACGTCGAATCCGACTTCGATTGCGCAGAAAGGGGCTATCGAAGCGCTGCGCGGTCCGCAGGAATCCATCGGCATCATGCTGGCCGAATATCGCCGGCGGCGCGATTTTGTCGTAAAACGCCTACGCGCCATTCCGGGCGTCAAAATCGCCGAACCGCGGGGCGCTTTTTACGCATATCCGAACGTTTCAGTCGGGTTCCGCAACGGCATATCGTCGGCTATGCAGTTCTCCGAACGCCTGCTCGCGGAAGCGCATGTGGCGGTAGTTCCCGGTGAAGCTTTCGGGACCAAAGAGCATGTCCGGATTTCCTATGCCACGTCCATGACCGAACTCGAGCGCGGGCTGGACCGGATCGATAAATTTATCCGTGAGCGGTAGCAAACCGGTACGGCTTCCGGCCAGGTTCCTCGAAAAGATTTGGGGTACAACCGACCTTTCGCCCTGGTATCCGAGTTCGGCCCAGAAAATCGGCGAGGTATGGTTTGAAGCCGACCTTCCGCTCTTAGTCAAATTCGTTTTCACCAGCGATCGGTTGTCGGTTCAAGTTCACCCGGGCGACGATTTCGCGAAGACGCACGAAAACTCGCGCGGAAAAACGGAGATGTGGTACGTGCTGCGCGCCGACCCGGGGGCCCGGATCGCCGCCGGCTTTCGCCAGTCCATTAGCCGCGAGCGGCTGCGCGAATCCGCGCTAAACGGCGAGATCGAGGATCTTCTGCAATGGGTGGATGTGAAGGCAGGTGACGCGTTTTATGTTCCCGCAGGCACGGTCCATGCCATTGGCGGCGGGCTCGCGCTGTGCGAGATCCAACAGCACTCCGACATCACCTACCGGCTTTACGACTATGGCCGTCCGCGCGAATTGCATCTGGAAAAAGCCATCCAGGTCGCGTCCACTGAAGCCGGTCGCGCCGGGCCGGTTCCGCTGCCGATCGATTGCAAGTATTTTCATACTGAATTGGCCAAAACCAGTACGCCTTTACGGTATTCTCCCGAGGCCGCCCGCTTTCATTTGTTGATCTTTCTTAGCGGAAGCGGCTACATTACGGGGCAATCCGGGACTCCTGAGCCGTTTCGGGAGGGTGAAACGTGGCTGGTGCCGGCCCTGGCGAGCCCATTCTCGATTCAGCCCAGCGAGCCGGCGAAATTTCTTAGAACCTGGGTGCCATAGCCTGACGCCAAAAATCTGAGTCCCAAACCTTCGCAGGCGGAAATCTTATTTGTTTTCAATGAGATTAGTCTCGCGGATTCAACTTCGCCCGCTTCGCAAGCTTATCCTCAAAAGTGGGAAGAGAGAACTTCGATTAACGACGCACTAATTTGAACGCTGAGCTATTTGTCGCAACCGCCGCCCGCCGTTAGCGACGACTTGGTCCTGCCACTGACCTTCTGACATAGGAGTCTTGTGGAATCTTGCGAGCGCAAAATCGTCATAGTGGAAGATGAGGGCTTAATAGCCGCCGACTTACAAGGGCGTCTGGAACGAGAAGGCTACCGGGTTCCGGGCGTAGCCGCCTCGGGCGGCGAAGCGTTAGAGGTGATCCGTGAACAGGCGCCTGATTTGGTGCTGATGGACATTCGGCTGGCCGGAGAGATGGACGGGATCCAGGTCGCCGACAAAGTCAGCAGTGAGTTCGACATCCCGGTGGTTTATTTGACGGCCTACGATGACCGGGAGACTTTGCAGCGGGCTAGCCAAACGCGGGCATTTGGGTATATCAAGAAGCCCATTACCTCAGCCAGTCTGCAGGGCACGATTGAGGTGGCCATTTCCAGACATCGCCACGAGCGCTACTTGCGGGAGCAGCGGGATTGGCTCAACGCGAGCTTTGCGGCTGTACCTGACGCCGTCCTGGTTACCGACGGCTCCGGACGCATCTGCTATGTGAACCGGGTGGCCGAAGAACTGACCGGCTGCGCAGTGGATAACGCCCTCGGCCGCCCTTGCGCCGAGCTGTTGGCATTCACCTATCCGGATGGGCGGGCAGTGGAAGATCTTGTGCCGGTCGCAATGCTGCAAGGCACGCCGGTTTCATTGCCCGCCGATATCTGGTTGAAAGGCGCGGGTGAATCGCGGCGGGCTATCGAAGGAACCGCCTCCCCGAGGGTGCAGGATGGTCACATTCAAGGAGTAGTGGTCGTTTTCCAGGACGTAACGCTGCGCAAGTTCGAAGCGGAGCAATCGTGCCAGGAGAAGAAACACCAGGCGCTTTCTCGGCTCGCGGAGGGAATCTCCGGACAGCTTCAGTTGGAGTTGAGCGCGGTGGCCGAGGAGAGCGCGCGCATCCTCCAATCCTTGCCGTCCGCCTGTCTGATGCTTTCATCGGTGCAGACGATTGAGAGCGCGGCCAAGGAAGCATTCGCTGTCACCAGCCGCCTGCGCACATTCGCGCAAGAGAGGGAAATTGCGCCTCGACCGATCCAGGTGAACGAGATTCTCCAACGCCTGGCGGCGGTATGGAAGGAGGCCTTGCCCGGTTTTACTCTCAAGCTGGATGCGGATCCGCGGCCGGTTCAGGCCGACTCCCACGAACTTACCAGGGCGCTCGACATGATCTTTCAGCATGCACACCACTGGATGGACGCAGGCTGCGGCATCGCCATCTCCGCCGCATGCGCCGAGCCGGAGGGTCTCGAAAACTGGCTTTGCGTCCGAATCGCCTACACCAGCACCGGCGAGGACGCTGCCGCTATCGAGCGTGCGTTCGATCCATCCTGGGATGGCAACTGGGAAGGTCTTCCCTTTGTTTACGGCCTGATCAAACGAATGGGAGGATTGATTACCGTCCGCATGGAAGACAGCAAGGTCACGTTCGAAGTCTATCTTCCCTCCATCAAAGTCGTGGCCGCGGGCGTGTCCCTGGAGCATTTCGAAAAACCGGTGATGCTCCTGGTCGACGCCAACGCCGAGGCCCGGCGCGTCCTGCATGCTCATTTCGAGCAGCATGGATACAGTGTGCTGGAAGCGGGCAATTGCGACGAAGCTTTGCGGCTGGCCAAATCCTCGGAGGATACGATTCGTCTGGTGCTGGCCAATCCGGGCAAAGACGATCCGGGCAGCGCGGAACTGGTGGGATCCCTGGTACATAACCAGCCGGAGATTTATCTGCGGCTCTTTGATGGGTACCGGGAAAAGGGGCCGGCGTCGGAAAGCCGTTATCTGACCAAATGGGACCTCCTGGAGTGGGCTAACGATCTGTTGGGGTCGGCTGCCTGGGTACTGGCTGCCAATTGAGAACCATCGAGCAGGACGTTTGCCCTCGGTTGTAACGACGGTCGTGATCTTCAGGGGGCCGGCACGGGCGCCGGATGTTGATTTTTCAGAAGGCCGCTAGCCGATTCCCAATTCATCCACCCGCTCCAGCGGGGTCCCACAACGGCGGCAGATAATCGCCGAGCAGTCACCACATACGAGCGGGTCCGGTACACCCGCGTGGCATCTGGGACAGTAATATTCCACCGTGGTTTCGCTCTCTTTTTCGGTCATTACTTGTTACACTAGCAACAGAAGCTCCGCTCGTGACATTGCCTCGCGCTGCAATCTATGTCCTCGCAGGCTTCCTGGTTTCCTGCTCTCCCGAGCCGAGCCGGCCGCTGGCGATCGGGGAGGCTTACGTCGGACCAGCCACTCTGAATCTACGCCAGGAGCTGGCCCCGAAATCGCCTGTCTCGGCTACTCTGAAACACGGTGATAAACTCGACATCGTCGAATATCGGAGGCGCTTCGTAAAAGTACGCACCGCGCAGGGCGCCGAGGGCTGGACCGATACGCGGCAGCTTCTCACGCCCGAGCAGATGGCCGGCCTGCAGCACATGGCGGAAAGCGTGTCGCAATATCCTTCGCATGGCGCGGCTTCCGTGTATGAGTCATTGAATATGCACATCGAGCCGAATCGAGTTTCTCCCAGCTTCTGGCAGGTCCCGGAGAACGCAAAAGTTGACGTTATCGGCCACAAACTCACACCGCGAGTGCAGCCCGCGCCTCCCGCGCCTGTGCTGGCTCCCAAGCCCGTGCCCCCAAAGCGTAAGACGAAGGAACGCCAGTCGCAAACGAAACTCCCGCCGCCGCCGCCTCCACCGGCTCCCAAACCGCCCGCGAACTGGGTGGCTCTGTCGATTCCAAAAGAAGAGGCAGAAGAACCCGAAACACCCAAGCCGGAGCCCAAGCCCGCCGGACCGGTACCGTCAGATGACTGGAGCCTGGTGCGAACCAAGGAAGGCAAGGTGGGCTGGGTCTTGACGCGTATGCTCAACATGGCCATCCCGGACGAAGTCGCCCAGTATGCCGAAGGCCACCGCATCACGTCGTATTTTCCACTGGGCCAAGTCCAAGATGGCGACACGGTAAAGAACAATTGGCTCTGGACCACGATCGTGAAAGGTCTGGAGCCGTACGAGTTTGACAGCTTCCGCGTTTTCGTTTGGAGCAAGAAGCACCATCGCTACGAAACGGCGTACATAGAGCGCAACATTTTCGGCCATTTTCCGGTGGAAGTGAAAACGACCGGCGACGCGCCGAGCTTTGCGGTTGTGCTGGAGACCAATGCCGGCGGGCTGGTTCGAAAGACATATACGTTCGAAAGCTATCGCATTCGCATGGTGAAGCGAGAGCCCTACAATCCAAAGCCGGAAGTAGAAGCGCCCAAGGCCGTTGCCAATGAAAGCACGCAACCCGCGGCGAATGGGTCTTCTCTTTATGCGAGATTGAAGGAGAGGGTGAAGCGATTATTTCACTAGCGGCGAGTTTTGGGAACAATCTTGATCTCGAAAAGCTTTGGCCAGAGCTTGCCGGTGACGAACAGGCGGTCGCCCAAAACGTCATAGGCGATGCCATTGAGAACATCCACGTGCTCGGTTCGATCGGCGGCGTCCAACAAGCCGGACAGGTCCACCCACCCGAGCACCCGGCCATCGGTTGGTGAGATACGTACGATGCGGTCGGTCTGCCAGACATTGGCGTAAATTTCGCCGCGAACCCACTCCAGCTCGTTCAGGTAAGTTACGGGCTCGCGACCGTCGCGAACCGTGATGCGCCGCTTCTCCTGGAGCGTGACGGGATCCCAAACGCGGATCTGCGGCGTGCCGTCGCTCATGTAGATTTGAGCGCCATCGTTGGCGAGTCCCCAGCCTTCGCCCGGATAACTAAACGACCGCAGCCGTCGAAAAGAATTCTGCTCATAGACGAAGCCAGTCTGCGCTCGCCAGGTCAGTTCAATGATCTGCTGGTTGATGACGGTGATGCCCTCGCCGAAATATTCAGGGGAGATCCTGATTTGCTGTACCACCTGGCCAGTTTCGAGTTGCACCTTCCTCAGATCAGAGTGTCCGTATTGGCCGGTGCCTTCGTACAGAAAGCCGGCGCGAAACTCGAGTCCTTGTGTAAACGCCTTGCGATCGTGCGGGTACACGTGAATCACCTGATAGCCATATTGTGGCGTTTGAGCCGTGGATCCGAGCGTGCAGGCGAGCCAACAACAGACGATTCGAAGCTTAGGCATTGAGCAGCACCTTCATTACGCCGGGCTGCCCGGCACGCCGGAACGCGAGAGCAGCTTTTTTCAAAGGGAGCACTTCGGAGATCAAATCGTCGACACGCACACGGCCGCTCCGCAACAGTTTCAGCGCGGGTTCAAAACGGCCGCAGCGCGAGCCGACCAGCGTGAGCTCGTTGACGATAACCGGCGCGGAATCGATACCGATCAGCCCATGGACGGTGGACTTCATGATCACGGTGCCGCGAGGCCGGGTCATTTTCACAGCCTGCATGAGGCCCAGGCTCGACCCAGTTGCATCCACTACCCAATCATAGGCTGCCATGGGAGTCTTCTTTCCCGCGCGTACATCAACTCCCATAGCGGCCGCAATCCGGAGCTTCTCTTTGTGGTGCCCATATTGGTGAACCTCCGCGCCGTAGGCGTTCAAGACCTGGCCGATCAGCAGGCCGAGCTTGCCATCTCCGAGCACGGCCACTGGCGCGCCGGCAGGAATTCGAACTTGATCGAGAATCTCGCAAGCGGCGGCGAGCGGCTCGACGAACACGGCTTGCTCGGTCGAGATCTTACGCGGTACCCGGTGCAGATTGCGCTCCGGCAGCGTCAGGAATTCGCGGAAAGCGCCGGGGTGTTTTACGATCCCGAGCACCGTGCGTTGGGGGCAATGACGCCCCAAGCCTCGCCGGCACCACTCGCAGTCGCCGCAAGCGAGATTGATTTCGCCCACCACGCGCTGGCCGATCCAATTTGAATCGTCGGCGGCGATCACCTCGCCGACGAATTCGTGTCCGGGCGTCCCACGAAAACCGTAATAGCCGCGCTGCAATTCGAGATCGGTATTGCAGATTCCGCCGCTTAGCAGCCGGATCAAAGCGAATCCGCTGGGCCGGCGCGGACGAGGTTGGTCGCGTAAGTAAACCGCGCCTTTGTAGAGACAAACCGCGAGCATATCGTGGATACTTTAATCATGCTAGCCGAGTTGGCCTGCTTCAAGCAGAAGTGTGGCGCGCGTTTCCCGATTAACGAGCTGATCTACAACTGCCCGGAGTGCGGCGCATTGCTGGAGGTATCTTTTCGCAACGGCCACATCAATGCGGAGCAGTGGAAGAAGACCTGGCGGGAGCGCCGTACTTCAAATGAAGTCTACGACCAAAGCGGCGTGTGGCGCTATCGTGAGCTGCTTCCGTTCGACGGCTATCATCTTCAGGCGGTGTCGTTGCGGGAAGGTAACACGCCGTTGCTAAATGCGCCGCGCGCGGCCGAATATGCGAGCCTGCAGCATCTCACTTTCAAGCACCAGGGCTTCAATCCGACTGGATCGTTTAAGGATAACGGCATGACTTGCGGCGTCACGCAGGCGATCCGGCTGGGAAAGAAACGCGTGGCGTGCGTTTCGACCGGCAACACCTCAGCGTCGATGGCCGCGTATGCCAGCGCGGCGGGTCTGGACCCGGTTGTTTTCATCCCGCACGGCAACATCTCGTACGGAAAACTTGCGCAGGCCTTGGAATACGGCGCTCGAACCTTGCAGGTGGAAGCGAACTTCGATCAGATTCTAGCGCTGGTGCGCGTGCTCGCCGAACGCCTGGGGATTTACCTGCTCAACTCGATCAACCCTTTTCGTATCGAAGGTCAAAAGACGATCATTTTCGAAATGATGGATCAGCGCGACTGGATTCCGCCGGATTGGATCGTGCTGCCGGGCGGCAACCTCGGTAACACGTCGGCATTCGGAAAAGCGCTGCGGGAGTTGCGCGATCTCGGATTGATCAGTCAGATCCCGCGCCTGGCCGTGATTCAGGCCGAAGGAGCTTCCCCATTCTACGATTTCATGCGGAGAGGCGGCAATTTTCAAAGCCAGCGTGACCCACATACGCTGGCTACCGCAATCAAAATCGGTGATCCGGTCTCGTGGCCGAAGGCATTCCAGGAAATTGAAGTTTCGAAGGGTGTCGTAGAAAAAGTAAGCGAGCAGGAAATAGCCGATGCAAAAGCCATTATCGGACGTTGTGGGATCGGTTGCGAGCCGGCGTCGGCCGCGACCCTGGCGGGTATAACGAAGCTGACCGCAGCCGGGGTGATTAAGGAAAGCGATGATGTAATTGCAGTATTGACCGGAAATGTTTTAAAGGATCCGGACTATATTTACCAGTACCACACGGGGCAATTAAAGGATCCCGAAGGCAGGAACATCGATTCGCGTTTCGGGAATAAACCAATTGTCGCGCCCAACGACGCGGATGCGATTGCCAGGATTCTAGAAAGCTGAGCTAGCGCCCTCGGCGTCCGCCGCCGCCTTCACGCCGTCCACCGCCGCCTTCGCGCCGGCCGCCACCACCACCGCCGCCACCCTCGCGCGGGACCATAGGACGAGCTTCGTTGACCACCATCGCGCGGCCCATTAAGTCGCGTCCATTGCAGGCTTCGATGGCGCGATTGGCGGCTCCATCGTCATTGATCTCCACGAATCCGAATCCGCGAGCCTCGCCGGTGAAACGGTCGCGCATCACGTTCACGCTATCGACAGTGACGCCAGCCTGCGTAAAGAAATCTGTTATATCGGCTTCCGTTGCCGCATAGGGGAGGTTTCCTACAAATAGTTTCATTGAAGTCTCCTTGACATCTTCGCTACAGAGGCAGGTTTACGACCGCGGACTCGAGATCACCAACAGGGCCTAAGCCGGGGGGAAAGACTGACTCCGAAAACATTATATTAGTTTGCCAAAACCATCCCGGCAGTGTCAAAAGACGTGTAAATAGGGGGCTGGCCGGTTTGCGCGAGCCTAACGGGGTGTGATCAGGCCGCCGAGTTTGTCCTGCTCGGACGCAGTGCTGCGAGGAAAGCGGGGCGAAAATGCTTCCAAATATTTCAGCCCGGCTCCAGTATTATAGAGCAGGATCCGTTCCCCGGGCTTCAAGAATCCGTTGGCCAGCAGTTTTCTCAAGGCCGCAACGCAGGCGCCGCCTTCAGGCGCGGCGAAGATTCCTTCGGTGGCGCCGAGCTCGAGCGAAGCGTCCAGCAGTTCCTCATCGCTGACGGCAATGGCTGTGCCGCCGCTTTTTCGGACCGCATCCAGCATCAAAGCATCGCCCAGCGGCTTGGGCACGCGCAGACCGGCCGCCACGGTGTGGGCATTTTCCCAGAACTGTGTTTTCGACTCGCCGCGCTCGAACGCTCGCACCACCGGCTGGCAGCCTTCGGTTTGGACCGCGATCATTTTGGGCCGCTTACTCGAGATCCAGCCGAGGGTCTCCATTTCGCCGAACGCTTTCCACATGCCGATGAGGCCGACGCCGCCGCCGGCAGGATAGAAGATGGCATCCGGCAACGTCCAGCCGTATTGTTCAGCCAGCTCGTAACCCATGGTCTTTTTGCCTTCGATGCGGTATGGCTCCTTGAGAGTGCTGATATCGAACCAGCCTTCGGCGTCTTTGCGCTCGGCGACGATGCGGCCGCAATCGCTGATCAGGCCGTCGACCAGGGTGACGTGCGCTCCGAATGCCTTGCATTCGATGTAATTGGCCTGCGGGACGTCGCGCGGCATAAAGATGAAAGCTTCGATTCCGGCGGCGGCGGCGTAGGCTGCCATGGCGCTGGCGGCGTTTCCGGCCGAGGGAATCGCGACTTTGCGGATGCCGAATTCGACCAACATCGAAACGGCGCAAGATAGACCGCGGGCTTTGAACGATCCAGTGGGATTAATCCCGTCATCTTTGACCCACAGATCGCGAGCGCCGAGCCGCGCGCCGAGCTTGTTGGTCCTGATAAGCGGCGTCATACCTTCGCCGAGCGTGACGACGGAAGAATCGTTTTGAACCGGCAATACCGGACGATAGCGCCACATGTTGCAGGGACCCTTCGAGATCGTGTCGCGGTTCCAGGTGGCGCGCGCTTTTTCAAGATCATAGAGAACCAGAAGCGGTCCGCCGCACTCGCATAAGTTGTGGACTCTTCCGGCTTCGCGGCGCTTGCCGCAGACGCTGCATTCCAGGTGAGTAATAGTGCTCATGTCCGAAGTTTCGATCATAGCAACGACGCGAAAGGCGTGGCGTGCGAGATTGGTAACAAGCATGGCGAGCAAGAGCGGAAGTTGGGTGCGGAAGATCGCGATCGGTGTGTTGGTGGTCGTGATGGGGCTGTACGCCTGGTGCGCGATATGCGTTTTGGGGCTACGATGGATCGATCCGCCGACAACTATGGTGCAGATAGAACGCCGGTTGGAAGCAATGCGCCGGCATCGCGCTTACAAAAAGCGATACGATTTCGTACCCCTGCAGCGGATCGCACCGGTTCTGCAACACGCCGTGATCTCCGCCGAGGATGGCCGGTTCCGGCAGCATCACGGCTTCGACTGGGTGGAGATGCAGAAGGTTTTGGAAGACGATATCAAACGCGGGAGGATGGGGCGCGGGGGGTCGACGATCACGCAGCAGTTGGTGAAGAACTTGTTCCTCACCACCGAACGTTCTCTGATCCGCAAGGGCGCGGAGTTTGCGGTGGTGCCGATGGCGGAATCGTTTCTCAGTAAGGATCGGATTCTGGAACTGTACCTGAACGTGATCGAGTGGGGGCCAGGGATTTACGGAGCGCAGGCGGCATCGGAATATTACTACCATGTGCCGGCTAGTGGGGTGAATCGCGAGGAGGCGGCACGGCTGGCGGCGATCATCCCCGCGCCGTTGAAGAGAAAGCCGGAACGGATGAACGAGTATAGTGAAGAGATTTTGAACCGGATGGCCCGCGTAGGCTGGTAAATTTAGCGAGGCTGCAGGCCTTTGGTCTTGAACGTTCGCGCCGCATCGGGGCCGACCAGGAAACCAATCAACCCCTGAGCGCCGGGCATATCTTTTGACGCTACGCTAGTGGCGGCTCCAAAGCGGATATCGTAGTGGAACTTCCCAGGCAGTGGGCCGAGGATTTCGACGCCGTGAACCGGCGCTATTTCACTGAATAACGTGATTACCATGGCAGCTTTGCCGGAGGCGACGCTTTCGGTAGCGGGTCCGGACCCAGGCGCCAGGATGATTCTGGGCTGGACGTCGGCGGCGATACGCAGGCGTTCAAACATTTTCTCTATATAGGCTCTGCTCGCGCCGTCCTGCGGATAGGTTATCGATTTTGCTTCGAGCAGCGTTTTTTTGAGGGCTTCCGGAGCATGGATGTCAGGTTTGACGGCACCGGCGCGGATTCCGATGCCGAGTTCGGAGCGGGCCACGTCGGCGCGCGAACCGCTCGCGAGCTTACCTTCTTTAATCAGGTCGCCGATTGCTTCGGTGGTGATGATCGTAACGTCGAACGCTTCGCCAGCCTCGATCCTCTTTTTCACCGCTGCGGTGGAATTAAATTGAAGCGAAAGCGGATGCCCGATCGCTCGTTCGCACTGCGGCTGCAGTTCTTCGATCGCCGCCCTCATGCCGTTGGAAACCAGGACGCGAACGGGAGTATTCTGCGCCGCGGCTTGCTGCGATATAACTCCGAGTATGGTCGCGGCGATGGCGGCAGCGATTGATCGAGTGGTCACTGCCGTATTATATTGAATCCCACCAAAGAGCAATGGCGCGAGAGGTCCTGCACGTATAACATTCAAGTATGGAGCTCCTCGTTACTTTAGGCCCGGATGAGTCCGGTATGATCGTTACCGAGTGCCCAGCGACCCCGGGCTTCGGGAATGACTGTCTCGCAATTTGTGGAGTCGCGCTAAGTGTTGCATGAGCGCCGGGGCAGCAAGTACCGCTATGCCGGGTTACTAGATTTGCGACGCACTACGATAAGGATGTAGCCCTGGCGACTTACCTGGGCGGATGTTCCGCGAAGAGGCTGAGAAGCTGGTGCAGGCGATTCGGGCGAAATTAGACTCACAATAAGCCTCGATTTCGAATCGGGAATGGTGCGATGGTAGGTATCCTGGTGCATGGCGATAATCACTTCATAGTAAGCGGTCCATTGCCGGACCAGGAGGTCGCACTCGCGCTGGTGCGACACTGGTCCCTCATTCAAATCGGAACAACAACCCCGCCTCAGCTCAATCGATGGCATATCGTCTCTCGAGAATTTCGAGAGAACCTGGAGTGGGCCATGGTAATCCCGGGCGATGGTGAGACGTCTGCGCCAGTAAAGAAGCTGCTGGACGAGCTGTCGGCGCGGGGCGTCAGGATTCACAAGATCGATTGATTGCGACATAATAGAAAACGCCGAGCAGAGGAGGCCATATGCGGAAATTACAGCTTTGTGCCATTGGATTTATCGCAGCTGGTGTCGCGTTATTCAATTGCGTGGGTCTTAACGGGCAGCAACTCGGGAGCATCAGCTTCCCGACGTCCGGCGCCGTGGCGGCGCAGCCGAAATTTATCGAGGGAGTGAAGGACCTTCACAGCTTCGAGTTTGATGAGGCGGCGGAAGCATTCCATCAGGCGCAGCAGGCCGATCCGAACTTCGCCCTGGCTTACTGGGGCGAGGCGATGAGTTACAACCATCCGCTGTGGGCGCAGTTGGATCTTCCGGCGGCCAGGAAGGCGCTGGAGCGGCTGGCACCGACAGTAGAAGGACGTCTCGCGAAGGCACATACCGAAAAAGAAAAGGCGTACGTTGAAGCGGTGAATGACCTGTTCTACGCTCCGGGCGACAAGCTGGCCCGCGACAATGCCTACTCCGACGCAATGGCGCGGTTATACGAGCGTTGGCCGGACGATAACGAGGTTTCGATCTTCTACGCGCTTTCGCTCCTCGGCACCGTGCGGCCCAGCGACAAGGGTTTCCGACGGCAGGCGCTGGCGGCATCGATTGCCTTCAAGGTGTTTCAGGAAAATCCCAACCATCCGGGAGCGGCGCACTTCATCATCCACGCCTTCGACGATCCGGATCACGCGATTCTGGCCTTGCCGGCGGCGCGCGTGTATGCCAAGATCGCTCCCGCCGCGCCTCACGCATTGCACATGCCGTCGCACATCTTTGTCCAACTGGGCATGTGGCAGGACGTAGTTGCCTCCAACATCGTGGCCCACCAGGCTGCGGTCGATCTGATCGCGCGGATGCACCTGCCGGAAGGGCGCGAGGATTTCCACACGCTGTCGTGGTTGGAATACGCGAACCTGATGCTGGGTAAGTTTGACGACGCGCGGAAGAACGTGGATCTCGCGAAGCAGGCCGCCGATCGAAATCCGAAGAATGCAAACATCGGCCAGCAATACCACACCATGCTGGCTCGCTACATCCTCGAAACGGGCAAGTGGGAAAAGATTCCGCTGGAAGGCGCGAAGGAAGCCGGGGCTGAACACGAATCGATGCCTGGTATGCCCGGCATGGGCACCCGATACGCGGGGGAAGGTGCGTGGATCTTCATCGCAGGACTGAGCGCTGCGAAGCTGGGTGACGCGGATGAGGCTGATCGGGCCCGCGCCAAGCTGAGCGGCATGCGGAAGAGCGTGGAATCGGGAGGGGATGCGTACGCCGCGAAGCCGTTCGCGATTATGGAGAATGAGGTCGCTTCGGCAGCGCAAGTGGCACGTGGAAAAAAGGACGAGGCAGTGCGCCTGGCCAAGGAGGCGGCCGATATCGAGTCAACTTTGGCCGCGCCATCCGGGCCGCCGGAGCCGATCAAGCCGGCGCTCGAGTTTTACGGAGAAGTATTATTGGACGCGGGGCGCCCGGCCGAAGCTGCCACGGCGTTCCAACAGGAGTTGCTGCGAACGCCCAAACGAACGCCGTCCGTGGAAGGGCTGGCGCGAGCTACTGGCAAAAGCGCGGGAGCAGCGACCGCGGCAAGAAGGTAGCCGAAAATGCGAAGGGTTCTGCTGCTACTTGCGTGCGGTACGCTTGCGTTCGCGGCCGACAGCCGGCCTAGAATTCGAGCAGTAACCGCGTTTATCGAAATCGACCGCAACAACTACGCCGCCAAAATCGAAGAGACGCAGAAGTTCTTAGCCGCCGCGAAGGAAGCCTTGAACCGAGCCGGATTCGAGGGCGCGGGCGGACGGATCACCACTCAGCCGTTTCCCGTTTACACCAAGGGCATGCAGCGTGAAGAAGCGCTCGATCTGATCCGCAAGCTGCGGGAATCGGCATCGAAGGCGCGCTCCGGGCTCAACATCGGCGCCGCAATGCTGAACGACAACGATGACACCGCGCCGGTGGATTTGCTGGCGGACATCTTGTCGTCGATAGGCGTCAACGCCAACCTGATCATGGCGGACGAGCGAGGCATTCATTGGCACGCTATCACGGCAGCGGCCAAGCTAATCAAACAAGTCTCGCAGCGCAGCCCGCACGGGGACGGCAACTTCAATTTCGGCGCGATCGCGATGATGAAACCGTACGGGCCGTATTATCCGGGGTCCTATCATCTCGGCAAGGGTCACGCGTTTGCGCTGGCGATGGAAGGCGCCAATGTCGTAGCCGATGTTTTCGCGCGATATCACGACCCACGCGAAGCCGAGGAACATCTGTCGGAGGCGTTCACAAAATATACGAAGGAAGCCGAGACGGTGGCGATGCAGGTGGCTGCGAGCACGGGTTGGACCTACGAAGGCATCGATGCGACGCCCGCGCCTCTCAAGGATATTTCGATTGGCGGCGCCATCGAATCGTTCATCGGTGGCCCATTCGGGTCGAGCGGGACGCTGACGGCGTCCGGCATCATCACCCGCGCCGTGCAGTCGACACCGGTGAAACGGACTGGCTATTCCGGACTGATGATTCCTGTGATGGAAGACAATCTGTTGGCGCGCCGGTGGGCGGAGGGCACATACAATCTGGATTCGATCCTGGCTTACTCGGCGGTGTGTGCCGGTGGCGCGGATACGGTGCCCCTGCCCGGCGATGTGAGCGAGGAACAGATCGCGCGGATCCTTGGAGATGTCGCATGGCTGGCCTATAAATGGAACAAGCCGCTCGCAGCGCGGTTGCTTCCGGCGCCCGGAAAACAGGCCGGCCAGCGAACCGAGTTCTCGGGCGGCGCTTTGACGAACACAATGGTGCAGTCGCTTTTAGGATCGAAGCGCTAAGACGCCACGCGAACTACCCGACCTGTTCGGCCGGATTCGAAAACCGCCTCGATCGCGGCCATGTTCGCAATGGAATCTTCGAGCGGCGTAGGGACATCGGCGAGGCCGCGAACGGCTTGTGAAAAGACGTCGCCTTGGATGGTGTATTGGTCGCAGGCCTGAAACTCTTCAACTCTCATGCCGCTTCCCCACAGATCCGCGCCGTTGTCGACGAACAAGCGGGTCTTTCGGTCCGGCGCCGGATTAAACGGCACTTCGATTTCGATGCGGCCCTTGGTTCCGAGAATCTGAACCCGCTGATAAGGCACGAGCTGGGTGCTGCATGTGAAGACAGAGTGGCCGGAGGGAAACCCGAGGACAACGGAGCTGAGCCGGTCGGTATGCATGTGCGGATCCCGGTCGATTAGCGCCGACGCAGTCTCCGGTTCGCGGCCGAAGAGAAAACGTGAGATCTGGATCGGATAGCATCCGATGTCCATGATGGCGCCGCCGCCGAAATCCAGAATATTGCGGATGTTCGCGGCGTCACGATTAAAATAGCTGAACGCGCCCAGGATCGCGCGCAGCTCCCCGATTTCTCCGGAATGTGCGAGTTCACGGGCACGCAGCCATTGGGGATGGGTTCGGACCATGAACGCTTCACCGATCTTGACTCCAGTGCGGTCTCGGGCGGCGATCAGCGTCCGGCATTCGGCGACGCTCAGGGCGATGGGTTTTTCGCAGAGCACGTGCTTCCCGGCTTCGGCGGCGCGAATGGACCACGGGACGTGCAGGTGGTTGGGCAGCGGGTTGTAGATGGCTTCGATTTCGGGGTCGGCGAGCGCCTCTTCGTAGGAGCCGAATGCTTTGCGAATATCCAGCTTGCCGGCGGCGGTGGCGGCTTTGTCCAAATCTCGCGACGCGATGGCCACGACTTCGGACCATTCGCCCTTTTGCATCGCGGGAATTACTTTGGCGGTGGCGATTTTTGCGACGCCGAGAACCGCCCATCGCACTTTATCGGGCATGCTGCGGGTTTCGAAATTGGGGATTGAGTGTACTGTCCCTAATTTATTTCTGGGCGGTGGTCTGGCGCGGCTCTTCGTCCACGATGAAGGTGATGCCGGAGTACTGCATCTCCTGCCAGGTCTGCTCGCCCCAATGCACCGCTACTTTGGGATCGGGATTGGACGGATTGTTGAGCGAATTATCGTAGTGGGCAACTGCTTCGAGCCGGGCTCCCTTGGGAACGGCCAGCGGCGTAGTGTACTGATAGTAAGTCTGCCAATTGAAATCGTACTTCGGTACGGAGAGAACGACTTCGGAGCGGCCGTCGGGATATACCAGCCGATATTCCCAGCTCTTGCCACGCAGGTGAGTGTGCGGGAACAGCGCTGTAATGTGCGAATCCTGATTGAACTCGATGGCGGAATCGACTTCTTTGTTGGCTTCTCCGGGCTCGAGGACGAAGGTCGCATTGATAAAAGCACTGTTGCGTACTTCGTGCTGCGGCGATTCTTTGGCGAAGATGAAGCCGACGCTTGAAACGTCGCTGGCCGCGGTGCCGTTGGCGGTGTAGTGCACCTGGAAGGTGAGTACTGAACCGGCCTTGATGAGCATCGCGGAGCCGGGCTGGAGTGTCATCGCGTTGGTGCCGGGCGCGGTGGTGGCGATTAGGACACCCCGGGTTCGCGCCAGCGCGGCATTGCTGTCGAACGGTTTCTGCCCTTCTTTAGGCGCAGGCGGCTTCGGGACAACCATAGTGAATGCCGACGCGGGTGGCGTGCCGCCGGGGTCTTTCGAAAAGACCAGAATGTGGTGCACGACGCCGCGCACGCCAGGCCTCACCTCGATGGCTTGCACCCACTTGTCCTCCGTGAAGTTGGTGGGCATTTGGAAATATTGGTAGTCGATGGTGCCCGAGGCTGGAACGTCGAAGGGCTTCACCATGCTGATGACGGCGTCCGGCTTGCCGATATCCCAGCCTTCGACGAACTTGGGTGCGGGCGGCAAGTCTTTCGGGTTGCCTTGCGGGGAACCACCATCGGCCCAGGCGATCAGAGTTTCCTTTTCCTGATCGGTGAGACGGCGATCATTCGAGAAAGTTCCACGAGGCTCCATGGCATGCCAGGGCGGCATTTTGCCGAGAGCTACGGCGGATCGAATGGCCTTAGCCCAGGGCCGGGCGTCTTCGTAAGTGAGCAGCGACATAGGTGCGATGTCGCCGGGGCGATGGCAGCCGGCGCAGTTCTTGTTCAAGATGGGCGCGACATCCTTTGTATAGGTCGGCGTCGCGGCTGGCTGAGCCAGTGGGGCTGCGGCCAGAGCCAGGAGGAGCGTTATGGGCGCTGCCGGGCAAGTTAGTCCAGTTTTCATGATGAAGTTCCTCCTGTTTGTAAGCTTGCCATTATTATGGCATAAGAAATATGTTGACAGCTTGCAAGCCCTCTCTCATAATGATTGCGTTTCATGCATATCGGACGGTGGCTCTGCGCCGCTTTAGTTGTATCGTTTGCAGCCACAATCGTGGCTAGGGACGCCACGGCGGCCAACCCCACCGCTGAGTTGCTGTCGGAACTGATTCGCGTTGACACCAGCAATCCGCCCGGAAATGAAGGCCAAATAGACGAGCTTCTCGCCGCCAAGCTGAAGCCGCTCGGCTTTGTGATCGACATCATCCCTACGCCACAACCTGGGAAATCGGTTCTCTTTGCGCGCCTCAAAGGAGACGGCAGCCGGAAGCCGGTACTGATCGCGTCTCATGGCGACGTGGTGGGGGTCGAGCGCGAAAAATGGACGGTGGACCCCTTCGCCGGTTTGATCAAAGACGGCTATGTTTGGGGGCGCGGCGCAATCGACTTCAAGGGTGGCATCGCGGTCTTCGCCGAAGCGGTGATGCGGCTAGCGCAAAACAAAGTCCCACTCAAGCGCGACGTGATCTTCCTGGTCGAAGCAGACGAGGAAGGCGCTCAGTACAACACCTCCTGGCTGGCCGAATCGCACTGGGACAAAATGGACTGCGAGTTCGCCCTAAACGAAGGCGGGTGGATCATGAAGCGGCCCGATGGGCGGGTCCGCTACGTCAGCATCTCGACTCTCGACAAATCGGGCCTGTCGCTGGTGCTGACCGCTCACGGCACGTCGACCCATTCTTCGATGCCTCGGCCGGATCAAGCCATCTTCCGCCTGTCGAAAGCCATGGCCAAACTCGCCGACTATGAGACCAAGCCCGAACTGACGGCCAGCACGCGCGAATTTTTCCTGACGCTCGCCAAGACCAGCGAGCCGCCGATGTCGACCTACTTCAACAACCTGGTGAACGGCAAAGATCCAGCCTTGATTGCGCAGGCAGACAAGGAAATCAGCAAGGACATCCTACTGCACGCGATCATGCGCAACACCATCGCGCCGGTTCTGATGCAGGCCGGTTTCCGCGGCAATGTGATTCCGGGCTCGGCCGAAGCGACTATCAACTTCCGAACGATTCCGGGAACCACAGCCGAGGATTTGGCCGCCGAAATCAAGAAGGTCATTAACGATCCGGACGTGGACGTGGCGCCACCGCGCAGTCCTACCGGAACTATGAGGCGATACGCAAGCATGACGGCCGGCACAGTAGACTCGCCGACCAATAGCGGGCTTTATCAAGCGCTGGTGCATAGTGCGAGCAAGGTCTGGCCGGGCGTTCCCGTCACGCCCTATCTTTTCCAGGCCGGCACGGATGCGTTCGCATGGCGCAGCCGCGGCGTGCCGGTTTACGGAATTTACCCGTATCCGATATCGAACGACGATTTGAGCCGAATGCATGGAAATGATGAGCGTGTGCCGGTGGACTCGCTCGAACAGGGCACCAACCTGATTTATCAAACCCTTTTGGAAGTCGCGGCAAAATGACTTGCTTTGATTCTATGGGACTGTGGTAGCCTCACTTGCATGAGACTCCGCGGTTTCCTGTTGCGTTTTGCCTGCCTGCTGATATCCGTTTCAATTGCGCTAGCCCAAAACACCGCCGCTGGACGCCATCAGTTTGAGAGCCGCTGCGTAGCCTGCCATGGCGGCGATGCCAACGGCGGCGAGCATGGTCCGGCGATTACCTCGCGGATTTGGTCATTCGACGACGCGGGTCTGGCGAAGTTCATTCGCGCCGGCCGGCCGGATGCAGGGATGCCGGCCTTTCGCTTAGCCGACCCGGAAATGCACGACTTGGTCCGTTTTTTGCGCACCCTCGAGCGTCCACCCAGCGAACCGACAGTCCGAGGCAAGGCCGAAAAGTCGAACGGCGAAGTGCTGGAGGGCCTGATTATGGACCAGACGCCGAATGACATGCAGATGCTGACCGACGATCACCATTTGCATCTGCTTCGCAAGTCGGGCGACCGGTATCGTGAAGTGACTTCTGAATCCGGCTGGCCGGGCTATAACGGCGAACCCGGCGGCAGCCGCTACAGCAAGCTGTCCCAGATTAACGCGTCGAATATTTCCAAGTTAGCCCCGCGCTGGATCTTTCCCGTGCCAAATACCGGCAACCTGCAGGTGACTCCGGTGGTGGTTGAGGGAGTGATGTATGTGACCATCGCCAACGAATGCTGGGCGCTCGACGCGGGGGACGGCCGCGCCATCTGGCATTACCAGCGCAAACGGACGCAGGGACTGGTTGGCAACGCTGCTGGCGGGATAAATCGTGGCGTCGCCGCTGCCGGCGACCGCATCTTTATGGTCACCGACAACGCCCATATCATCGCTCTTCAGCGAGGCACCGGAGAACTGCTTTGGGAAACCGAAATGGCCGACTGGCATCAGAACTACAACGCTACGTCGGCGCCGCTGGTGGCCGGCAATTTAGTAATCAGCGGGACAGCCGGCGGCGATGAAGGAGTGCGTGGTTTTGTGGCCGCGTTCGATCAAAAAACGGGTAAGGAGGCTTGGCGATTCTGGACCGTGCCGGCGGCCGGAGAATCGGGCGCTGAAACCTGGAAGGGCAAAGGCATCGCTCATCCGGGCGGATCCACGTGGCTCACCGGCACCTACGATCCCGACCTGGGCATCGTGTATTGGCCTACTGGCAATGCCGGTCCGGATTTCGACGGTGATGACCGGCAGGGCGACAATCTGTACACCGCTTCGGTACTCGCGCTGGAGGCCAAGAGCGGCGAGCTCAAGTGGTATTTCCAATACACGCCTCACGATGTGTGGGATTGGGACGCCGCTCAGACGCAGGCGCTGGTGGATGCTACTTGGAATGGACAGCCGCGCAAGCTACTGGTACACGCCAACCGCAATGGGTTCTTCTACGTGCTCGATCGCGTCACCGGCAAACTGCTTCTGGCGAAGCCGTTCGTGAAAAAGCTAACGTGGGCGAGTGAAATTGGCGCCGACGGGCGTCCGGTGTTAAAGCCGAATCAAGTACCGACTACTCAGGGCAACACCATCTGCCCGCCGATCGAGGGAGCGACCAATTGGTTTTCAACTTCCTACAGTCCTGAAACGGGCTTCTATTATTTACAGGCGCTCGAAAAATGCGGCGTGTACACAAAGATCGACATGGAGTGGAAGGCCGGAAAGGGTTATATGGGCGGCACAACGCGCAACGTGCCCGACGACAATTCACTCAAGGTTCTGCGCGCGATTGATATTCACACCGGAGCGATCGCGTGGGAGCTGCCGGAACCGGGCCATGCGGAATCGTGGGGCGGAGTGCTGGGTACGGCCGGCGGGCTGGTGTTCTTCTGTGACGATAGCGGCGCTTTTGCAGCCGCCGATGCCCGTAGCGGAAAACGCCTTTGGGAGTTTCAGGCCAACCGGCTGTGGAAGGCCTCGCCGATGACTTATACATTCGACGGGAAGCAGTATGTTGCAGTGGCCTCCGGGCAATCGATTATTGCGTTTGGACTGGTTGATTAAGATGGTGCTCTTGAACGGTAGGATTGTTCCACTCGCGTCCATCGAGAAGGGCGTTCGCCTCTTTGGGTCCCCAAGTGTGGGGATCATATTCATATACCGGTCCACCGGACTGTAGGACTGGATCGACGATTCTCCAGGCTTCATCTACGTAATCCATCCGCGCAAATCGCGAAGGGTCGCCGTTCATCGCATCCGTAAGCAACATTTCGTATGGGTCGAGTTCATCGGGTGTGGGCTCGTGGGACACGACAAGTTCGACTGGTTCCAAAGCCATCTTTTCGCCGGAGGACCGTACGATCGCACCCATGGCGATGGTGACCTCCGGATTGAGTCGAAAGCGGAAATAATTTCCGGGCGGCGGCTGAATCGAATAGATGGCCGGCACCTGACGAAACCGCACCATGATTTCCGTGCAGGTAACTCCCAAATTCTTGCCCGTTCGAAGGTAAAAAGGCACGCCCTGCCACCGCCAGGAATTAATGAAAAGGCGGGCGGCCGCGAACGTCTCGACTTTTGAGTCGGGAGCTACTCCCTTCTCGTTACGGTAACCTCCGAACTGCCCGCGCACCAGATCCTTTTCTTGGAGTGGCCGTATTGCTTTCAAGACTTTCACCTTCTCGTCCCGAACCGATTCGGCATCGGTGGTGCCCGGGGGAGGCTCCATCGCCAGATTCGCGAGCACCTGCATCAAATGGTTCTGCAGCACATCGCGAATTGCGCCGGCTTCTTCATAGAAAGCGCCCCGTCCCTGGACGCCGAAATCTTCCGCCATCGTGATCTGCACGTTATCAATGAAGTTTCGATTCCAGATTGGCTCCAGTACTACATTCGAGAATCGAAATGCCAACAAGTTCCGGACCGCTAACTTTCCGAGATAGTGATCAATCCGGAAGATATGCGATTCATCAAAAGCCGCAAGGAGGATATTGTTCAACTCGCGCGCCGTAGCCTGATTTCGTCCGAAAGGCTTTTCCACAATTACCCTGGCGCCGGCCGCGCAACCGGAATTTTCCAGTTGCTGTACAACTAAGCCAAAAAGCTTGGGTGGGATCGCCAGGTAATGGGCTGGCTGTTTGGAATCGGCCAGTTCCTCGCGCACCTGCGCGAAAGTTTGCGGATTTTGGTAGTCCCCATCCACATAACGCAGGAGGTTGCAAAGCCTCCCAAAGGCATCGGCATCCACCCCGCCATGGCCTTCGAGACTTTCCTTGGCCCGTTGCCGGAACTGCTCCAGATTCCACCCGGCCTTCGCCACGCCTATTACCGGCACCGTGAGATGGCCGCGCTTCACCATGGACTGGAGGGCTGGAAAGATTTTCTTATAGGCCAGGTCGCCCGTCGCGCCCAGGAACACCAGTGCATCCGATTTCATATGCCCACGGTCTTCCTTCTGGCTTGCCAGATCCGAAAACCGCCACGAAACGCATTGGAATTGCTTCCCAATCGCGCCCCGGCCGGAAGCTTTTTGAGCAGTTTCGCGTTCCCTCCACCAATCACGATGTCATCGGCCTGTAGCGCAGTCTTAAGTCGAATCACAACATCCGCCACATAGCGCCGCCATTTCTTCTTTCCCAGCCGCTCGAGGCCGCGCAAGCCAATATAATCTTCATAGGTTCGCCCATGTTTGTAAGGCAGGTGGGCTAACTCCATCGGTTCGATAACTCCGTCTACGATGAGCGCGGAGCCAAGCCCCGTGCCTAAGCCTAGAAAAAGCATTCGGCCACGTTTGTAGCTGCCGAGGGCCTGCATTGCCGCGTCATTCATCAATTTAACTGGACGACCAAAAGCCTTCCGGAAATCGAAGCCGACCCAACCGCAGGCCAGGTTGTGAGGGTCGCTGACCGGCTTTCCATGCAGCACTGGTCCGGGATAACCAATCGAAACCGCCGAGTAATTCCACTTCGCCGTGGCTTTTCTCACGAGCGTGACCATCCTCTTTGGAGTCATTTCCGGCCCGGAAGGCACCTTGATTGGTACTTTTTGGCCTGTTGCCAGGACTTTTATATGCGTGCCGCCGATATCGACGACCAGCACTTTATCGGGTGGTGCCACTGCCTGCCCCAGGTAGATCATTCCAATAGAGTGACATTCTCTGCCTCGCCAGCAGTAAGCATAGCATCGGTCATCAAAGGGTCAGGTTTGCGGCGAGGCCTTGCAATCGGCATGCGCCGGGTATATAGTTGGCTCACCCGGTAAAGTTACTAGGACGGCCTAAGAGCAGCGTAACGGAGATTTGAGCGTGAAATTCAGATTTACTTCTCTTCGTGTATTCACACCGCTGCTGATGTACTACACCACATTGATGTGCTACAACACCGGTTTGACCGCGCAACAAGCCGATCCGGATCCGGCCAACGATCCACCGGATTCATCTGTATCGGCCAGCTTGGCGATTCCTTCGGCGCCGATTCACGCACCGCTCGATCTGACGCAAAAGTATCTTTATTCTTTCAGCGAAATGGCCGGCCCGGCGCATTGGTTCGGCTTCGCAGTGCACGCCGGGTTGGATCAGTTTCGAAAATCGCCTGGCGCATGGGGCAACGGCGCGGATTCGTTCAGCGTCCGGATGGCGAACGTTTTCGGGCTAAGCTTTCTGCGTCAAAATATCGCGTTTGGCGTAGGCGCATTCGACCGCGAAGATCCGCGCTACTTCCGGAAGGAAAACGGCACCGCGCGGGAGCGTACGAAGTATGCCTTTACCCGGACATTCATGGCTCGCAACGATGACGGAAGGTGGATGCCGGCCTACAGCCGCTTGGCGGCCGACTATGCGACGCCTTTCCTGGCTCAAACCTGGAGACCCGAGAAATTCGGCGTCGGGCGGGGATTTAGAGGAGGTTCCGTGGCCGTCGGGGTAGGCTTCGGCTCGAACCTCTGGCAGGAGTTCTGGCCCGATCTCAAGAAAAAAGTCTGGAAAGGCTCGAAGCGCTTTCCCGCAACTGCGCAGTGGTGGATGCCGCGGGGGCTCTAAGCTCGTTCCTGGGGAGCGTCGGCACCCGAGACAAGCAGAGTCCAAAGATTACAGAATATTCACCGCACGCGCCGCGATTACCACTACCGTGGCCAGCGAAATCAGTGCCTGTGTCATCATCATGAGCTTGGCCCAGCGAGATAGGACGGGTACATCGGTGGGCGAAAAGGCGGTGCTGCTGTTAAAGGCAAGGAACAGATAGTCGACGAAGCCGGGCCTCCAGTTGCCCTTGTGCTTGCCCGGATTCAGCATCTGGGGGAACAGGAATGCACCCTCGGTATGCGACTCGCGCAAGTCGCGCTGGTTCGGACCGCCCGCATCCAAACGCCAATACCAGGACGCGAAGACCAGCACGTTCGCGATCCAAAGCGATGCCGCGGCCCGCAACAGCAGTTGA
>DATHOT010000010.1:0-2564 GCA_035484655.1 Bryobacteraceae bacterium | reverse complement strand
GTCTTTCCGTCTGGCGAACAGATCGGCCATGCATCCGCCGGCCCGTTCGTCAGCTGTTTCGCTTCACCGGCGTTTGCATCGCCGCGCCACACCGACAATCCCTGATCTGGCCGGTTCACGGTAAAGACCACGTGCTGCCCGTCCCCGCATGCGGATGGGAACATCGCCGCTCCCGCGCTAACGGGAAGATCGTGGGCGTCGGCTCCAGAGGGAGAAGTCGTCGCTAATTTTGTGGTGCCGGAAGCATAGAAGCTATAGAGAATCTGATCCAACGGAGTCCATGAGATACCGAACACGCCATCCGCGCGGCTAATTCCCGAGGTAATCTGTTTTGGCGGTGCAAATGAAGAGCCGCTTCCAACGCCGGCCGACCACAAATTTCCGGTAAGAGTCAGTTGCACGGTAGCGAGCGTGGCGCCATCGGAGGTGACGCTCGCTCCGGTATAGAAATTCAAATCATTCGTGATTCTCCGCGCTTCACCAGCGGGGTAACTTACCATCCAGAGCTGAGCGTTAAGCGAAGGCTTGCTGATCGGCGATCCAAAAACAACGGCGGATCCATCGGGCATCCAGCTCATCCGCCTCACATAGCCCCAATCTGTTGTTCCGAGCCGGGTTTCTGCTCCGGTGTCAACCGCTACTGTTTCGAGAGCATATTGCTGAAAGCCTGCGCTGATCGACTTTCCGATCGCAATCCGTTGCCCGTCCGGCGACCACGCAGGGCCCTCCGTCGAAAATGAGAATGGCTGCCGCAGTACGGCAATGGCATGTTCCGCCGAACCGTCCGCCTTGGCTCCCAGCAAGCTCGAAGTTCCCCCTGTACTCGATTGCCGCACAAAAGCGATCTGCTTACCGTCCGGTGAGAATGTTACTGGGCTGTCCACGTCGACAATCAATTCGCGCGGTGTTCCCCCGAGTGAGGGAACTTGATAGAGCTTCGATAGGCCAGTTCCAGGTTCGCCTTTGACGAAATACAAATAATTTCCATCCGGTGAAAATGTCATTCCCTTGAAATTTCCGATCGAAGGAGCCACCACTTGGGCTGTGCTGCCGGTGCCGAGCTGTCGCACCCAGATTCCGGACTTCCCCTCTTCGTCGGAAATATAGGCGAGCCATTTTCCGTCAGGTGAAATCGCAGCGCCGTATGTGTGACCGGACGACGATATCGGCGTGATCGTCATCTGCGCGAACGTAGTTTGTGCTTTCCGGCCGTTGCGCTCATGAATGAACAAGAACACCGCAGCTGCCAGCGCCGCTAGCACCGATGCGCGACGCACCCATCCGCTCCATGGAAATCGGGTGGCGATCGAAGAGCTTGCCTCAGCGGACTGGGTTTGCGATGACGAGGGTAGGGTCGATACGGCCGCAAGTGATGGTGATGTCGCGCCAGGCGCCGCAGGCCACCGATTCGAAGAGCCGCTTGCCGGGCGCGAGGAATCAGTGTCACGCTTCAATCGCTTCAAATCCCCGCGGAGTTCAGCCGCGGTCTGGTAGCGGAAGTCAGGTTCCTTCTCGATCGCCTTCCCGATAATTTCTTCGAGCTTCGCCGGAAGATTCGGATTCAGAGTGGAAGGCGCAGCCGGCGTGCGGTTCAAGATCGCGTCGAAAATTACGGCGGAAGTATTTCCGTTGAACGCTGCCTGGCCCGTTGCCATCTCGTAGAGCACGGCGCCCAAACTGAAGAGATCGGTGCGCGCGTCCAGCTCCTCGCCTCGGGCTTGTTCCGGGGACATATAGGCCACCGTGCCAAGCGCCGAGCCCGGGCTCGTCAGCATCAAATTGTCGGTTGTCGGCTGCGTCGTCGTGTTGCCCGCTCCGACAGCTTCGGCGATCCGGCGTGAGGCTCCCTGTTTGGCGAGTCCGAAATCGAGAATCTTCGCCTGGCCGCGCGCGGTCACAAAAATATTAGCCGGCTTGATATCGCGATGAATGATCCCGCGCGAGTGCGCCGCGTCGAGCGCGTCTGCAATCTGCGCCCCGAACTCGAGAAGGGAATCGGTTGCCACGGGACGGCCGCCGATGCGTTCGCGCAGCGTTTGCCCCTCGAGAACCTCCATCACAAGAAAAGGGCGCCCGTTATACTCGCCAACGTCGTAGATCGTGCAAATGCCCGGATGGTTCAGCGAAGAAGCCGCGCGTGCTTCGCGCTGAAAGCGTTCCAGTGCCGCCGGGTCACGCGCCAATTCTTCCGACAGAAATTTCAACGCGACTTGCCGCCCGAGGCGTGTGTCCTCGGCGCGATACACTTGCCCCATCCCGCCGCTTCCCAGCGGTTCGATGATTCGATAGTGCGATATTGTTTGGCCGATCACGCGATTTGTCCGGGTGCCATCGTAAACAACTCACGGTGAGTGCGCAAGGCGCGAAGCTCAACTCCTGCGAATCCGTACTAGCATTTCAAAAAAATGCGGGAAACGGCCCCACTCCGTTTCTCGCAAAATAGCTATCGCCGCTTTGATTCTATTGCTGGCCGACGGTTGAATTCGATGGCCGCGACATCACGGTCACTGTCACCGGCTGGTCGAGTTGAAAGTCCAATCTGGTCTCCGCTTGAATCTTTACCT
>DATHOT010000009.1:0-2168 GCA_035484655.1 Bryobacteraceae bacterium | reverse complement strand
GCGCCTTGCTGGTGGTTTTCGATGGAGACTCTTATCTAGACCTGGTACCCACGCCGGTCATCCTCGACAATTTGATCGCAGCATCGAAGATCCCGCCCACGGTTGCTGTGTTGATCTCCAGTCCTGGCCGGGAAACACGCAAGCGGGAGCTCGCGCCCAACCAAAACTTCGTCGACTTTCTCGCCCAGGAGCTCATCCCCTGGACGCGCGCTCATTACAACGTCACGAGTGATCCGCGACAGACCGTCGTTGCAGGATCGAGTCTCGGGGGAACCGCTGCGGCCTATGCAGCGCTTCGGCATCCAGAGCTCTTCGGCAACGTTCTCAGCCAATCGGGCGCGTTTTCGTGGACGCCTTCGACGGAGCTAGGTTGGCTGCCGAAAGAGTACATCAAGAAGACCAGGCTGCCGCTGAAGTTCTACCTGGATGCCGGTGTTTTCGAAGTGGATCGCTCCGGTAACGGCGACGGTATTCTCGAATGGAGCCGTCAAATGCGGGATGTGCTTCTGGCCAAGGGATACGAAGTTCACTACCAGACGTTCGTCGGCGGCCACGATTACTTAAGCTGGCGCGGCACGCTCGCCGATGGACTCCTGGCACTGATCGGCAAGCCGGTCGGGTAGCAGGTACGCAAACTAGTTTCGGAACCTTTTGGTTCAATCGACGTCTAAGCCGGATGTAGCCGAAAGGACTCAGGCAGGCTTGTGAGCGAACTGTCAGGCAATGTGCGCTACGCATTGCGCGGATTGGTGAAAAATCCCGAATTCTCCATCGTGTCCCTGCTGACACTCGCCGTGGGAATCGGCGCCAACACGGCGATATTCAGTTTCGTCGACGGCGCGCTGCTTCGGCCCCTTCCCTATGAACATCCCGAGCGCATTGTGCGTGTGCTTGAGAAGCCGCCTGACGGCGATTTCAACGGCATCTCCACGCTGAATTATCTGGATTGGCAGAAGGAGAACACGGTTTTCGAGTACATGGCCGCGCAAACCGGCGGTCCGGTCACATTGACCGGATCAGGCGCGCCGGTGCAACTCCGCGGAGGACGAGTTTCGGCGCAATTTTTCGATATCTTCCGCGTTCCGGTCGCGCTGGGCCGCACGTTTGCACCCGGCGAAGATGAATCCGGCAAGAATCTCGTAGCAGTGCTGAGTAATCCGCTCTGGAGAACCCAATTTGGAGCGGACCCCGGCATCGTCGGTCGCAAGGTGCTGCTCGACGGCCAGCCTCACCTGATTATCGGGGTCCTTTCGGAAGGGAGCGCGTTCGACCGCGCCTTCAATCAGATTTGGCGGCCCCTGGCTTTTGAGCCGGAGAACATGACGCGGAATTTTCACTGGTTCGGCGCCTACGCCCGGCTGAAACCGGGTGTCACATTAGAGCAGGCGCGTTCTCAGATGAACGCCATCGGAAGCCGCATCGCCCACGATTATCCCGATTCGAACAAAGGTTGGGGCGTGGCCGTAAACCTTTATTCTGACGTTTTGATCGGTAGGTCTGTTCGTCAATCCTTATATGTCTTGCTGGCTTCGGTTGTGATGATCTTGCTGATTGCATGCGCGAACCTGGCGAATCTCACACTGGCGCGCAGTGTGGAGCGGGCTCGTGAAGTGTCGATCCGCGCGGCGCTCGGAGCGGGGCGCTCCAGATTAATTCGGCAGTTCTTGACTGAAAGCGTATTGTTGTCCTGTTGCGGTGGCATTCTGGGTATCGGGATCGGTTATGCGACGATGGCCGGGCTGAAAGTTGCATTACCGCCGTATACGTTTCCCCGAGAGGTGAATATCGCGATGGATGAACGCGTCCTCCTATTCGCGCTCGCCATCTCTGTGCTGACTGGAATCGTATTCGGCCTGGCGCCCGCGCTGCATGCGAGCCGCGCCAGCCTGACGGCGTCGATGAGGGAAAGTGGACGAGGCTCCAGCACCGGAAGGATGCAGCAGCGGTTGCGAGGCGCGCTGGTGATAACCGAGGTAGCGCTGGCCTTCGTTCTTTTGACCGGCGCCGGCTTGCTGATTCGGAGCTTCTTTCAGATCCAAGGGGTGGAAACCGGTTTTGACGCGACGAACGTAATTACCGCTGGGCTTCCAATTCCCGAAAAGCGATTCCCCGATGCGATTCAATTCAACAACTATCTACGCCAGATTGTTGACCGTGTCGAGGCGCTG
>DATHOT010000008.1:0-15397 GCA_035484655.1 Bryobacteraceae bacterium | reverse complement strand
ATCCGACACCCTGGCCGCGAACTCCGATCTTCGCAAGACGCTTTCGGAACTATCGGGAAAGATCTCCGACAACGCGATGCGGGCGATGAATTACGCAGTCGATGTGGAACACAAACAGGTGCGCGATGTGGCGCGGGATTTTCTGGAGAAAGCTGGGTTGTCGCAGAGATAATCGCTGCGCTTGGTAATCGGGCAGAACTTTCCAAGGGACCTGCTGGAGTACGGAAATCAAGAACATAAGCTCGCGGCTCCCCGCTCTAAAGGGAGCAACACGGTCAGCATATGAATGCGGTGCTCGCGAGCGGTCCCAGAAGGCAAAGCTCTCGCGTTATTCGTCCGTCGCACCCGGTTTGTACCAAGACCTCTTGAATCTTTCAGCAGGTGGAATCATATCTCCGCCCTCGCACAGTTCGCAGTGAGGATTGTTCTTCGTTATCCCACGATAGTTTATATCTCCAATGGTGAGTTCCTTTGGATCGGGCAGACCGCTTGCGCCGGTCAGGCCGGTGTCTGTGATAAATCTATGAACTCGCGCAACTTCGTGCCTGTGATGCTCTGGCGGATAGCTACGGTCAAGAATCAACATGTCATGATTGATTATGCACTGCTGCCCTTTGTAATCTTCAAATGGAGGGTCAATCGGAGTATTCTTCCAGATGTACAGTTCAAACTCTCCAGACTCAGTGCGTTCCCAAAGCCTCTCTTGGGCGAAGACCTTACACATATGCTCTGGACACACCCGTATAATGGTATACGGAAGGGTTGTCATGCTAAGCCTTGATGAGTTGAAGCAAAAAGTTGACGCGGTCCAGCTAGGGAACCTATCTCTTGATGATTTTGAGGATTGGTTTCGTACCAATTCAAAAGGCGCTTATGCGTCCAAAGACCCTCACCTAAGCGAGGCCGCAGCGTCAGTCGAGGCTGCCTTCTCCAAGTATTCGTTTCAAGTATTAGACCAACAACAGTTGCGTGAGGACTTGCTCCAGGCAGTCCACCCTTCTGTGCAAAGTTCGTTTGCCGAAAATCGTTACGGTAGTCCAAACTATATGACTCCGGGTTCAAGTGTGCCGCTTTACATCAACGCCGCAGCGTGATCGGAGTTTTGCTTACCACCGCACCGTCTAGCCAGACCCAGATAAGCGAGAGTCCAAGCGCTCCAGGCTCTCTGACATCGAGGTTGAACTCCGTCGTAAGCCTGAAACCACCGGGCGCAGAGTAGTCAACGTTGTAGCCGTACTTAAAGCTGAGATCGGCAACCCTCGCCATCTCCTGCCCATCCCATTTGTTCATCGTCAGCGCAACAACATGGGAATCAAAGTCTCCAGGCATGGAAACCATGGTTGTGACGGCATAGAAGTGCGCGAAGTAGTTCGCAGGCGGAATTGTCAGGGTGTCTAAAATGCGAATTGCGCTGAGGACCCCTGTCTTTTCCGGAAGTACCTCTTGACAGACGATTACATGAACTGCTAACGGGTCGATTACTGACACGAGCGCTCCTAGCTTGGCCCGCGTTGGCTTGCAGTTATGTTCCGCAGCAGGATAGGATAGGACCGCTTACTGACCTATCAATTCGTGGGTTCAACACGGGCTTGAACATAAGCCGCCCAGATGCGCGGCCTCCGTGTTTCAGTATACCGTTTGAACTGATGGCGTGCGCATGACTGTGCTAGCGGTATGGTCAGTGAGGCAAATGATTGCTCAGTTTCTATTCCTAATATCCTCATTCACTCTTTTGCGTAATTAGCCGTTGATCCCTCTCCCGCTTTCTGGCGCACCCGCGAAATCGCTCGCACCAGTTTCCGGTAGGGCACCTGATCCCAACCATGAAAGCCGATCCATTCGCCATCGCTCCAGCTGGAATAATGCCAGCGGGCCAGCAGGGCAAGATGTTCCTGCTTCTCGGCCAACGGCGCAGCTACTGGATTGAGCGACGCTACCAATTCGCGAAGCCTTGAATCGAGTGAAACGCTGGACGTCAATGAAAACTGTCGCGGTGACTGCCACGAGCCTTGGCAGACGAACCACAGAAGTACGCTGTCGGCATTGCTCGCGGGCGCGACTGCTACGCCATAAAGCCGGTCAATGTCTCCCACCAGAGCATCGCGTAGCGCCAGCACTTCCTGGATTCGTTCCAGGCGTTGATGTTGCCGCGCGGCTTCCTCGAAACTCATCTCCTGGCTCAGCCGGTCGCGGGCCGCGGCGGTTACGCTGAGCAGCGCCGCGCCATTGCCGGTCAGAAACTCCTCGACGCGCCCCACTTCGCTCAAGTACTCTTCCCTGCTCACGATCTGCTGGCACGGGCGCAGGCATTTGTTCATTTCTCCGTAAATGCAGCCCGGGTGTTGCGGGCTGGGCTCCAGATTCTCCTGGCAGCGGCGCATTTGGAACAGATCCAGAAACTGATTCTCGAACAGCTCGGCGCCGGCCCGGGTTCGAAATGGCCCGTAGTAAATAGCCTGCCCGCCGGTGAGCCGGGCAGTCACTTGCGTCCGGGGAAATTCGTTGGCGAGAATCAGCTTCACATACGCCGGCATGCGGAGCTTGATCAGGCGAAGATAATCGTCCGGAAAATCGCGCCGGGCCAGTGCGTAATGGAGCAGCATCGACTCGAAGCGCGAGGCTGTCAGCCAATACTCCACGCGCGTGACGACTTCGCGGAGATTCAACGACCGGCGCGCCGCCTCAGCCGGCTTGAGAATGCGCAGCAACCGCCGCCGCAGCATACTGGTCTTGGCTAGGTAAGCAGATCGATCGCCGGCCCGAACCAGAAAGACCGCGTCGGTGTTGGGAAGCGCGGCGGTGGCTTGGTCCAACTCGCCCACTTCGATGACCGCAGGATCGGGAACCAACATCCGTTACCAGTGTGTCACCATAGGACGAAACCAGAAACCAGCAACCAGAAACTAGAAACCTCCGCATGGATTTCGCCGAGCAGCTCAAGTCATCCGTCGATATCGTCAAGACCATCGGCGAATACGTGCGCCTGAAGCGAACCGGCACCACCGGCAGATACATGGGGCTGTGCCCGTTCCATACCGAGAAAACGCCATCGTTCAACGTCAACGCGACCATGCAGCGGTTCAAGTGCTTCGGCTGCGGCGTGGGTGGCGACATCTTCGAATTCGTCATGGTGCTCGAGCGCATCAGCTTTGTGGAGGCGCTCAAGCTGATAGCGGAACGCAACGGCATCGCGATGCCCCGGCGCGAATATTCCGATCCGGATTCGAAACTGCGCGGGGCGTTGATGGAGATGCACGAGATCGCGGCTAGCACTTTCCAGGCCAATCTCAATAGCCCGAATGGCATAGAAGCGCGCAACTATCTCGCCGGACGCGCCGTCAATCCTGAACAGATCGCGGAATTTGGTCTGGGTTTGTCGGAAGCAGGGGGGCAACAATTGGTACGCAGGTTCGCTGAGCGATTCGCTCCCGAACATCTCGAGCAGTCGGGCTTGGTGATGAAACGACAGGATGGCAGCGGATGGTTCGACCGGTTTCGCGGCCGGCTGATGTTCCCGATTCACAACGAATCGGGTAAAGTGATCGGCTTCGGCGGCCGCGCTCTCCGCTCCCGCGATGAGCCGAAGTACCTCAACTCGCCCGAAACACCGCTCTATCGAAAGAGTTACGTGCTCTATAATCTTCACCGAGCCAAGGATGCCATTCGCAAATCCGATTATGCGGTCCTAGTGGAAGGTTACATGGATGTGATCGGCGTGTACTCGGCCGGCGTTAGCAACGTCGTCGCGAGCTGCGGTACGGCGCTGACCAACACGCAGGTCCGCGCTCTCAAGCGCTTTTCCGACCGGATCGTAGTCAATTTCGATCCCGACGCCGCCGGCGCCAACGCGGCCGAGCGTTCGATCCAAATGCTGTTGGATGAGAGCCTGCAGGTGCGTGTCCTCGAGCTGGAAGGCGACCTGGATCCCGACGAATACGTGAAGCAGAACGGAGCAGAGGTCTACCGCAGCCGGCTGGAGAAAGCTCCGGCCTACTTCCATTGGCTGGCCGATCGCGCGCGCAAGAAATTCGATATGCGCACGGTGGAAGGCCGCATGCAAGCGTTCAAGTTTGTCGCGCCCGCCATCCAGCGTATTTCCGACCGGCTGGAGCGGTTCGCGGTGGCCAACGACGTGGCCGATTATCTGGGTGTTGATGAGAAGCTGGTGCGCGACCATTTCAGCCAGGGAACGGCCGAGCGAAGGGTGGTGAATCGCGCGCCCACGGTGCCGCCCAACGAGCGGCTGCTGCTCAATTCGTTGTTGGCGAGCGAGCGGGCCAGAGCCGAGGTTTTGCCTGCCTTGCGCGACATGCCGATGATCGATAACTTCGTCACCAAGAACGTATTTAGGGCCCTGTTTTCACTACATGCGGACGGAACGCCTTTCCGTCTGGCCGACTTGGAGGGGCGCCTTGGGGACGCCGACCGGGACCTATTGTCCGTTGTAATTTTTGCCGATGAAGTACTTGAGGAGGAGATGGCGGCGGAACAGGCTTCGGCCTGCCTGCGCAGCCTGAAAGCTCAGGATCCAAAAGCTGAAATCGCGGCCTTACGAGCGCAGATCAAAGCGGCCGAACGCGACGGCAATTTTCAAGAGGTCATGCGCCTCAATGCACTCGTGGTTGAAATCGATCAGCAACGTAAACGGAGCCGTGAGGCAGCGAGTGATGTTGTACACTAAATGGAATCAGGGTTAGGATTCGCTTGGTAGCGGGGTACGAGTGGCTACGGAAGAAAAGTACGGGCGGCTAAAACATCTCATGGAAGTGGGCAAAGAAAAGGGCTTCGTCTTGTACGACGAGGTCAATGAGGTGCTGGCCGAGGAGTTTCCCTCCGGACGCGAGTTCGAAGATCTGCTCTCCGATCTGGACAGCGCGGGCGTCGAGATTCTCGAAGAGCCTAAAATCGATTTCGAGAAAAAAGACGAGGCCGAGGACTTCGGCGATCTCGAGCTGGCCCAGGACGTCGGCGACAAGACCAACGATCCGGTGCGGATGTACCTGCGCGAGATGGGCACGGTCCCACTGCTTACGCGCGAGGGCGAAATCGAATTAGCCAAGCGCAATGAGCGCGGCCAATGGGCGGTTCGCAAGGCGCTATCCAGGTCGCCTCTGGTCATCCGCGAAATCATCCAGTTGGGCGAAGATCTGCAGCGCGGGACCACTTCGGTCCGCGACATTCTGGTGCTGCCGGAGTTCGTGATCACCGACGAGGACTTCACCGTGCAGCACGACGATCTCCTCGCCAAGATCGCTGAGATCGAAAGATATTACAAAAAGACCCAGCAATTCCGCCAGAAGCTGCAAGCGATCTCGCGTCAGATGAAGCCCAAACAACATCGCAGCCTGCGGTATGGCCTGGCGCGGAACATGGTGCAGATTTCGCGCATCATCCGCAATGTCGCATTCAATACCGGCATCCGCCGCAGCTTAGCCGGTCGGCTTCGATGCGCGGTCGATGAATTGAAGCCGCTCGAGCGCGAAATCGCGAGAATCCAGCGCAAGCTCGAAGAGCCCAACCATTCAGCAGGGCATCCTTCCCGCGACTTGCGGAAGGAACTGCGGCAGTGCAGCCAGCGGATCCAGCAGCTGGAGGAAGAATGCGGCGCCAGTTCCACCGAGCTGCGCCGTACGCTCCAGATCGTCGAACGAGGCGAGCAAGAAGCCGAATCGGCCAAGAAGCAGTTGATCGAAGCCAACCTTCGGCTGGTGGTTTCTATCGCCAAGCGCTACACCAACCGCGGGCTGCAGTTCCTGGACCTGATCCAGGAAGGCAATATCGGGTTGATGAAGGCGGTCGACAAATTCGATTACCGGCGGGGCTACAAGTTTTCCACTTACGCGACCTGGTGGGTGCGCCAAGCCATCACGCGCGCCATTGCGGATCAGGCGCGCACCATCCGCATCCCGGTGCACATGATCGAGACCATCAACAAGCTGGTGCGCACGCAGCGCCAGCTTCAGCAGGAACTCGGCCGCGAACCGACTACTGAAGAACTGTCGGTTAAGATGGAGCTGCCGGTCGGTAAAGTGCGAAAGGTGCTGCGTATCGCGCAGGAGCCGATTTCGCTCGAAACACCAGTGGGAGAAGAAGAAGAGTCGCATCTGGGCGACTTCATCGTCGACCGGCGCGTGGTTTCGCCGTCCGAGGCCGTCATCAATCTCAACCTGCGCGAGCAAACCGCCGAGGTTCTGAAAACCTTAAGCCCGCGCGAAGAGAAAATCATCAAGATGCGCTTCGGACTCCAGGACGGCAGTGAGCATACGCTCGAAGAAGTGGGCCAGCACTTCGCGGTCACGCGCGAGCGCATCCGGCAGATCGAAGCCAAGGCTTTGCGCAAGCTGCGCCATCCCAGCCGCAGCCACCGCCTGCGCGCCTTTTTAGACACCAGTCTTCACGAGTAGATTTCTCTTACTCGCTCCACAATTGTCCCAGGCACCAAATGCTCCCAGGGTTCGCCGCGCGCGATCCGCTCTCGCACTTCTGTGGAAGACACCTGATCGTGAGCCGCTCGCAAGCCTAGCGGATGAATACGGTGTTGAAACTCCGCCGGAGGCTGGAATTCGCCAGATCGCGCCGCAACCAGCAATTCAAACTCCTTGAGCATCTCCTCCACCACACCTGGCCGGCCATAATCCCACGCCAGAATGCGTTCCGCGGCGTCCCGGCCGCATATGAAAGAGAGCCGCGTGTCGGGACCGTAATGCTCGCGGCACTCGCGGGCAATGTCGATGAATAGCCCTTTTTCACTTGTGGCGATCGAGCAAGGGGGCATCAGTCTGGCCGCCTCCAGCATCGCCAGCCGCTGTTCCAAGGTCGCCCCAAAGTACTCCTTATGCGGAAGGACGCTCGGAACCACACAGAGCACTTCATCCACGTGGAAGCCAGCCGCATAAACCAGTTCTTCGTGCGCGATGGTGGGTGGGTTAAAGCTCCCGGCGAGGACCCCTAATCTTTGAGGCCTGCTCATGGACTGCGGATGGAACCTCACTGCTTTCAGTATAGTTTCAGAGTACTCTTGGCCTTTAGGTGCACGGATTTAGCAAGATAAGGTCGGTACTTAGTCGCGCATAGGGTAACTAACTTACAGATCCAAAAGCGCTTTGGTTCTAAAGTATAAGTATGCTGTACTGGATTTGCCCAGAATGCGGGGGCGAATGCTCGCCTGCGATCCGGGAATGTCCGGCTTGCGCCGGTCCTCCGGCGATCTCTCCCGCTTCAGCCGGTCCGGTTAACGGGAAAGCCTTAGTAACTGAAGAAGTTCTCTCTCTCGCGCAAAATCTTCAGGCCGCGGGCGGGACTCACGCAGTGGCTAACGGCCTGATCACAGACAATGGCCATTCAGCGCTCACGGCAACTCTCGAATTGCCTGAAATGCCGGCTCCGGAAATGGCGGCGCCCCAAACGCCGGTAGAGGACGAACCCCGGGCGCAGCTCGAAGAAGCGATCGAATCGCTGGTTCGCCCACTTATCGAATCGACAAACTTAGCTCCGGCTCCGGAGTCACTTGCTCCAGAGGTGCTATCCGAGGCCATGGCCCTACAAGCCGAGTTGGCGCTCGATTCGATGGCGCAACAGAGCATCGCTGCCGAGCAATCAGCCATTCGGGGCATCGTCGCCTCTTTTCAACAAAAGCCTAAAATCGGCCTGCTCGCTCCGGCCAGCGAAGACGTTGTGGCGCCCGCGCCGGTCTGCATCCAATGGATGCGAATTCCCAAACCCCGCATCTTACCCGTACCTCCGCGGGAATTGAATCACAGGGATTTGCTTGCGGGGCTTCAGACGCCGCCTTTGGCTGGTCCGTGTGTTCCACAAGGGTTACGCAGCCTGACAGAGCAGCGCGGTCAAGCTCGCGGCCGGGCGCGGAAGAAGGCTGGTCTTCCGGCATGGACGGTAAGTTTCCTGGTGGCGCTGATTCTATTCCTGGGCGTGGGGAGCCTGCTGCAGTATTTCTCCGCCAAAGGAGATGCGAAAACAGCTGCCGCCACGACGCAGCCATCAGATCAAACTGTCTCAGCCGTCTCTTCCGGCGATCAACCGGCGTCGAAGCTGGTGGAAGTGACGGGGCTGCGCATCGCAGCCGGGTCCAACCGCAGACCTCAGCTCGAATTCATTGTGGTCAATCATTCCGCGACCGCGCTCTCGGACATCGGGCTGCAAATCGCCGTGCGATCGGCCTCCTCTAGTGGGGGGGTCGCGCCTCTTTTTCGCGTCACGACGACGGTTGCGTCACTCGGCCCCTACCAGTCCCGGGAGTTCCGGGCTGAGCTCGATCCTGAAGTACACGCCACGGACGTCCCGGATTGGCAGTCGCTGCGCGCTGACGTGCACATAAGCCAGTAGACACCGCATTCAATTCCGTCTTAGAGCAGCCGCCTGCTCAGCGCTGTCGCGGCACCCTGGCGGCTGAGAATGTGAGATTCCGAGACGCGAGAGATTCAACCGCGCGTCGAACTGGCAAGGATCGATGGCCAAGGCTCGTTCGAAATCCGCGCGCGCCGCCTCCTTCTGATCGAGCGCCAGCAAGGCGACCCCGCGATTGTTCAGGGCATCCGCGCTATGGGGTGAAAGGGCCAAAGCCCGGCCGAACTCCGGCAGCGCCCGTTCAGGCCGGCCGAGGTTCATGTAGATCCGGCCCTCCTCGGACGAAATCCGGGGGTCCGCTGGGGCTATTTGCCTGGCCTGTTCGAGCATCGGCAGGGCGCTCGCGGGATCGACTGCCCGCGCGAGCTGGATTCTGGGCCGGATCTTCGTGGGAGCTTTCGCAACTGCGTCTGTCCAGAGCGACTGTTCGGTCCGCCAGGTGGCCGTCCGAGCGACGCTGACGCCCATGAGTAAAATCAGGATCGGGGCAACGAAGACGGGGCGGGCGCGCTCGAGCAGCAATCCGGCACAAGCCGCGAATGCGATCATCGGCAGATACATCCGGCGATCCGCCGCCAGATCCGTCGCCGGGAATATGGAAGAGCTCGGAAGTAACAGCACCAGGCCCGCAAGAAACCAGAATCCCGCGCGAGCACGGCTGAACTGAAACGAGGCGACGATTGCCAGAACCATCACGCCGGCCCACGCGAGTGCCGCAATCGGGATCGCGGGCGTGTGAATGTCCGCGTCTACCGTAAATCCAAGAGGAACGATCAACATTCGCAAGTAACGCAAGATAACTGCGCCTTGTGTGACCAAGTAGGACCGCCACGAGACCGCAGCTTGAGCGCCGGCGCCCGACCCCGGCGTATTTTGGACGGCGATTAACACGCGAATGCCCGCCGCCGCCGACAAAGCAAACATCGCGGCGATCGGCTTCAATTCCCTCGAGTCGCGGTGTCGCGAGAAATGCAGTAACAGCAAGAACACCGGAAACGCGACGCATTCTTCTTTGGCAAGCAAGGCAGCCGCAAACCAGCCCGTCGCCCACCATAGGTGTCCTCGCAGCCAACTGGCCAGCGCTGCCAGGCACAGAACGGTCGCGAGCAGAGTGCTACGGGCGAAGATGTAGTTCACCGGCTCGGCTTGAAAGGGATGCACCGCGAAAATGGCCGCGGCGAGGAATGCGGCCCGGGGCGAGACGATTTGTTGCAGTGCTTCAAATAGCAATAAGACGGCAATCAGGTGCAGGGCCAGGTTGACAGCGTGGTATCCAGCCGGATTCCGTCCGCCCAGCCACTGATTGAGCCAGAAGGTCGCGTACGTGAGTGGACGAATCTCGAACGGGCGCCACAGGCCGGACGAAAACAATGAGTAATCGTCAAAATGAAACGAGCCCCACAAGCAGCCACCAAATGCGATGATAGCGGCGATAAGGAGAATAACGATCTGGCGAGAAACGAGACGCCTCCTAAGCGGGCCCTCCGTCCCAAGAATGCCGCCGAGCGCGCGGCTCGGGTCAAGAATATTCTGACATTGTTGGACGAGATGTACCCGCATCCGACCATTCCATTGCATCACAGGAATGCTTGGGAATTGCTGGTCGCGACCATTCTATCGGCGCAATGCACCGACCGGCGTGTGAATGAAGTAACGCCGAAGCTATTCAAGAAATATCCAACTATCGCCGATTTCGCAAATGCGAATCTGGAAGAATTGGGGAGCCACATCCGGTCCACCGGTTTCTTCCGCAACAAAGCCAAATCGCTGCTTGGGGCCGCCCGCAAGATTCTCGCTGATTTCAGCGGTAAGGTCCCCAAGACCATGGAGGAATTGGTGACGGTTCCCGGCACCGGACGCAAGACAGCCAACGTTGTTCTGGGCGGTTACTATGGAATCGCGGCGGGGGTCGTCGTCGACACCCACGTCCTGCGTGTGTCTCGGCGGCTCGACCTGACCAAGCAAATCGATCCGGTCAAAATCGAGCAGGATTTGATGAAGATCATCCCAAAGGAGAAGTGGATCGAGTTTCCGTTGCAACTGATTTACCACGGTCGCGCGCTTTGCGTAGCCCGCAAGCCCAAGTGCGTCCAGTGCAAGCTCGACCCGCTTTGCTACGCGAAGGATAAAAATTAGGGACAGTGCACTCAAATACCTATTTCGGGAGTGCATTGATCCGTAGCCCAGGTGCGAAATAGGTATTTGAGTGCACTGTCCCTAATTTAGAGGGCGCGCTTCAGGAACGCGCAGATGTGATAGCCGTCGATAAACTTGAATGGCGATTCACCCAGCGTGTAATGGCCGCACGGCAGCACCACCACGCGATGATCCAGGCTATGTTCTCGCAACCTCTCCACCACTTGCCTGGAAAACTCCGGAAGAAAGGTGGTGTCGTAGGTCGCATAGATGAATAGCGACTTGTGCTTCCGGGCCGCGAACTTCTCCAGGTAATTCCCCGGACTAATCACCATCCAGGCCCGACGCAACCGGTCCAGATCGATGTGCTCCTCCAGGCCCTGCCGGATATGCTGTGTAGAAAGCCCGGTCCAGACCACATCGGCAAAATGAGACGAGCAGTGATTGAAAACGTTCACCGCGATCCGTGGATCGTGCGCGGCCGCTAAATAGGCGTAGCACGAACCCAAGCTGGTGCCGACGATACCCAAACGCTCGTAACCCTGGCTCTCCAGCCAATCGAGGCAGCAGCGTACGTCGATAACCGCTTGCCGCGTGGCGTCGATGGTCCGGCAGACATTGGACGAAACCGCATAATCGGCGCGCTGGAGCTCGGGCGGCATCCGATAATCGTGATAGGGCAAACTGATTCGCAACGCAGAGATGCCCAGCCGGCTCAAGCCGCGGCATAACGCATTGTGGCCATCGACGGGAGCGTTCCAGTGCGGCAGAAGCACGACCGCTTTCTTGGGACCCAGCCGCTTACCCGGCTTGGCAGGAAACCACTGCGCATGCACCAGGTTGTTCTCGGCATAAGGCGTATCCACCGGCGAGCGAAACCGCAGAATACCGCTATCGAGCCGAAAATCAGACGGCGGCTCGTAGGCAAAAAACTCGTCGCTTTCGCGGATCGCGATCTGGTTCAGCTTTGATATATACTCTTCGACCGCGTCGCCGTTTTTGGGGTATCTGACGGCACAGGGCCAATCGCCGGCCCAGTCCAAGCCCCACTCAAAACGGCGCACCACCCGGTTGGTCGCGCGATAACAGAGTCGTTCTTCCCAGGATTGTATCCAGCGGCCGTATAGGCGCGAAGTAATCTTCCGCATCGCGTTTTCCTTTAGGATAGCAACATGGACTTGCTTACCTTCGCTATGCGGATGGGTTTGGCATTGCTGCTGGGAGCCCTCATGGGCCTGGAGCGGCAGTGGCATCAGCGCATGGCGGGCACACGTACCAACGCGTTAGTAGCGACTGCTGCGTCGGCGTTCACCATGATCGGCATCGTCGTAGCCGACCCGGCCGGCCCCAGTCGCATTGTCGGTCAGATTGTCACCGGCATTGGTTTTCTCGGAGCAGGAGTTATCTTCAAGGAGGGTGGAACCGTTCACGGGCTCAACACCGCCGCGACTGTTTGGTGCTCCGCTGCGGTAGGCTCACTTTGTGGAATCGGCCAGCTTCCATACGCGGCTGTGTTAGCCGTAGCCGTCCTGTTCACCAACGTCGCGCTCCGACCTCTCGCCTATAAGCTCCGACCGGGGATTAAAGAGGAAGAGACCAATTATCATCTGGAGCTGATCTGTGCCGCCAAGGACGAAACACAGGTGCGCGCGCTGCTGTTGGACGCCGTCGATCGCAACCACGTGGTGTTAACTTCGCTCGACAGCGAAGACCTGGAGAATGGCGATCGGGTCCGCGTGAGCGCTGAAATCAAGTCGCCCGGCCGCAATGACGATTGCCTGGAGCAAATCGTGGCTCGATTTTCGCTGCAGCAGAGCGTGACCTCCGTCAAGTGGCGCGTGGATCCGGCTACACCGATGCTGGAGTAACCATGCAGTTAGCGATTCGCTCGGCAATTGTAGCCGGAATCGTGGCTGCGATTACATGGATCTGTTTTCGAGTCGTATCCGTCAACGCCACTACGGCCGGCTTCGCGTATCTGGTTGCGATCCTGTTCATCGCAGCCAAATGGGGACTGGTGGAGTCGATTACGGCCTCCATCGTGGCCGTGCTGTGCTTCAACTTCTACTTTTTGCCGCCGATCGGCACTTTCACCATTTCGGACCCACAGAATTGGGTGGCGTTGTTTGCGTTCCTGGCCACCGCCATCACCGCCAGCCGTTTTTCCATGCAAGCTCGTCGGCGGGCGCAAGAGGCGTTGGATTCCCAACGTGAGATGGAGCGGCTCTATGCACTGAGCCGTTCGATTCTCCTGATCGGCCCCGCACAGCCAGTACCTAAACAGCTTGCGACTCAGATCGCCCAGAGCTTCAGCGCCTCCGCGGTCGCCCTTTACGACGGTGGGAGCGCAACTACATACCGGTCCGGTCCGGAGGACTTTCCGGACCCGCAAGACCAACTTCGGCAGGCCGCCAGCCAAGGTACGCTGTTTCGCGATGAAGCCACCGGAACCGTGGTCACTGCCATCCGTTTAGGCGGCCAACCCATCGGCAGCGTCGGCGTTCGTGGCGCCGCCCTTTCCGACTCGGTGTTGCAGGGCCTTGCCAACCTGCTTGCAATCGGCCTGGAGAGAGCTCGAACGCAAGAAGCCACCAGCAAAGCTGAAGCCGCCCGGCAGAGCGACGAGCTCAAATCGACCTTGCTGGATGCGCTGGCCCACGAATTCAAGACACCCTTGACTTCCATTAAAGCGGCCAGCACTGCCATGCTTTCGAGCAGTATGCTCAAGCCTGAACAGCAGCGCGAACTGATCTCGGTTGTGGACGAAGAGGCAGACCGTTTGAGCGTGCTGGTCACGGAAGCCATCCAAATGGCGCGCATCGAGGCCGGACGCGTGCATCTGGAGCGGGAGAGTTACCCGCTGCACGAACTGGTAGAGTCGGCTTTGGACAAACTCAGGCCTATGGTTCTGGAACGAAGCATCGATGTGAAACTTGCGGCGGAATTGCCGCTGGTATGGGTGGATCGGGAGCTGATCGAAATCGCGCTGCGCCAGCTAATCGATAACGCGCTGAAGTACTCACCCCGGGATTCACCGGTGTTGGTGGCGGCGGAGTCGAACGATGGTCGCGTCATTGTTAGCGTCACCGACCGCGGCCCGGGCATTCCGGAGGAAGAACAATCGCGCATCTTCGAGAAATTTTATCGGGCCGAGGCATCTCGCCATCAAATTCCTGGAGCGGGTCTCGGCTTGGTGATTGCCCGCGAGATCATTCAGGTGCATGGGGGCGAAATCTGGGTACAGAGCAAACCGGGCGAGGGGTCCAGCTTTCGCTTTTCGCTTCCGACTCCCTCCCCCGCGAGGCCACAATGAGTCTGGGCCGCATCCTGGTAGTCGACGACGATCCACAGATCCGGCGCGTCATGCGTACAACCCTCACCGGCGAAGGCTACGAAGTGGACGATGCGCGCAGTGGAGAAGAAGCCCTGGAAAAGCTGCGCGCCGGCCGGTACGAGCTCATGCTTCTCGATATCAACATGCCGGGAATGGGCGGGATCGAAACCTGCCGGCAGGTGCGCGCGAATTCCGATATGGCCATCATCATGCTCACAGTGCGAAACACCGAGCAAGACAAAGTCCAAGCCTTGGATGCGGGGGCAGACGATTTTATAACCAAGCCCTTCAGCACACCGGAACTTCTGGCGCGGATTCGCGCGGCGCTGCGCAGGATGCCGTCTTCGCCCGAGGCAGGGCCGCAAAATATCACCCTCGGCAACGTCGAGATCGATTTTCAGTCGCGCAAACTCATCGTTAGGGGAAGCGAAGTGCGACTCACACCGAAGGAGTTCGACCTGCTTCGATATTTGACGCTCCATCCGAACCGGGCCATTCCTCACCGCGAACTTCTCCAGGCGGTTTGGGGGCCGGATTACGGCGACGAAGTCGAGTATCTTCGGGTTTTTGTGAAACAACTGCGCCGCAAGATAGAACCGAAGCCCGACAAGCCCCGCTACATCCTGACGGAACCCTGGGTCGGGTATCGCTTCTCTCTCACGTGACAGGGTACGATGCTCACGCCTCAGTTCTGGTTGACGACCGTTAGGGGACGAAACCGTCGCGTATTAACAGTCGCGACTTCGCCCGGCTCATTGCCATTGGAGAATGTTTGAGGACTCTGAAATTCAGCTTCCCGGCATTCGGCAAAGACTGCCGTGTCGATCCGCTGAAAAAATTCGCGGTGTAGCATTTCCACACTTTTGCGCAGCTCGCCCGACGGGACGATGAGGCTCACGGCCAATTGCGAACGGGCGCTCGAAATCATCGTCACTGGAATCTGCTTGAGGGCGGCTAAGGCGCGCGCGGCGACTTCTGAGGCGCTATCAATCCCTTCTCCAACAAGCGTGAGAATCGCCGAGCGAGGGTGGAGACGCACTTCGACGCAGCCTTCGAGTTCAATCGGAAGATTGTGATAACGAGCCGAGCTCTTGAATGCCAGGAAGATCGAGCCGTTGTTCTGGCACAAGAATTCGGAGGGCATACCGTAACGTCCGCACATCTCGCCTAACGCCGCCGCGAGTTCTTCGGAGTCGCGTTCCTGCTTCGACCGAATCTCCAGGACGGTTAGGTCCGCCTTGCAGGCAATAGCCTTGACGGGGTTGGAGCAGGTGGTTGCGGAAAGAGCAATGCGGGTACCCTCCACTTCAGGCCTGCGGGAGTTTTTTATGACCAGCGGAATCCGTTGGCGGACAGCCGGCGTGACCGTATCAGGATGGAGTACCTTCGCTCCGGCCTGTGCCAGCGCAGCAGCCTCCTGATAGGAAAGCGACCTCAGGCGATAACCTCCCTGAAGAACGCGCGGATCACAGGTTAGCATTCCATCCACGTCCGTCCAGATTTGAATCTCAGCGGCGGAAATGCCGGCGCCCACGATCGAGGCGGTCAAGTCCGAACCACCGC
>DATHOT010000007.1:0-5028 GCA_035484655.1 Bryobacteraceae bacterium | reverse complement strand
TGGACGCTGCGTCGTTTCGGCCTTGTCTCGGTGGTGGCGTGGTGGATCGCGAACGACCTTTGGGAAATCGCGCCGCAGAGCAAGATCACGTCCTGGTACGCAGGCTACAATCTGGTTGCCGATGGCCTCCTGATCGGCATCGCGGGCTGGGCGCTATGGGTGGTCTTGTCCAGACAGCGGCCCGTCGCGGAGTCGGCACTTAGCTCGTAGCCGGCCAAAACTGCGTTGCCGGCGATCGGTTCTTCTAATCCCCGTCGTGTGAAGGTTGGCCCGGCGGGCGGATAGGGACTGAACGACCGGCTTAACTCGGAAGTTATTCTTCGCCGGAGAGCCTCCGCTTTTCCGATGGCCGGTGAGACTTGCCGAAAGCGTCTGTGATTTCGCCGCCTTGACCTGAGTTAACAGACAGCGCGGCGCGCGGAGCACACTCCGACACGATCCAAATCCTACCGCCGAATCGTGAGCGCCGGGGAAACGGTAGTCCGCTGGATGTGCGCGCTTCCGTTTTTCGCATACCGGCACGTGTCGCCGCAGATCGAACTTGATCTATGTTTGATCCCGAGGTCTGCCAATCCATCCAGAGTTGAGCCTGATATCTCGATGGTGATGGCACATTGAGCGATTCTGAAATGCCGCTCCGCGTCCAACATTACCGCGTCGGCTTCCTTATATCTGCCGCGTATCAAGTGACTCTCAGCGAGCGCGATTCTCGCACAACGCACCATGGATTTCCGTTCGGGCCTTCAGGCTCGCGCGCACCTTGTGTATGGTCCTGGCGCAATCCTGCACGAGATCGCAGTGACTTTTCGAAGGTGGCTACAAAAGCGATTTACAGTCGAAAATCCGCCCGCTATTGTTTTCTCTGAGAATTCAATGGACAGAATGAGATGGCACACGCGACGCGAGTCGCGTTCGTTGTTCGCTGGGAAAACGCGACTCGCCGCGGGCACTTTTGGAGCGTGGTGTCCAGTGATTTTGTGGACTCTGCACCAGCCTGTCGGTTGACAACAAGACTGATCCGGATACCGGCCTTGCATCCGCAGATTCGATCGACGACGATGCGACCGGATACGGGAATACAGGGCTCTTCTTCAAATAAAACGACCTCAGCGGCTGCCTGTCTTTGGGGCAGCCGGAGCCTGTAAAGCCTCACGATAGAAATCGGACATAGCGCTCTTTAGCTTGTCGAGGCAAGGCTTGTACGTGTAGAGCATGTGCCCGGCGTCGCAGTACATGAATCGTACATTGTTCTGCAGCGCCGGGCTCAGGCCGAGGTGGTTGAACGTGTACTCGGCCGAGAAGAACGGCGTAGCCAGATCATAATACGCGCCGACCACCAGCACCTTGAGATTCGGGGTCTGGTCAATCGCCTGGCGAAGGGATTCCGCCATATCGACGTACCGGTTCTGCTGTCTCTCATAGCTCCAGGGCTGCACCTTATCGGTGAGGGCCTCATAGGTGAGGTCGCTGTCCCATTTCAGCTCGTCGCGGACGTAGGAGTTGAACGTTGCCGTAAAAGCGCCTTGCACACTGGAGTAGCTGGGATCGTACTCAGGGCGATCGCCGGCGGAATCGGTATCGGTCCCTTCCAGACGGCTGTCATAACGCCCGATCGTCTTGCCTTCGGCCCGAAGCAACTCCTTGCGAAATCGTGCGGGCGAGATCCGCAAATTGCTGTTTTCGACGTACTCTTTCGAGAGACCGGTGAAGCGCGAGATCTGCGCAACCGCTTTCGCGCGATCAGCCCCGCTGAGCTTCGCACCTTTCATGAGCGCCAGCGTGTACTCATTCGCAGCGAAATCGCGGGCCGACTGAATCAATTGTTCCAGCGGCTCGCGCTGAAGATCGGGCGGGAGTTTCTTGTAGTACCAGGCGGTGGTTGTGTAAGTGGGAAGGTACAACGCATACGGCAGCTCATTGCCGGGATTCAAACTGATGGCCTCGAAATTCAGAACCGAAGAAATGAACGTGATGCCGTTCAAATAGATTCCTTTTTCCAGCAACACTTCGGAGAGGCCGGCGGCGCGCGTGGTTCCGTAGCTCTCTCCCACCAGGAATTTGGGCGAGTTCCAGCGATTAAATTTGCTGGTGTACTGCTCGATGAAGTCGGCCACGGAGTTCAAGTCTCCCTCGAGGCCGTGAAACTGTTTCGGATCTTCGCCCGGCGCATTGCGGCTGTAACCCGTCGTGACGGGATCGATAAAGACCACGTCGGAGAACTCGATGATGCAGTCTTCGTTATCCACCAGACGATATGGCGGCGGCGGTTGTTGCCCGTTCGGTCCAAGCACCACTCTCTTGGGCCCAAGCGCGCCCATATGCAGCCAGATCGATGCCGACCCGGGTCCGCCGTTGAAGGCAAACGTAATCGGACGAGTGGCTTTGTCGGCGTCGTCCTCCGTATATGCGACAAAGAACATGCTCGCGCTGGGCTTGCCGTCGGCTTTCTTCAAAAGGAGGGTCCCGGCGGTGGCCGTGTACTTGATCGTGCGGCTGTTGAGCTGAATCGAATGGGACGTCTTCTCGAGTTTTTCGACCGCTTGCGGCGCGGGGAAACGCTCGTTTTGGTTGGAGGCGCCAGGCGCAGGGGGTGCGGCGTTTGGAGTTTGGCCACTCGCAAACAACGCGAATGCCGCGAGAGCTAAAGCCATGCAGAACCATCGAGCGTTCATGAAGCAGCCTCCTGTCAGGTGCTTTTAGCCGCGATTTCCATTGTGGCCTCTCAGCCTCGAACGGTATACTCCGCAGAGCGCGTTTCTGGCCCTCAGCAAACAGTTTATCGTGCGGGCCGAGAGGGTCACGCAGGACCACCTGAACATAGAGATCGGCAGCGAGGTAAAGGTACTCTAATGTGATGTTCTCCAAGGGCATTCGGCTCGTCCATCAGGCAGCGCGGCTGAAACTTACTGGTTACCCTGGTTTCATCGACATTGAGGATTCATCATTTCCTCCACCGGGATTACGACCACCGCGCACCTTGCGTGAATTTTCAATCTGAGATGGCTGATGGAATCCCTTGAATGGACAGAGCGGATGGACACACCGGCGCAGTCCCACACAAGATCATAGTTACTTTCGAAAGTGGTTCCAAAAGCGGTTACAGTCGCAAATCCGGGGACTTTTGGGTTTCCCGGGAAATCTCTGCCGCTATGGCTGACTAACAGCCAGAGCAACGTCAGGAGCAATGCCGCGGCGATCCCGGCCGTTACCATACTCGCGAGCGGTGCGACCGAGCGGCTGGCATCCACGGGAAGAGTCATTTGGGCGTTGGGGTTGAAGATTCGAACCTGCTCCACGGCAAGAGTGACGCCGAGGCCGATCGCGATGCCGGCCAGCAAATGGCCTCCCGCCAGCGGCCCTCAGCACGCGGCTCCAAGCGATCAAGGTACTCAGCGCATAGCGGCGCAGGTAGGGCTCAAAAGCGACATAGACCAGCCATAGGATTACCGGGAGGAGCAGGGAATCCCGCAGCGCTAATAATACGACTCCGACCTCCTTGCCCGACGGCACATGGTGGGAATCACGGAATACATTTATGAGCGAACACCCCAGCACGAACCCGGCTACGCGGTGCGCGCCCCGCTTGTCGCCTCGGCCCAGACGGAGGTTGCGCCATGCCACGGCGGCCGCCGCCAGCGGCAAGAACACGAGAAAGAAGCCAACCGATGTAGCGTCGTTGGAGAGCCTGGAGACTTTCGAGGATCGCGGCTCGTCTAGAGATGCCCCGTTCCAATCGTTGCATGCGCCACCGAGCCAACGCTCCAGTAGTAAAAGAGCACACAATCCGGCACAAAATGCATGAACCAGGACCAGAAGATACCTTTCGTCTGAACCATGGCCATCCCTGTCACGACGCCCAACGTCAGTGTCATCAGAACGCCTGGGACGCCTGCCGGAAGCCCGTTCCAGTGTCCAATGCCGAAAATGAACGCGCTAACTGCTACGGCTTGTACCGCGCCGAAATTGACACGTACGGCTCCGGCTATCACATTTCGGTAAATAAACTCTTCCTGAAAGGCATTGATCGCCGCAAGCATCACGGCCGTTGGCACCATGGCCCACGAATTGGGAGCAGGCGCGCCGGTCAACCCGACAAAGCCCCACGCGCATAGCGCCGCGCCGAGCGCAAAAACGGGAGCAACCACAGACCAATGGACGCGCAACGGACGCAGAGGCTCGGAGAGATTCCCAATATGGAGGAAGAATTGGTCCCGCCGGCGCCAGCACCACACCAATACCGGGCCAATAATGACGAATGAAAGCGAAGCGAGGAACAATTCACTCCACCCAAATCCTCGTGCTTCCATCAGCCTGTAAAGCCGAGTGGTCTGCACGATGTCCCGGCCCGCGATGCACCCTGCCTGGAGCAATTCGGCCAGGGCAAATGGGCGAAGAACAGCCAGAGACGTCCAGCGGGCACCAGCCGCGGCGACTACCACCAGGACAGAGATGCGAAGCCAAATCAGCCAACCAGGTACCGATCCGAGAACCACCTGGCACGCGATCTCGGAAGTCGGGGACACCACCGCGATGAGCGCCCACAGTCTGATCCATGGCGGCGGTGTTTGGCTCAGACCCGTGGTTGGCAGGAACGTCTCGAACGGAGGCGTGCTCGACATGCCGTCTTGACATCCTATCAATCGTCGAGGTCGCGCAGATTGCAGTTTTCTACAGGACAGGCCGGTTCCACGCAACCGGTGAGCCGTCTTTGGGGGCGGCATGTAAACGAACACCAAAGTAAATGCTTGAGCGGGATTCTACGTTCTGTGTAATACTTGCACGACAGTATGAAAAGCTACGCCGAGGGCCGCCGCATTCCCCGCGACTTCGTCATCGGGATGGGCACCCTTACGTTCGGCCTGGTCGCGGGATTCAATATGACCGCGATGCCCTTCCTTCTGAGCAAGGCCGGCGTAAGTGTGGATCAGATCGCGGCTGTCAGCGCGACGGCAGCGTCGCCTACGTTCTTCACGTTTCTTCTTACACCGATTGTGGACGTCGGCTTCACTCGCCGCACTTATGCGCTCG
>DATHOT010000006.1:0-3991 GCA_035484655.1 Bryobacteraceae bacterium | reverse complement strand
GTGAACCGCCCCGAAATCTGCAGTTGGCGCGCTCCGTAAAGCCCCGTGTTGGTCACCGTCGGCGCGAAGAACGTCGGGTTGGGCACCAGGCAACCGTTGGAATGCCCCGAGCATGCACCGGAACCCGCCGCGGTGTAATTGAATTCGGTACTGTTGACTCCAAAAATATTGGTGTGGTTGAAGAGGTTGAAAGCTTCGCCAATAAACGAAAGCTTCATCTTCTCGCGAATGGTGAAATTCCTTCCGATGCGGAAATCGACGTCCCAGAAGCCCGGTCCAGTGTAGGCATTTCGAACCTGGCCGGGGAAGCGCGACGCCGATAACGCCGTTCCCGAGTTGTTCACCGTTCCACCCGTCAGGCCGCCCGCCGGACCGCCCGAGGGGAAGCCATTGATGGTCGGCGTTACGGGCTGCCCGCTGGCTGCGGTCACGATGCTCGAAAAAATCCACCCATCCAGAACCACCTTCGCCGCGCGATTTGAAAGCTTGCTGAAATAGGTCGGAATCCAAACCACATTACCGACAAAGCGATTCCGCTGGTCGAGATCCGACAGCGCATACTCGAGCTTTCGATTCCGGGGATCGATGGGCGAATCAGTGCCGTTAAAAGTGCCGAACTGGCCCGGAACCTGCCCGCCGTCCACAGCCTTCGAGAGCGTGTAATTCATAGCGAACTCTACGCTCCGGCTCATGCGTTTGCGGAGCGTGACCACCAGGCTGTTGTACCACGAGTTCACATCGCTGAAGCCCGTCAGAATCGGACCGGTCGGGTCGATTCGGCCGGTGTAGAACGGCTCTGTAATATTGCTCTGAGTCGCGCCACTCGAACTGGTGATGTCGTAGGTCCTGGTGGTGGTCGGAGCCGCCAGATTCGTGTCAACGAAAATAGGCAGGTGCAAGGTGCGTCCAACCACGTAAGAACCCGAAATCGCCATGTTCAACGGGAGTTGGCGCTCGATCGTCACTTCGCCTTCGTGCGCTAGCGGATTCACCCAGTCCGGAACTTGCCCGCGAGTCGTCTGCGTCAAGGACGGCGGCGTGAATGGCGTCACCACCGGCGTAAGCGCGCCCGGGAACGGGGCTACTGGAGTGCCGCCCGGTGGAGTGAAGATCAGATCCGGAAATTTCAGCGCCGGACAAGTAGTGGGATTACAGTTGAAGGTTTGCTGAAATACGCCGTTCTCCACCCGCGTAGCGTAATACGTGCTGTTGGAGGTCTTCGCATAGAAGATGCCGTATCCAACGCGCAGCACCGTATTCTTCGCCAGCTGCCAGGCCATGCCTAAGCGGGGAGCGAAGTTATTCTTGTCGATATTGATGGTGGAAGTGTATAGCGTTGTCAGCGGCGTGGTCGTATTGGGCTTGGGTGGTTGCGGGATCAGCTGCAGATCGTACCGCACACCCAGATTAAACGTCAGGTTCGGGCGAGCCTTCCACGTGTCCTCCACGAAACCCGCGAAATCGTTGTCGTAGAAGTCGTCCTTCCCCACGCCGGTTACCGGATCGGTTACCTGAACAAACGTGCTGAAGTGCCGGCCGGTCAACCCATCACCCAGATTGATGCCCTGGACATCCGCCACCCAGTTGCTGAACGCCGCACTGCCGGAGTACGTGTAGACTCCGCCGCCCTGGAACAGATTGATCAGCAGTTCGTGTACGGCGTTGACATCCACGCCCGCCTTGAAAGTGTGGCGTCCCACTGTTTTCGACAGTGTGTCGGTAAACTCCAGCCGATGTTCGTTCGGGAACGCCGGGCGCGGCAGAGCGTTGGGCATCCCGTAGGCCATCACGTTTGCCACTGTGACGCTGGGCGCGGTTCCATTGGCGCCGATAATTTCCAGATCCTGGGACCACTGGAAGCGGAAATTGTTGACCATCGTAGGCGAAAACGTGGAATCCCAGGTTGCCACGAAAATCCGCTCGTGCGTTACCGCCGTACCGTTGGCCGTCAGCGAATTGTTGGATGAAGTGGTAGCCGTGTTGTAGGAATTCGGTGAATGGAAGTCGTCCAGATTGAAGGAAGCGCTCAGGTGATTGGAATTGTTCAATTGATAGTCCAGCTTCCCGAAACCGACGTCCTGATCGGCAAAACGCGGAAAAGCGCCCAATTGCGAACTAAAGAAATTATTGGCCGCGGCGCATTGGGCTGCCGTTACGCCATTGGGGCAACCCAGCGGGAAGGTCGCAAAACTGGTGTAGCTGATCGGATTCACCTTCCGCGAACCATCGTAGGTGAAGAAATAGAAAAGTTTGTCTTTGATGATCGGGCCGCCTACGCTACCTCCGAACTGCTGCTGTTGGTGTATCGGCTGGGTATAATTGCCAAATGATTTCTGCAGCGGGTCGAGAGCGTTCAGCGAGGGATAACGCAAATAATAAAACAGGTCGCCATGTATCGCGTTGGTGCCTGACTTGGTCACCGCATTCACGATTCCACCCGCTGCCTGGCCAAGCTGCGCGCTGTAATCGCTCGATGTGACCTGGAACTCCTGAATGGAATCCATGCTGTAAACGTACGGTACGGTCGTACGTCCCTTCGTCTCGGAAAAGAACGCCTGGCTGTTGTTGGTGCCATCCACCGAGCTCTGATTGTAGAGGCCCGAAATACCGCGATAAGAAACCAGTCCGCTGCCGCCGTCATTAGTGGTATTCGGCGTCAGAAACGCGAAGCCCTCCCACCGCCGGCCCGCTATAGGCAGATTCTCTTGTTGTACCTGCGTGACCGTTTGCGACATCTCGGTTTTATCGGTATCCACCAGAGAAGCTTGCCCCGTAACTGTCACCGTCTCTGAGGTTGTCTGGATCGAAAGTGCCAGGTCGACCGTGAGAGTTTGCCCAACCTGCAGCGTGAGGTCCTTGCGGACGATCTTCGAGAATCCGGCTTTGCCGGCGGTTACTTCGTAATGGCCCGGCTGCATGAACGGCGCCGTATAGATTCCAGCTCCATTGGTTTTGAGCGAGCGCTCGATGCCCGTATCGACATTCAAGATCGTTATCATCGCATCCGGAATGACTGCCCCGTTGGGGTCGGTCAGAGTTCCGGAGATCGTACCCGACCCGCTGGTCTGGGCCAATACGGTACTCGTGGCCATTAATGACAGAAGCACTACAATCCACGCTATGTTTTTCATAATTAGATTTGGGACCACCCTCAACAGCTGACTAAGCTTATTGAGTAAGCATAGTCGAAACCCGTTAAAGGCGCAAATCAATTTTTCGTTGATAAGTCTATTTTCAGTAAGCGAGATAATATGGAAAACAGATACCCATGCGACCCCCAAATCATATTTCGAAAGCAGCGATCGCTATTGTCTTGCTCATCAACGTTGCTTCGGCTCAAAATCCGAATCCTCGCTATGGAAAATGGAAATTGAAATCGAACGCTCCAGCGCCGATGAGCAACATCATGACCTATGAGCCCTCGGGCGGCCATGGCATGAAGATTACCATCGATGCGGTGAATAAGGACGGCGTGAAATCGCAATGGTTCTACACCACCAATTTCGATGGAAAGGATGAACCGATCTCCGGCAACCCTGGCGCCGACACCGGGTCTGTCAAGGTCATCAACTCCGCAATCAACGAAATTGTCTATAAGAAGGATGGCAAGATCGCCCAGGTTCTCACCAACGTGCTCTCCCCGGACCGCGACACCATCGGGATCATCTACATGCGCATGGATGATTCCGGCAAAACCGCCGGCGTCACGTTTGCAACCTACGAGCGCATGAAATAACAACCCGCCCTATTTCAATCGCACCGGAAGTTCCACATAACTCGCATATCTAGCCGACCGATAAATCTTTTGCGTGGCCGGTTGGTAATCAGACGCTCTCGCGGCGAAGATGTTCTCTACGAACGTCTGTGGATTGCGATCGATCAACGGGAACCACGTGCTCTGCACTTGAACCATGACGCGATGACCGGGAGCGAACTGATGATCCGCCGCATGAATGTCAATTGCGTACTCGTAAGGCTGGTTGGGCCGAAC
>DATHOT010000005.1:0-3075 GCA_035484655.1 Bryobacteraceae bacterium | reverse complement strand
CTCGGCCATCCCGCCTTCAGCCGCCTTCAGGACGAACATGCTGTCAGCGGGGGCAAGCTTCCCTTCGGCGTAAACTGCGATTCCGGAAACAGCCGCGCCTAATAAAAATATCAGTGCTTTATTTCGAATCGCGAATCCTCTTTCCTGGGAAACCAGGTCCCAATGGTTAGACCACGTTTCGCCCTGATTCTATCGGCGAAATCCCCGTGTTAACAGTGACACTTGGGCCGCTGTATGATGGAACCGGATGTTCAAAAAATATAGCCTGTTATTGCTGGTGATGGCCGCGGCGTTCGCGCAGAACTCCGACTTCTCCGGCGAGCGCGTTCGCGCCCATGTGAAATTCCTAGCCAGCGATTTGTTGGAAGGGCGTGGTGTTGGAACGCGCGGCGAGGCGCTGGCCACCGAGTATATCGCCACCCAGTTCGCGTTGATTGGCGCCAAGCCGGCGGGCGATCAGGGCACCTACTTCCAGCGAGTGCCGATGGTGGGCGCCACCACTGACCCCAGCGCGACGCTCTCCGCTGTTGCGTCCAACAAAACCGTCTCTTTTCGCTGGCTGGACGATTTTGTCGGCGTTAGCGAACTGCAACAACCCACCGACCAGTTTGAAGCTGACGCGATCTTCGTGGGCCACGGTATAGTGGCGCCCGAATTTCAGTGGGACGATTTCAAAGGCGTTGACGTGAAGGGCAAGGTGCTGGTGCTCTTCACCAATGAGCCGCCTTCCGAGGATCCGAAATTCTTCGGTGGGCGCGCGCTCACCTACTACGGCCGCTGGACCTACAAATACGAAGAGGCGGCGCGGCTGGGCGCCAAAGCGGTCCTCATCATTCACACCACGCCCACGGCTGGTTACGGCTACGATGTCGTGCGAAGCTCCTGGGGCAAGGAAGATCCACAGTTGAAGTTGCCCCCGGGCGACCCTGCCCTGGCGCTGGCCGGCTGGCTGACTCAAGAAGCCGGCGAGAAGTTGTTTGCGATGGCCGGTAAGAACGTGGACGAACTGCTGAAAGCGGCGAACTCGCGCGATTTCCGGCCGATTCCTCTGGGCATCCGCGTCCGCGCTAATATGCCCACCACGATTCGCCAGATCGAGTCGCGCAATGTAGTCGCGATGGTTCCCGGCAGCGATCCAAATCTCAAATCGCAGGCTGTGATTTTCACCGCGCACTGGGACCATCTGGGTATCGGACCGGCGGTGAACGGCGATTCGATTTATAACGGCGCAGTGGACAACGCCACCGGCTGCGGCATTCTGATCGAAATGGCGCGAGCCTGGCAAGGGCTCGAGCACAAGCCGCGCCGCTCGGCCATCTTTGCCGCAGTCACCGCCGAAGAGGCCGGCCTCCGGGGCTCGGAATACTACGCCGAGCATCCCGTCGTGCCGCTGGGCAAAACCGCGCTCGATCTCAATTTCGACGGCTTTTATCCCTTCGGACGGACGAAGGACGTTTCAGTCGGCGGCGCCGATCGTACCACTGTTTGGCCGGTAGTAGAGGAAGCGGCGCATCGGATGGAACTGATCATCAAGCCAGAAGCGCATCCGGAGCAGGGCCACTATTATCGTTCCGATCACTTTTCGCTCGCGCATGCCGGTGTCCCGGCGTTCTCCATCAGCCTGGGAACCGATTATTACGGCAAGCCACCCGGCTACGGCGAGAAGGTTTTTGAAGAATACAACGACAAGCATTACCATCAGCCGTCAGATGAATATCACGACGATTGGGATTTCGCGGGGATGGAAGAGGTCGCCCGCTTCGGTTTCTTAATCGGGACCACGGCCGCCAGTCAGGATAAGCTGCCGACCTGGAAGCCAGGGGACGAGTTCTTGCCCGCGCGGGAGAAATCGTTCCGTTAGCTATTGCTCCACTCGCGCGGTCTTGATGTAGTCAAGCTGCGGAAATTGGCTCTGCAAATAATCGTTGCCCTGAAGCTGGATCAAGTCCTGCTGCGGAGTCTGGCCGTAACCCGAGTACAGATTCTCCACCACCTCCATCCCCTCGGTTACTTTGCCGAACGGAGCAAAGCCCATCGCGTCCAGTGATATGTTATCGGCGAGATTGATGAAGAGCTGCGTGGTCCGCGTATCGGGGCCGCGCTTAGCGTAGGTAATGTAGCCGCGGCGATTGCTTTCCTTCACCGGATCGTCTGGAATAAAATTCTGATTCCATTGCCGGGAAACTTTCGGATCTTTATTGATGCCCCATTGCACCACGAAGTTCGGTACCACGCGAAAGAAACGGGCCTCGTCATAGTAGCCGCTTTTCACAAGCTCGTAGAAGCGGTCAACGCCGTTGGGCGCCCATTCGCGATGAACCTCCAGGACGAACGGTCCCTTGCTGGTATCGAATCTAACCTTGAACTCCGCCGGAGCTGGCGGCGATTTCGAACAGGCGCAGAGCAATACGATGAAGATCAGGCCGGCCGCGCGTTTCACTTCGCATCCCGCCAGTTTTCGCCGACCCCGACGTCCACGATCAGCGGCACATCCAGCTTGTAAACATTCTCCATCTCCTGCTTCGCCAGTTCGGACACCTTCTTGGCTTCTCCCGGCGGCGCTTCGAACAGCAGCTCATCGTGCACCTGCAGCAGCATCTTGGTTTCCAGTTTTTCACGCCGCAGAATCTCATCGATGCGAATCATCGCCAGCTTGATCAGATCCGCCGCGGTCCCTTGTAGGGGCGTGTTGACGGCCGTGCGCTCGGCGAACGATCGCGCGTTGGGATTGCGGCTGTGCATGTCAGGAATTGGCCGCTTGCGCCCGAATAGCGTCGGGGCAAACCCGGTTTCGCGCACCTTAGCGATCGTCTCCTGAATGAACTTTTTTACGCCGGCATGCAGCTCGAAATAAGTCCGGATATATTCCTCGGCCTCCTTGCGATCGATGCCGAGGTTGGCCGCAAGTCCAAAAGGAGTCTGGCCGTAGACGATCCCGAAGTTCACCGCCTTCGCATTGCGCCGCATGTCGGATGTCACCATCAACGGAGGCACGCGGAACACTTCAGCGGCCGTGCGGGTGTGGATATCCTCGCCGTTGCGGAAGGCGGTCACCAGCACCGGATCGTGCGACAT
>DATHOT010000004.1:0-9272 GCA_035484655.1 Bryobacteraceae bacterium | reverse complement strand
CCGGCGTGCTTCAACACGTCGCTCAACTTCACGCCCTTGAACATTCCGCAGGAACACAGGCCTTCCACCGACCGGGGGCTGTTGCCGGAGCACTCGTAGCCTGCGGCCACCTCGGTGGCGTGCATCCCTTTCAGATCGTCGAGCGAAAGCTCCATCGGCTTAGTAACCAAGCCCGACAACTTCAGCTTGTAAGTCGACGGATCGATCTCCGGCCGGTTCATGTGCTGCAAACCGTAGAATTGGTCCTTCGGTGTAAACGGCCCGTCGATCTTGCGGATATCGAGCACGCGTGTGGGTGCGTTCGGGTTGGCGCCCGGATTGAAATTCTTCGGTATGTCGGTGAATGGCACGTCCACTTCGTCCTGGGCCAGCGCCGGCGTCGCCCAATCGGGTATCAGGGCGAGCACGCTCGTCGCCGCCAATCCTCTCCTAAAAGTCTCCCGGCGGGTCATCTGTTCGGACATCAATTTACCTCCTGGTCGATTCGATCACTGACTTTATCACAACTTTAACCCCAAAGACGAGGACTGCACTTCCTGCAGGCGACGCTCGAGAAAGCGGCGCTCGCTGTCATTAGCGACCAGCGCGAGCGCTCTCGTGTAGGCCTGGGCCGCTTCTTCCATGGATCCCATGCGGCGCAACAGATCGGCGCGAGCGGAATGCAGCAGGTGGTAGTCGTCGAGATCGCCGTCGGCGCTAATGCCATCGATCAATGCAAGGCCCGATTGAGGGCCGACCGCCATGGCGACCGCTACGGCACGGTTCAGGGACACGATGGGCGACGGCTGGAGGCGCTCCAAAAGGTCGTACAGCCGTACGATTTGCAGCCAGTCCGTGTCTTCGGCTCGAACCGCCCGGCAATGCAGCGCCGCAATGGCCGCTTGGACGGCATACGGCCCTGGCTCGCCTCGAAAAGCCTCCTCGACTAGCGGCAATGCCTCTGCGATCTGCCGTTGATTCCAGCGGCTGCGGTCCTGGTCTTCCAGAACAACCAGATCACCGGATGAATCGAGACGGGCTTCGCGCCGTGCATCGTGAAGCAGCATGAGCGCCACCAGGCCAGTCACTTCCGCTGACGGCTGAGGTGACGTTAGCGTTCTCACCAGGCGGCCAAGCCGGATGGCCTCCTGGCAAAGATCGGTGCGGACATGTGGTCCACCACGAGTGCTGGCGTAGCCTTCGTTGAAAATCAGATAGATCACCGTCAGCACCGCGTCGAGCCGCTCCGGCATATCATTCGTGCCGGGCACTACATATGGAATTCGCGCATCGCGAATCTTACGCTGGGCCCGCACCATGCGTTGTGCCATGGTCGAAGTCGGGACCAGAAACGCGCGCGCGATTTCGTCCGTATCCAGGCCGCCGAGCGTCCGCAGAGTCAGCGCGATCTGCGCTTCCGGCGCCAAGGCTGGATGGCAGCAGGTGAAGATCAGGCGAAGACGATCGTCAGGGATTTCCGCGGCGTCGTAATCCGGCTCGTCCAGCACTGCTTGGCTTGAGGCCGTGGCAGCGTAGATTTCTACCTTCTCCTTATGAAGCGCCAAGCGCCGGATGCGATCGATGGCCTTGTGCCGGGCAGTTTGGATGATCCAGGCGCGCGGAAACTCGGGGATTCCGGCCGTGCGCCACTGATCGACGGCGGCCGCAAATGCTTCCTGCGCAGCCTCTTCGGCCAATTCGAAGTCTCCCAGCAGCCGAATCAGGGCGGCGACGATCCGGCCCCATTCGGAGCGATAGAGCGACTCGACAGCCTGGTCGGCATCCCCGTTCATGAACTGATGGTAGAAAATTATCAGGTGGGTTGTCGATTTTGGCGCCCGCCGTTCGATTCACTGATGGAGAGCTGCACATGCAATACATGCTACTGATTTACCTGGATGAGAATGCTTTGAACGAGGTCGAGCGGGAACGTTGTTACGCCGAATCGGCGGAGTTCGCTCGACAACTGAGCGTGAGCGGACAGTATCGGGCAGCTTCGCCGCTGCATCCGACCTCGACGGCGACCAGTCTGCGGATTCGCGACGGCAAGCGGCTGGTGACGGACGGTCCGTTCGCAGAGACGCGCGAACAGCTCGGCGGTTACTTCCTGATCGACGTCCCGGATCTGGATCAGGCGATCGATATCGCCGCGAAGATCCCGGCGGGCAAGCGGGGAACTGTCGAAATCCGGCCAGTCATGGAAATTTCGGGCCTGCCGGAGAATAAGATTTCCCGGCTTGTCGATTTCGCTATTCCCAGTTCGACTCAGTCGTAGAAGGAGCAATTAATATGCGATTCATGATGATCGTCAAAGCCAGCAAGGACTCCGAGGCGGGCAAGATGCCCAGCGAGCAGCTGCTCAACGCGATGGGGAAATATAACGAGGAACTGATGAAAGCCGGCGCCTTGGTCGACCTTCACGGACTTCACCCGACTTCGAAGGGAGCGCGCATCAAATTCTCAGGCGGCCAGCGGACCGTAATCGATGGACCGTTCGCCGAAACAAAGGAGCTCATCGGCGGCTTCTGGATCATCCAGGTCAAGTCGAAGGCAGAGGCGATCGAATGGGCAAAGCGCGCTCCGGCGCCACACGGCGAAAATGCCGAGGGCGAGATTGAGATCCGCCAGATCTTCGAAATGGAGGATTTCGCTCCCAGCGAGGCCATCGATCGCGCGCGAGAACTGGGAAAAGAATTGGCGAAGAAGTAGTGACCTTAATGAGCGCCGTGACCGAATCCTCGGTACAAATGAAAAAGGAGAGCGAGAGATGAGTAAAGTACGCGTACTTGTTGGAACACGCAAAGGTGCATTTGTTCTGACATCGGATGGCAAGCGTGAAAAGTGGGACATTAGCGGTCCGCATTTTGCGGGCTGGGAGATTTATCACCTCAAGGGATCACCCGTCGATCCGAATCGGATCTATTTATCGCAGTCGAGCGGGTGGCACGGGCAGTTGGTCCAGCGTTCTAACGACGGCGGACAGACCTGGGAGACCGTTGGTAACAAATTCGTATACGACGGCGTTCCCGGCACACACCAGTGGTACGATGGCAAGCCGCATCCCTGGGAGTTCAAGCGGGTCTGGCATATGGAACCCTCGCTGAAGGATGCCGATACGGTCTATGCTGGCGTGGAAGACGCCGCGCTATTTCGGTCCACCGACGGCGGAAAAGAATGGCAGGAACTTCCAGGGCTGCGCGGCCACGGTACAGGGCCACGCTGGCAACCTGGCGCGGGCGGTATGTGCTTGCACACCATCGTTCAGGATCCGACTAATCCCGGCCGGATGTACATCGCCATCTCGGCCGCTGGCGCGTTCCGGACCGACGACGGCGGCGCCAATTGGCGGCCGATCAACAAAGGGCTCCACTCTGAATACATCCCGGAGCCGACGGCCGAGGTGGGCCATTGCGTTCACCGGATCGCGATGCACGAGTCGCGCCCGAATACACTGTTCATGCAGAAGCACTGGGATGTCATGCGTACCGACAATGCAGGCGATTCATGGCAGGAAGTGAGCGGGAATTTGCCCACTGACTTCGGATTCGTGATCGACGTACACGCGCACGAACCGGAAACCATTTATGTGGTTCCAATCAAGAGCGACGCGTTTCATTTTCCGCTGGATGGGCAACTTCGCGTGTACCGCAGCCGGGCGGGCGGAAACGAGTGGGAGCCGCTCACCAAGGGTCTGCCACAAAGCGACTGCTATGTCAACGTCCTGCGCGACGCCATGGCGGTGGATTCGCTGGATAAGTGCGGCGTGTATTTCGGCACCACTGGCGGGCAAGTGTACGCGTCGGCGGACGCGGGAGACAGTTGGAATCCTATTGTGCGCGATCTTCCGAGCGTGCTGTCGGTGGAGGTCCAGACGCTGGCATGATCCGGGTAGTGCTTCCGCAGCATCTCAGAACGCTGGCGCGCGTCGGGAGCGAGGTGAACATCGATGTCGCGGGCCAGGTGACGCAGCGCTCGGTGATCGACGCGCTGGTAGCTGTATATCCCATGCTGGGTGGCACCATCCGCGATTACGCGACCGACGAGCGCCGGCCGTTCTTGCGATTCTTCGCCTGCGCGGAGGATCTTTCGCATGAGTCGCCGGACGCGCCGTTGCCCGACGCGGTGGCGTCAGGAGCGGAGCCCTTCATTATCCTGGGCGCCATTGCCGGCGGTTAGCCGACAGAGCGCTCCCAATCATCAACGATCCAAAATGCTCCACAGGAGAATATTATGCAACTCAATCCGTATCTTACTTTCAACGGCCAGTGCGAGACAGCGTTCAAGTTTTATGAGAAGTGTCTCGGCGGCAAAATTGAAGCAATGTTTAGACACACCGGTACGCCAGCCGAGCAACATGTGCCACCGGAATGGCGCGACAAGATCATGCATGCTCGCCTGGCTGTGAACGGCCAGGTCTTGATGGGCTCCGACGCGCCACCGGATCACTATAAAGAGCCAAAGGGCTTCTCAGTTTCGCTGCAGTTCAAGGACGTCAAAGAGGCGGAACGCGTATTTAACGCGCTCGCGGAGAACGGAAAAGTGGGCATGCCGCTGCAGCAGACTTTCTGGGCCGCCCGTTTCGGAACACTGGTCGATCGATTCGGAATACCTTGGATGATTAACGGCGAGTTGGCTGCGTGAGCGAAGCATTTGATAGAATAGCCGGTGCCTGCTTCAACAGAAAATGAGAACCACGTCTCTCGTTCTCGCCGTTGCTTTCGGTCTGCCATTGGCTACGGCGCCGCTTTCAGCGCACCACTCATTTGCCGCGGAATATGACGGCAAGAAGCCGATCCAGCTCCAGGGAGTGGTCACCAAGATCGATTGGGAGAACCCGCACGTCTATGTGTACATCGATGTGAAAGACGATGCCGGCAATGTCGTGAACTGGGCCTTGGAAGGGCACCCTCCCAACACTCTTCGCCGCACGGGATGGACCAAGGGTGCGCTGAAAGTCGGCGACACGATTTCTGTCACCGGCTGGCATTCGAAGGACGATTCTTACCGGATCGCCGGCCGGGAAGTGACGCTGCCGGATGGGAAAAAGCTTTATCTCGGTCCACCTTCGGAATAGGAGTGCGACAATGCGAGCACTTTTTGTCCGTAGCTTGATTACGCTTGGGTTCTTAGGAGTCTCAGCGTTTGGCGAGATTCCCCGCGCGGCTAACGGGAAGCCGGACCTGTCTGGGATTTGGCAAGCCATCGGCGTGAGTCTGTTCGGTGAGACCGGCGAGGTACGTCCCGGCGAAGGGCGCGCGAGTACCTACGGTCCGAAGGAATCGGCTCCGTATCAGACCTGGGCGGTGAGCAAAGTAAACGAGCTGGCCGCGGATAATCGCACCGATCCGGACGTCCACTGCAAGATGGCGGGCGTGCCGCGGATAACGGGTATCCCGGTACCGTTCGAGATCGTGCAGACACCTAAGAAAACGGTCATCCTGTACGAGTCCAATCATGCCTTCCGCATCATCCCGACCGACGGCAAGAGCCATCCACCGGATTTGGATCCTACTTACATGGGCGATTCCGTAGGCCGCTGGGAAGGCGATACCTTTGTCGTGGACGTTACCGGCTTCAACGACAAGACGTGGCTTCCTGGCGCGGGACATTTTCACAGCGATCAACTGCACGTGGCAGAACGGTTCAAGCGCAACGCCGACGATACGATCTCCTACGAAGCCACCATGGACGACCCGAAAGTTCTGGCCAAGCCGTGGACCTATCGCCTGATTCTCCGGCATCCACCCCGGGATGAACGCATCATGGAAGCGGATTGTTCAGAGAACAACCAGGATCTGGAGCATATCGTAAAGGACAAGTGACGTCGGCTAAACTGGAGTTTCTATGAAGCTCCCCAGCTATACCATCACCCAAGGCAAAGACCGCGCCCCGGCACGCGCATTTCTCAAGGCCATCGGCCTGACCGACGAGGACATCAAGAAGCCGATCATCGGTATCGCGAACACCTGGATCGGCACCATGCCCTGCAATTTCAAGCTGCGGGATCTCGCCGTCAATGTCGCGGATGGAATCCGCAAGGCCGGTGGCACTCCCATGGAGTACAACACCATCGCGATCAGCGACGGGATCACCATGGGCACCGAAGGCATGAAGGCGTCGCTGGTCAGCCGGGACCTGATTGCGGATTCTATCGAACTGGTAGCGCGCGGCCACATGTTCGACGGGATCGTGGCGCTGGTGGCCTGCGACAAAACCATTCCCGGCGCTGCCATGGCGCTGTTGCGGCTCAATATCCCGGGCCTGGTTCTCTACGGCGGATCGATTCTGCCGGGCCGCTATAAAGGCCGCGACCTCACCATCCAGGATGTCTACGAGGCCGTCGGCGCAAATGCCGCGGGCAAGATGTCCGACGAGGAACTGCTGGCCATCGAAAACTCGGCCTGTCCCGGGGCCGGCGCGTGCGGAGGCCAATTCACCGCCAACACCATGGCTACTGTGATGGAGATCATCGGGCTCTCTCCGATGGGAACAGCCTCGGTGCCGCAGGTGGATCCACGCAAACAGGATGTGGCGGAGCGCTGCGGCGAACTGGTTCTAAACCTGGTGAAGCAAAACCTGCGGCCGCGCGACATTGTCACCCGGAAAGCCATCGAGAACGCTATTGCGTCGGTAGCCACCACCGGCGGCTCAACCAACGCCGTCCTACACCTGCTGGCCATCGCGCGCGAAGCGGGCGTGCCGCTCAATATCGACGATTTCCAGACCATCAGCGAGCGGACTCCGCTGTTGGTGGATCTAAAACCGGCCGGCAAATTCGTGGCTGTCGATGTGGACAAAGCGGGCGGAATACCGGTGATCGCGCAGCGCCTGGTGAACGGTGGCTACGTGGACGGGTCGGCGATGACGGTTACAGGCCGGACGTTTGCTCAAGAAGCGGCCGACGCCAAGGAGACGCCGGGACAAGAGGTGATCCACGCGCTGAACAATCCGATCAAGAAAAGCGGAGGCTTGGTGATTCTGCGTGGATCGCTTGCGCCGGAGGGTTGCGTCATCAAGGTTACAGGAATCGAGCGTACGCAACAGAAGGGACCCGCGCGTGTATTCGATTCCGAGGAAGCTGCCATGGCCGCCGTCATGGGCGGCAGGATCAAGTCCGGAGATATTGTCGTGATTCGTTATGAAGGTCCGCGCGGAGGGCCGGGCATGCGCGAAATGCTGGGAGTGACCAGCGCGATCGTCGGCGCCGGATTATCGGAAACCGTGGCACTGATCACCGATGGCCGTTTCAGCGGAGCTACGCGCGGATTCTGCGTCGGTCACATAGCACCGGAAGCAGCGGTGGGCGGGCCGATCGCCGCGGTCGAGGAGGGCGACACTATCAGCCTCGACATCCAGAAGCGCACCATCGATCTGGACATCCCGCAGAACACGCTGCAGGAGCGCCTCGGTAAATGGAAGGCCCCCGCACCGCATTACCGCACGGGCGTCTTCGCCAAATATATCGCTTTGGTTGGATCTGCTTCGGAAGGAGCGCTTACGACCCCGTCTTCACTATCGGCGAGCTCTCGCTCGTGACCTTGGGCTTCTCGACACCGGCGATAACGTGGGCATCCAGCATTTTCTGCACGTCGCTCTTACCAACCGCGCCTACTTTTTGCTCGACCACTTTGCCGCCCTTGAAAAGCAGCAGGGTCGGGATGCCGCGAACTTGATAGCGCATGCTCGTGGCGCCGTTCTCGTCCACGTTCAGTTTTCCGACCTTCACCCGCCCGGCGTAGTCGGTGGCAATGGCGTCCACGGTCGGGGACATCATCCGGCACGGACCGCACCATTCCGCCCAAAAGTCGACCAGGACCGGAACCTCAGAATTCAGGACTTCCTTGTCCCAGCCTGCGTCAGTGAATGTCAGTGTGTTTGTACCAGCCATAATATTGGAAATCTCTCCCCTATTCAGATGTTGTAATGCCCCAAACGATTCAGCCCTCTAAGAGCCGCCGATAGAGCGCCAAGTACTCCCCTGCCACCGCGCCCCAGGAAAAATCCTTTCGCATGCCGCGCCGCATCATAGCCGCCCAATGGACCCTATCTCTATAGGCTTCAAGGGCTAAACCCAGTGCCTCAAGCAGCGCGTCTCCGGAGTAATCCCGAAACTTGAAGCCCGTATCCTCATCAATGGTATCATCCAGCCCACCGGTAGCGCGAACCACTGGCACTGTACCGTAACGCAAGCTGTAAATCTGGCTCAGGCCGCAAGGTTCGTAGCGGCTGGGCATCAGAAACATATCCGCGCCCGCTTCGATCCGGTGCGACAGTGCGTTGTCGTAGCCGATCCGAACGGCGACTCGGTCTGGATAGGTTTGTGCCAACCGTTGGAACATCGATTCATATGGAGGATCGCCGGATCCGAGCACCGCCAGGTAGATGTCCCGTTCGAGCAGCCTGGATGCAACTTCAGCGATGAGGTCGATGCCCTTTTGAGCCGCGAAGCGCGTCACCATGCCGATCAGCGGCCGCTCCAGGCCAGCATCTTGCCGGAGTCCCACTTCTTCCAGAAGGGCTCGCTTGCACTCTCGCTTTCCGGAAAGATCATTCGCCGAGTAGTTGCGCGCGATGTGCGGATCATGCTCCGGGTCCCACTCGACATAGTCCACACCGTTAACAATCCCGTATATCGGACCATGCTTGCGAAGAAAACCGTCCAGACCGAAGCCGTACTCCGGAGTCTGGACCTCCCGCGCGTAACCTTTGCTCACCGTGCTGATAGCGTCGCTGAACGCAATTCCGCCTTTCAGCAGGTTGAGCTTACCATAGAACTCAAATTGTTCAGGATTGAACAGCCGCCGGTCCAATCCGATCTGCTGAACTGCTTCAGGTCCAAAAATTCCCTGATAGCCGAGGTTATGGATAGTGAACAGGACTTTCACGCCGCTGAAAGTAGGGTCATTGCTGAAATGCTGGCGGATGTAGACAGCTGCCAGAGCAGCTTGCCAATCGTGCAGGTGTATGAACTGCGGCCGGAACAAATAGCGCGCTACGCCGACCGCTGCCATCGATAACACCGCGAAGCGCAAGTGGTTGTCGGCGAAATCCGAGCCGCCCGATCCATAAATGCCATCGCGATCAAATAGCGGCGGGCAGTCGACGAAGTAAAACGTCACGCCGCGCTCGCTGGTCTGATAAATGTCCACCAAGTAACCCGGGCCGATCGGAACCCAAAGGCTACGATAGGCGATTCGAGGCTCACCGTCGTATTGATTCTGGCGATAGCCGGGGATCACCACTGCTGTTTGCTCGCCGGCCGATTGGAGCGCCGCCGGAAGCGCGCCTAAAAC
>DATHOT010000003.1:0-9256 GCA_035484655.1 Bryobacteraceae bacterium | reverse complement strand
GTGATGAAATGATTTACCTTCACAGGACCCGCCAGTCTGATTCCCCTGATCCAGTGCAGGCCGCTGCTTATGGCGCATCCGCACTGGGAACAGTCGGGCGTTCCGCCGAAAACGCAAGGTTCGACACGGGTTTTAAAATCTGCGGAATAATTCGCTGACAGTTTTGCGAACACGCAATCGTCCGGATTATTCGGTGGACGAACAAGAGCCTGAGCAAGGCCCTCATTGAACAGGAACTTCTTATGTTGCAGAGCCAAAGAAGGCAATTGCCGGGCTAGGGTCACGCGCTCGTCGGGCGTCAGAATTTCCGGGCTCTGCTCACCGACCTGGGGAGTGTAGACGCTGGTCCAAATGCGATTCACTTCGGGACGCGCGCTCCAGAATTCCACATATTCCTCGAGGTAGCCCGCGCGTGCGAGCATCGGACGCGTGATCACCCAGTGGACGTTGACCTCACGACCTTCGATATTTGTAAGGATGCGCTCGTAGGTAGCCGGTTTGCGCCGGATGTCGTGGTGCTCTGCCAGCCCGTCGACCGAAATCGCTACGCGGACCCGGGGGAGCTTCATCCACTCCATCGGAATGGGAATGATTCCGCTTGTCACCACAAGCGTAAACACGCCCATCTGACTCAGCACCGGAAGAATTCGGCTAAGCTCGCGATGCCGGACCATCGGTTCCCCGCCCACTAGAGAAACGTGAAGGGGCTTGTGTTTGCGCACAAGCTCCAAAACGCCCTCCACCAGCTCATCTCCGCGCAGGTCACTGAGTTCGCTCAACTTGATTCCGCCGAGCAAGTGCGAGTCTCCATAGGCGTAGCATCCGGGGCAGCTTAGTGGGCACTCCCGGGTGATCTCAATCGAAAGCAAAGGCACACAACCGGTAAGGATTTTTCCGCAGGCAGCGAGCAACTCGCGCGGCGTAAGACTCGGATTCGGCACAGTGGGAACCTCAAATCTAAGATGCTCGGGGCATCCAACAGGCTGCACCTAGTTTCTTTGTTGCCGAGCTCAAACAGGTTCGCCCTCGGCGGAGGTGGAATGCCCTGAAGCTTCAACAGATCAAGTCCTTCATGGGAAGTCCGCCGAGGAGGAGTCACTGTCCTCTGCGCAACTCTCGCCTAAGAAAGGGGCGGCGCCGATGTCGAAGGTTCCAACATGATGTCGGAAAGTCTCGCCGAGTATTCCGCCCTGCAAGTGATGGCGCACAACTACGGTCGGGACCTGATGCATCGCTACCTCCGCCACGAGCTTGACGCCTATCTGCGCGGCCGCGCCGGCGAGGTTCGACACGAACCCCCGCTCGCTTTAGTTCAGCGTGAAGACTACGTCTGGTACCAGAAGGGTGGCCAAATCCTTTATACCCTCGCTGACTACATCGGCGAAGACAAGCTCAATCTCGCTCTGCATAACTTCCTGACGCAGTACCGCTACGCCAATGCCAACAATCAGGTCGACGCCCGCCAGACAGCGAGTGCGTCCGGGGGCCTCGATGATCGTTACCCCGACACCCGTCTGCTGGTGGATGCCATTCGAGCTCAAACTCCGCCCGAACTGCAGTATCTCGTCGACGATGGCTTCAACCGCATTGTTCTTTACGACAACACTGCGGTCTCAGCCACTTCCGAGAAAACTCCCAACGGCAAATACAAGGTGACGCTCGAGGTGCAGGCTCGCAAGGTGCAGGCCGATGGCAACGGCGCTGAAACTCCGCTGCCGCTCGCCGACTACATCGAGATTGGAGTCTTCAGCGGAAAGAAAGATGAGGAGAAGCCGCTCTATCTTAAGAAGGAAAAACTCCCCGAAGAACGCAAAACCTTCGAGATCATCGTGGACCATGCACCCACTTTGGCGGGCATTGACCCCTACAACAAGCTGATTGACCGAAACGCCGATGACAACATGATCGATATCACCAGGCGTTGACCGTCGACTCGCTTAGCTGAGAAGGGTGGTAGCCCCGGGGATATTCAATCGTCATCGCTCCGTTCACGGTCCAGAAACGGCGTAATGGAAAGTCTGAGGGCGGTTTTCGGCGAACTGGAAAACTTGTAAAAACAGGCGAACGCCACTGCATTTCCGCAGTGGCATTCATGGTTGGGGGGGCGGATTTGAACCGCCGACCTTTGGGTTATGCGATCTGACTCACCTTTCGGTGAGAGTCGGACTGTACCTTCACCCTTCACCCTTCGCCCGCTTGGGGTGCTTGCCAGCTTGCCATCCAGTCTCTACGCCTTCCCCGAATGTCCGGGCTTGCGGGAGCAGCCACCGACCGTTTACTCCTTATAGCGAAACAGAGCTTTGAATCCGTAGTCCATGTGCTGTTGGATGTGGCAGTGAAACAGGGCCAGCCCGGGCTGATCCGCGGTGAAATCCACAATGGCTCGGCCGTAGTAGGGAACCACGACCGTATCCTTCAGGATGCCAGCCGTCTTCTTGCCGTTGATCTCCGCCAACTCCCACAAGTGCCGGTGAAGATGCATGGGATGCGCGTCATCGGTGCGATTGCGCATGACCAAGCGGTACCGCGTTCCACGTTCCAGCACGAATTCACCTTCGTGCGGATAAGGTTTGCCATTAACCAGCCATAAGTTGAACTTTCCCGCGCCGCCGGGAACCTTTTCGAAAATAAGCTCGATGATCTGCTGCGGAGCCGGCGAACCAGAGTTGGCGGTTCCGAAAATCGTATAGTCCCAAGGAGCCTTCACCGGGTTGACCCATTGCGGCTGCTGATGCTGGCCCGCGTATTCCACAATCGCTCCAAGGCCGGACTCGCGAACGATCTTCTCCGCCGCGCCCAGGATCCAGATGCCGGGATGGTTCATCTCGATGACAACATCGACGCGCTCCCCCGCTCCGATAAACACCGAATCGAGTGACTGCGGCGATGGCACCGGGTTTCCGTCCAGCGCGATCACCTTCATCTTATGACCGGCAAGAGCGATTCGCCGATTCTCAATGGCGCTCGCGTTCAGAAAATGAATCAGTAAGCGCTGGCCTTCGCGGACGCGGATGGGCTCGCCCGCTCCAAGCGCCTTATCGTTGATCGAATACGTCATGGAACCAACCTCGAGCCCGTCCGGGGCCGTATTCAAGGTCGCCGGTTTCTCGAGCAGCGGCCCACCATGCGTGTCGTCGTCCTCGTCGTCCATGGTCGCGGTAAAAAACGGCTCCCAATCCCGCAGTGCCAGGAACAGTTCCTGGTCGTATTGCCCGAGATCGTTGCCGCCATCGACGAACACAAAGCCAAACTGGCCCGTATATGCGCCCTTGTGCAAGTCATCCATGGCCATGGTGTGCGAGTGGTACCAGCGGCTTCCCGCCGGCCCAGGTGTCAGTTCGAAGCGGCGCCGTCCGTGTGCCGGTACAAACGGGGAACCTTCCTCCTCGGTGCCGTCCACTTCGGGCGGGATCAGCATCCCGTGCCAATGCACAAGCTCCGGGGTATCGGTGTCATTGATGACGTCGATGACCACCGGATTTCCTTCTCGCAGCCGCAGCACCGGCCCGGGTGCCTCGCCGTTATAACCAATGGTCGATAGAATGTGGGAGCGGTCGAGTTCGACGGCGACCGGAGCGATGCGAAGCGTATAATCAGCTTTCATTTGAGGCGAGAGGAACAGGCCAGTCGGCGAAATCGTTTCTCCGCTCGTGGTTTCCCGTCGCAAGCGGGCCCACCCGGCTTGTGCCACCGCCATGCCACCGAGTTTAAGGAGCTTGCGCCTGTTCACAATCGTGCTTTCCCGCTGAGGCCGATCCTGATTGCATCGTCTCACGTGCCAAGCGGCGTGGACAAGCGCAGCCGGGAGCGAGCTAGCTGCAACCAATGTAGGATTTTCATCGTCTAATTGATTTTCGCGTGTGCTGCTCTCCGCGGAGCTTCGCTATGAAGTTTTCGCACATTGTTTTGGCGACGGTGGTAGCCGCGGGCGGCGGCGCAATGCTGCGGGCCCAGCGGACGGGCGACTTCGGCTTTGGCAATGACGATTCCGTCACGAATGTAAAAGCGGAATTCTACTGGTCGCGCTTGGCTTACTCCATCAGCATGGTCAACTTCGGCGCTAACGGCAGGCGCGGTTGGCGCAGTTCCTGGTCCCGTGACTATCCCAAAGCCGACCGTCAATTTCTCATCGCCATGCACCGCTTGACCCGCATTGACGGGCGCCCCACCGAACAAGTGGTCAACCTCGATTCCGACGAGATTTTCAACTATCCCTGGATATACGCCGTCCAGGTGCAGACATGGACATTCACCGACGCCCAAGCTAAACGCTTGCGTGAATACCTTTTGAAAGGTGGCTTTTTGATGGTGGATGATTTCCATGGCACCGAGGATTGGGAAAACTTTATGAACGGCATGCGCCAGGTGCTGCCCGACCGTCCCGTCGAGGACCTGCAGAGCGGCGACGAAATCTTCCACACTCTCTACGACATCGACGACAAAATGCAGATTCCCGGCGAACAGTATGTCTGGACAGGCCGCACCTATGAGAAGGACGGCTACCGGCCCAAATGGCGGGCTATCCGCGACGACAAAGGGCGCATTATCGTTGCCATCTGCCACAACATGCACCTGGGCGACGCCTGGGAATGGGCGGACGACCCCAACTACCCGGAGACCTTCGCGTCCATGGCATTTCGCGTGGGGCTCGACTACATCCTCTATGGTATGACTCATTAGTCTCGCCCGAGACCGGATGGTAGGTTGTAAAGCCATCGCCGCACGCGCAGTGAAGAATGAAGGGTGAATGTTTCAGTTTCTCTTCAAATACCCGACTCCGGTCTTCGCGAAAGGTCGGTTCCTCTTCCTGGCGGGGTGGCCCGCGTGGCTATTGCCCGTAATGATTGGCGCAGCCGTAGCCGGTCTGGTGCTTCTGATCCGGTGGAGGCTGCGCGGCGCGCTGCCCGGATTGAGAAGTTGGCGTGGCCGGATGATTTGCGCTCTGCAATCCGCGTTCGTCTCCTTGGTTCTGTTCCTGCTCTGGCAACCGGCAATCATCGTGGCCGAACTCAGTTCCCAACAGAACATCATCGCTGTGGTTGTGGACGACTCGCGCAGCATGGCCATCGCCGACAGTGAAGGCAACAAACGCGAGGATGCGGCCGTCGCCGCTCTCGACAGTGGCGTTCTCGCAGGTCTGCAACGGCGCTTCCAGACGCGCATCTATCGGCTCGGCGCCGGCATCATTCAGATCGATGGTCTGCAGGGGATTGCGCCGGTGGAACCTGCCACGCGCATTGGCGACAGCTTGAAGCAGCTTGTTGTGGAAACGTCAGACTTGCCCGTCGGGGCAATCCTGCTGCTCAGTGATGGCGGCCAGAATACTTCCGGTTCGGGCGGCACGGGAATTGGACTGGATGTTTTGCAAGCCTTGCGAAACCGCAGCCTTACGGTGCACACCGTAGGCTTCGGCAAAGAAGAGAGCGCTCACGACGTGGAAATCGAAGACGTGAGCGTTGCGGCCAGCGCCATTGCCAATAGCCGCATCGCCACCACCGTCAGCCTGACACAGCACGGTTATGCGGGCCAGAAGGCCAAGCTCACCGTACGCGACGGAGATAAGGCCCTCGCGGAGCGCGAACTCACTTTGGCGGACGACGGCCGCATTCAGACCGAGCCGCTCTTCTTTCCCATCGGTGCCGCGGGTGCAAAAAGCCTGAGGTTTAGCATTGCACCGCTTCCCGGCGAGGAGAACCTTGCGAACAATGCCGTAACGCGCCCCATCCTTGTAAGCGATGCGAAGCGAACGATTTTGTACATCGAGGGCGAGCCGCGCTGGGAATACAAATTCATCCGCCGGGCCGAAGCGGATGATCCGACCGTGCAGCTGGTCTCCATGCTCCGTACCAGCGAGAACAAAATTTATCGTCAGGGAATCCACGATCCCGGGGAACTGGCCGACGGTTTTCCTGTCCGCCCAGAGGATCTGTTCGGCTATTCCGGGATTATCATTGGCTCCGTTGACGCAAATTTCTTCACTCCGCTGCAACAGGAACTCTTGCATGAGTATGTCGATCGCCGTGGCGGCGGCATCCTTTTTCTAGGCGGACGCTCTTCGCTGAGCGACGGCGGTTGGGGAGCATCGAATTTGAACGATTTGCTCCCGACGTTTCTGCCGGCTGGAAATCACAACTTTCATCGCAATGCCGCAACGGTGGAGTTGACGCCCCGGGGCAAGGACTCGCCCATTACCCAGCTGCTCGACGATCCGGAGAAAAACGTTCAGCGCTGGAAGAAGTTGACCTACCTCGCCGATTACGAAGATGCCGGCTCCCCCAAACCGGGCGCAGCCGTGCTTGCCGATCTGCAGGTCGGCCGGCGCAAGCTGCCGTTACTCATCACGCAAATCTATGGCCACGGCCGCACCGCGATCCTAGCCACGGGCGGCACATGGCGCTGGCAGATGAGCGAAGCGCTTGGCGATCCCTCCCACGATCTTTTTTGGCAGCAACTTCTGCGCTGGTTGGTCGCCGAATCCCCCGGCCCCGTTGCCGCTGCCATGCCGGAGCGCCTGCTGATGGATGACGGCCAGGTCCAACTGACGGCCCAGGTGCGCGACCGCCAGTTTCAACAGGCGCCAAACGCTATCGTCACCGCTCACATCGTTGGACCTGGCGGTGCGAATGCCCTCATCGACCTCACCCCCTCCGGCGACGCACCGGGAATCTTTAAAGCGCAGTGGACCGCGGAGAAACCGGGTGCCTATCTTGCCGAAGTCATCGCCGAATCTGCGGGCAGTCAACCGCAGAAACTGGGGCGCGATGTGGTTACTTTCCAGCGGCAAGATGGGGTCGCGGAGAATTTTCACTCTGGGCAGAATCGACGCCTGCTGCAACAACTCGCCGCCGAAACCGGCGGCCGTTACTGGAACCCATCCGAGTTGAAGAATCTTCCTCGGGATATTTCATATTCTGAAGCAGGCATCTCCCTACACACCACCAAGGAACTGTGGGATATGCCGATCGTCCTGATTTTCCTGCTCGGTCTGCCGATTGCCGAGTGGCTGCTGCGTCGTAAGTGGGGCGTGATATGAGGCGCGCTTTGTTACTGGCAATGGTGTGCGCTCTCGCCCTGCCAGCATATGCCGCCACCTATTATGTCGTGGCGGCCGGGCTCGGAGGCGAGCCGGATTACGAACAGCGCTTTGCGGCTGCGGCGAAGGATCTCGATCGAATCTTTAAGGGCGCTGGTTCCAATGCCCACGTCTATACGCTCACCGGGGCGCAGGCTACGGCCGCGCAATTGATGCAAACGATGGAGGAAGTGGCGCGCCATGCCCAGGCGGACGATGACTTCGCGCTCATCCTGATTGGTCACGGCTCCTTCGACGGCGCCGAGTATAAATTCAATCTCGTCGGGCCTGATGTGACCGCGGCACAGATCGCTGCCCTGTGCGACCGCATTTCCGCCCGCCGCCAGCTTATCGTGGACACTACCAGTGCCAGCGGCGGGGCGCTGGCGGCCCTCGAGCGTCCGGGCCGCGCGGTGATCGCGGCGACCAAATCGGGCACCGAAAAAAACGCGACCGTCTTCGCGCGCTACTGGGTCGAAGCCCTTGAAGATTCCGCCGCCGATACGGACAAGACCGACTCCATCAGCGCCCTGGAGGCCTTCCTCTATGCCAACAGGAAAACTGCCGCGTTTTACGACTCGCAGAAGCGCCTGGCAACCGAGCACGCGGTTTTTAACGATACCGGCCGGGGTGATCCCGTGCGCGAGCCCGGAAACGGTCAGGGCCAACTTTTGTCCGGCTTCACCTTGTTGCGCTTGGGAACAAGCCAGCAGGCCGCCAACGATCCGGCCAAGCGCGCGCTGCTCGACAGAAAAGATGAATTGGAGCAAAAGATTGACACTTTGAAATACCAGAAAGCAGCGATGGATCCGGAGGACTACAAGAAGCAATTGACAGACGCCCTAGTGGAACTGGCCAAGGTGCAAGAGGAGTTGGATAAATGAAGCTCCCCGCTCTCCTCCCAACGTTTCTCCTAACCTGTTCCGTGCCGCTCCGGGCTGCGGTCCCCGCGGACTGCTGGGCCCTCAGCAAGCACGGACATCGCTCCGAAGCACAAGCCTGCTTCGACACCTTGACCCGCAGCGGCGACGCGTACTTTCGAGCCGAAGGTTTCTGGGGCCTGAAAGAATGGGAGCAATCGAACGAGCAGTTTCGCCTCGCAACCCAGCCCTCCCACAGCAAAGCCCTCTACAAAGTGCGATGGGGGAAGTTGTTGCATGAGCGTTTCAATGATCCGGATGCCGCCGGGCTGTTTCGCGAAGCGCTGGCTGAGGATCCGTCAAACGCTCAGGCTTTTCTCGGACTTGCCATCGTGTCCGCGGCCAGTTTCGACGGTCAGGCCACGGTATATTTGACGAAGGCCCTGGAACTCGATCCGAAGCTGGCCGAAGCGCATGAGTTCATGGCCGATCTTGCCCTCGCCAATGGCGATAGCGAGACCGCCGCGGCAGAGGCCGACAAGACCATCGCTCTGGAGAACGACGCCCTCGGTGCCATGGCCGTTCACGCCGCCATTGAGTTGATCGCCGATCGCCCTCCCGACCCTTGGTTCGCCAAGATCCAGAAGATCAACCCCGCCTATGGCGAGGCCTACGCCATTGTCGCGCGTCAACTGGAGTTGCACTACCGCTACGAAGACGCGGTGATCTACTACCGTAAAGCCATCGAGGCCGATCCGCGCTTCTGGGCGGCACATTCGGCCCTTGGGATCGATCTGATGCGATTGGGCAAGGAAGAAGAGCCGTTCAAGAAGCTGGAGCTGAGTTACAACAACGGCTATCGCGATGCCGCCACCGTGAACAGCTTACGGCTGCTCGACAGCTACAAAAACTTCGCCACTTTTCGCGATGCCACGACCATCCTGAAACTCAACAAGGCAGAAGCCCCGCTCCTGCTTCCCTACATACAGCCGGAACTGCATACCATTCTTGCCACCTACGAGAAAAAATATCGCATGAAACTTCCCGGGCCGGTGCAGGTCGAAGTCTATCCGGACCACGAGGACTTCGCCGTGCGCACCACCGGAATGCCCGGCCTCGGCGCGCTGGGCGTGACCTTCGGCGAAGTGGTGGCCATGGATAGCCCTTCCGCCCGCAAGCCCGGTGATTTCAATTGGGGCTCCACGCTTTGGCATGAGATGAGCCACGTCTTTATTCTTACCGCCACCAATCATCGCGTGCCTCGCTGGTTCACCGAAGGCCTGGCGGTCCACGAGGAAGGGGAGCACTCGTCCGACTGGAGCGA
>DATHOT010000002.1:0-7237 GCA_035484655.1 Bryobacteraceae bacterium | reverse complement strand
CATTCTACCGCCGCGCTACGCGCTCCGTCTAGATATGCGCGAAATCTCCCAAGCAGTATAGACTGCCTGATTTGTCGCATTCTGTCAAGGTAGTGACGCAAATTATGTAACGTCGCGAGGGTGGCGAAGAGGATTTCACCGGCCTGGAAGAGATGCCGGAGATAGGCCCTCGAGTACGTAAGACAGGTATAACAGGTACAGTTTGGATCAACCGGGGCCGGGTCGTCCTTATAGCGTACCTGCTTGATGCTCAGGCGGCCAACCGACGTAAAAAGGCAGCCGTTGCGGGCATTCCTCGATGGCAGCACGCAGTCCATCATGTCCACGCCGCGGGCCACATATTCGGGCAGCTCCTCGGGCATGCCCACGCCCATGACGTAGCGCGGGCGGTCTTTGGGCAGCAGCGGGGCGGTGACCTCGGTCATTTCCAGACTCTGCGACCGTGGCTCGCCCACCGACAGGCCGCCGATTGCGTAGCCTGGGGCGTCCAACTCCAGCAATTCAGAGACGCAGGCCCGGCGCAGATCGGCGAACATTGATCCCTGGACGATGGGAAACAGCGCGGAGCTGGATCCGGTCGTCTCCGCGACGAGGCGATGGTGCCGATCAGCCGCCTGTGCCCAGCGAATCGTACGAAGCATGGCCTGATGGGCGCTCTCGTGACTGGCTGGATATGCCAAGCATTCGTCCAGGGCCATCATGATGTCGCTGCCCAGTGCGAGCTGGATATCGACCACCAATTCAGGAGTGAACAGGTGCGCGTCGCCATCCAGGTGCGACCGGAACAGGACGCCTTCGTCGGTGATCTTGCGAAGATCGCTGAGGCTGAAGACCTGAAAACCTCCCGAGTCGGTCAGGATCGCGCGCGGCCACGCCATGAACTGGTGCAGACCGCCCAGCTTGCGGATCAGCTCGTGTCCGGGACGCAGGAACAGATGGTAGGTATTGGCCAGAATGATCTGCGCGCCCAGTTCGTTCTCAAGATCGCGCTGTGGGACGCCCTTGACAGTAGCTTGCGTCCCCACCGGCATGAAAACCGGAGTTTCGACGATGCCATGTGCGGTATGGAGGAGCCCCGCCCGCGCGCCGGTGTCGGGGCACTCGGCCTGGAGTTCGAAGCGCACTATTTCACCGCGCCGTGCTGTCGTAGAATCTCGAGGGTCTTGTCGATCGGAAGCGCTTCGACGGTATGACCGTGCCCGGTAGTCGTAGTGGCGCGGAACAGGGAATTGTAGACGGCCTCCTCGGTGGCTTCGATGGCGGCCAGAAAGAGCGGCGACATCGCGTCGTTGGTTACGAAGTTGGTTGCAGTTACGGAGGTGGTTGCATGCGAGGTGGAGAAAGCAATCGCGTAATCGCCGCTGCCGTTGTTCCCTGCCGCTCCGGTGCGGCCGAGGCCCATCATGGTCCGAGCGGCCAGACGCTTCAGGTTGCGGGCATCGACCGGCGCATCGGTCGCCACTACGACGATCACTGAGCCTTTGGCGGTGTCGAGTTCGTCATGCAAGTAGTAGCGGCCCAGCTCCTGGCCCACCGGCGCTCCGGCGATGGTGAGGATACCTCCGAAGTTAGTCTGCACCAGAACGCCGAGCGTGTATCCGCCCATATTCGCCGGCAATTTGCGCGAAGACGTGCCGATGCCACCTTTGAATCCGAACGCGACTGTCCCTGTGCCGGCCCCGACGGCCCCTTCCTCTACGGCACCGGACTTCGCCTTTCGAATCGCCGCGAAAACTTCCTCGCGCCCGGCGTGGCGCCCGCGAATATCGTTCAAATATCCGTCATTGGTCTCACCCACCAGGGGATTAATGGACTGGACGTTCTCATTGCCCGGCAACGCCAGCATGTAGTCGACCAGGGCGTCCGCAACCCGCCATACGTTCAGCGTGGATGTGAGCAGGATCGGTGTCTCGATTTCGCCCAGCTCATTCACCTGCGTTGAGCCTGCGAGTTTTCCGAAAGCGTTTCCGACAAAGACCGCGCCCGCGACCTTTTCGCGAAACAGATTACCCGGGTGCGGAAGAATGGCAGTCACTCCGGTGCGAACGTCGGCGCCCTGGACCAGCGTGGTGTGGCCGACCGCGACTCCGGCAACATCGGTGATTGCGTTCAGCGGACCGGGCGCCAGCACTCCCACTTTGATTCCGAGATCCCGCGCGCGAGGCCGCGCCGTCTGATCGTCCGCCAGTTGCACCATCAAGAAGCAGAGTATCAGCACCCGATACATTTACTGTCCCGTGCGATCGAAGTTCACCAGCCCGTCGCGATAATCGATGGTCAGCGTGAAAAGGTTTAGCAGCGGCAGGCCGAGGAAACCGGAAATCTCCGTTCCGATGCGGCGGCTCTGTTCCCACATGTTGAACGCGGTCATCCCCAGGTTCTTCTGCCGGAATCCGGCAAATTGCAGGAACAGATCGCCGGTCTGATAGACATCCGCCACTTGGCCGCTGATCCCATTGATCCTGGTCCGATCGTCGCGTTTGAGTTTGCTCGCTTCTTCCGCCATTTCGTAAGAGATGAGCGTTTTCGCCGAACCAGTATCCAGGACGAAATGGACTTCACGTGAATCATTCACGCGGGTGGGGAGTAACAGCACATGACCGAACCTGAACACGGGCACAAAATTTCGCATGTCGGCGGAGACGACGCGGTCGTGAAGCTCTTCGTCACTGACGTGATAACCCGGGAGCGGATCGAGCCGCAGCTTCTTGGCGGAAAAATCCATCGTAATGAGGAACTCGGAAAATACATCCGTTCCGATCAGGCCATCGGCCGTTCCGATCGATTCCTGGCTGGAGACATTGATCAAAGCATCGTGAAATTCGACGCTCCCGATGCGGACGCGCTCCGCGATGCCGCGATAGCCGCCGGGCGATTTCAAGCTGTCGCCGAAACCTCCGAAAGTGGCGTACGAAAGCCTTGCGACGCCCGCCCGATCGCCAGCTCGATGGGGGATCAAAATCCCGGATGCGCCGGTGTCCAACTGGAGCGCCAAGGGAGTTCCATTAATATTTACTTCCAGCCCGTAAACGCGCATGTGAGTCACATCGCTGATCAGAGGGGCAAGTGGGATTTCGGTCTTCTGATAAGGGCTGACCAGCGCCAGGACATGACGGCCATTCAACGCCTGGTCGAGTTGTATATGCTGGCGCAGGTCGGCGATATCCTTTTCATCCCGGCGGGGATCTGCCATCGAGAGATATTTTTGAAGCCCTTGGATGTGCTGCGGTCCATGCAGCCGGAGCGCCCAATCGAGAAAAATTCTCGGATTCTTCGGGTCCAGCTCATAAGCGCGGCCATAATATTGAGCGGCCGTCTTGTGAAGGGAGGAGCATTCGGCGACGCGCGCCAGGCCCCACCAGGCCAGCGCAAGATTCGCATCCAGTTTCAGCGCTGCTTTGAATTCGCTCTCGGATTGCGCGAAATCGCCCCGCCGGAACAGGACTTCGCCTCGAAATTCGTGGGCCGATGCCGAATCCGGCGCTTCGGCCAGAGCTTGCTGAGATAGTTTCCACGCCGTGGCCACGCCTTCGTTGAGCAGGGCTTTGCGTCCGAGTGAAAGCGTGGCTTCCACGGGGGCGGCGCGGCACAGAACGATGATCGTCAGGAATACGGCTGATGATCGAAGTATTCGCAAAGAACCATTGTCTCGCGTTGGCGGGACTTTGGCGCTACTTCAATAACGAGGCCAGCACCGACTTACTGACCTTGGCAACGATATTCACCTGGGGATCGACAATCTCGGCAATGTCATAACGGATGGAACTGCCGAGCACGATGGCGGTTTCATTGGCTGTGAGATTGTAATCGTGCTCTAGCCATCGGGCCAACGCTGTGGTGGCTTGCCGGAGTGCATCGGGAAGAGAACCGGCGATCCCCATCGCCATGAGGGAATCGTCGTTTTCGGCGCGCGGACCATTGATGTTCTGTCCCGAGAGAAGGTTGACGGTGAACTCGACGTCCATCGAGGTTTCGAGCGCATCGCCGGTAAGCTCGCCATCGCCCTGCGCGGCGTGGCCGTCGCCGACGAACAGCCAGGCGCCAGGCTGGTAAACGGGAAGATAGACGGTCGTGCCCTCGCGCAGGCCGTTATAATCCATGTTGCCGCCCCATGAGCCGAGCCAGCCGGCCTGGAAGGTCTGTTTGTCGGGCGGAGCAACGGCCACGCATCCGAGCATGGGCTGTAGTTTGACGCGGAAGTTTTTCAAATGCTCGGACGGCTTGGCGAGCATGGCGAAGCCGTTGTCGCGATCGAGCTTCCATTCGCTGTCGAAATCGTCATCGTACTTGGCGTCGCGGATATAAGGTGGATTCAAAGCGCTCGGAACCACTCGGTCGCCGCTCCCGGCCGAATTGCGATTGAGGCGGATACGGTTGAACTTGACCACCAGCGTGTCGCCGGGCATGGCTCCTTCGACGAAGAATGGTCCGGTTTCGGGATTGCCGCCGTTAGAACGGCGCTTGTTCGACGCATCGCGGCCGCCGGCATCCACCGTAGTGGTGCGGACAGTATCGCCAGGATTAATGTGGAGCGCGGGCGGAATCGTTCCCGAGAAGAAGCGATGAAACTCGGTGGGTTCGAAGGTGCGGGTTTGTGGCGCGGCCGTTGGCAGGATCGCGCGGCGAGCGACCCAGTGGAGGTCCTCATCATCTCGATGGAGCGTCCCGCTCAGGTCTGGGCCGTTGAGACGGCCTTCGAACGTACCCCAGGCTTTGCCATTGGGGCGCGTGGCGGTGAACTTCAGGGTTTCGCCCTGCAGGGAGCCTTCGATCTTCAGGTCGAACAAGCTGCCGGTGAGATTATCGCCGTCCAGTTTGAGATCGAGCTTGGCGGGGGCGATCTCCTCGCCAAAGGCAACGAGATTGAAGCGCCACGAACCGGCGATGTCGGCGGAAGCCAAGGTTGCGGCACAGGCGAGGACTAGCAGCGGGAGTTTTATCATGGCAGAAATCTCCTTTGGAGCTTTGACGGAAAGACGAGCAATAATGTGCCGAAGTTCCGTCAAGAACGCACCCTTGTGGGCGGTCCGCTAAATCTGTGTCCCCGGCTTGAAACCCCGATACACCCACGGGATGACGTAGAAGAGAATCAGGTATCCGAATATGGGTGGAAGTGCCAATAGACCACCAGCCCAGATCCATCGCTGATACGCCCGCATTCTCTCGGTTGCGGCCCAATCGACAACGCGGAGTCGAGCCATCTTAACCCCAATGGGTAGCGGTGGTGCCGGGATTACGGATGGCCTTTGCTTTGGCGATTCGTTGGCAATTGACCATCCTGTAGGAGACGAATGATCTACATTTGCAGTTCGATCTTCCGCGGTGTACAACTCGGCTCCCTGGAATTTAAGCCAAGGTTCCCAACTGCCAGACAGCACCGCGAACGGAGCGCCCGCAATCCACACTACCGCCAGCACCGCGTAGAGGCGCTGTAATCCACGTCGGTAGTTCATGGCGTGAGGATATCACGATACGCCGTTGTAAGGTACCGTGAAAGCAAGCGGCCCGCTTGTTAACGGGGACACGGATTCATCGCACAACACCCTTGCGGTTGCGGCTTAGTTACAAGGCATAATTGACAATATGCCTGTTTCCGCCGACACACTCCGCCTGCACCTCGACTACAGCGCTTGGGCCAGTAACCGGATGCTCGAGGCCGCCTCAAAACTCAATGAAGAAGAGCTCAACCGCGATTTCAATACCTCGGATAAGACCGTCGCCGGCACGCTGGCGCACGCTTTCGCCGCGGACCGCGTCTGGCTGGGCCGGATCCAAGGAAATCCGCCCGCAAGTTTCATCGATGATAACGACCGCCGGCTTGACGTTCTCCGGCAAGAATGGCCGGCTTTGCAACAGCGCTGGAAGCAATGGGCCGCCCCGCTCGCTGACCAGGACGTCCTGCCGAAGATTTCCTACAAAGATCTGAAGGGCAATCCCTACCAAACGCCGCTTTGGCAGATCATGCTGCACGTGGTGAATCACGCGACTCACCACCGCGGCCAAGTCTCCGGTTTCCTGCGGGCCATGGGTCACACGCCGCCGCCGCTGGACCTGATCGCATTCTACCGCGGGCTCTAGGCGGCCGTGATCGTCCGGTATACTGAACCCATTGTTCGTACGTCTAAGACCTATATGAAATACGCTGCATGCTTGCTGATGGCGGGTGCCATGCTCACTCAATCCGCGGAAAACAAAACGAATGGAAACAAAATCGCCTATCCGGTGGCGAAAAAAGTCAACGTCGTCGATGACTACAACGGCGTCAAGGTACCCGACCCCTACCGCTGGCTCGAAGACACCAACTCACCGGAGACCACTGCGTGGGTTGAAGCCGAAAATAAGGTTACGCAAGCCTACCTGGCCCAGATCCCGGAGCGCGAAAAGATCCGCAAGCGGCTCACGGAGTTGTTCGATTACGAGCGCTACCCGGCACTCTATCTGGACGGGTATGCAGGCGTATTCCAGGCAGGCGGCAAGCATTTCATCTTTCGAAATAATGGCCTGCAGAACCAGTACGTGCTGTATGTAACGGACAAGCCTTCCGGCCCGGAGCGCGTCTTGCTCGACCCGAACACTTTGCGCGCGGATGGAACCGCCGCTCTGAGCGGGCTGTCGGTGGATCATAGTGGAAAACTCATGGCCTATGCGATCGCGCAGGCAGGTTCGGACTGGTCGGAATGGCACGTCCGCGACATCGCCACTGGAAAGGATCTGCCCGACCTGCTGCAGTGGACCAAGTTTACGAGCGCAGCCTGGACACACGACGGGCGCGGATTCTATTACCAGAGTTTTCCGCAGCCGGATAGCAAGGCGGCGCTGACGGCATCGAACGAGAAGGCCAGGCTTTACCTGCACCGGATCGGCGAGCCTCAAAGTTCCGACAAGCTGATCTATGAGCGGCCTGATCAGCCGCGCTGGATGTTCGGCCCGCAAGTGAGCGATGACGGGCGCTATCTGGTCAACGCCGTTTTCGGTGGAGATGAAAGCTGGAATCTGCTGTTCTATCAGGATCTGCAGTCGCCCAAAGAGAAGATGGTCGAGCTGATCAACCAGCCCAAGGCGAAATACAATTTCCTCGGTAACGATGGCAGCAGGTTTTATATCCAAACCTCGGACAACGCGCCCAAGGGCCGGATCATCGTCATTGACGTGAACCATCCGGAACCAGCCAATTGGAAGGAGATTGTCCCGGAGCAGAAGGAGACGTTGAACTCGGCGCAGTTGGTGAGCGGCAAGC
>DATHOT010000001.1:0-4391 GCA_035484655.1 Bryobacteraceae bacterium | reverse complement strand
GGCCACCCTCATAGCGAAGCGCTGCGCGTCACGGAACGTTTCCACCGCCGCGATTTCGGACACCTGGACGTGGAAATGACCTTCGACGATCCCAAGATGTACACCAAGCCCTTTACCATCAAGGTACCCCACGATCTGCTGGCCGACACCGACATCTTCGAAATGTTCTGTGACGAAAACGAGAAAGACGCCGCCCATATGCAAAAGCGGTAGGCGGGAAAAATGGAGGAATGAGAATGTTGAAAGCGACGTTGCTGGCCGGGGTGGCGGCCTTGCTGTTCTCGGTGATGCCCGCGTCCGCGCATCACGCGTTTGCGGCTGAGTTCGACGCCAAAAAAGGAATCAAGGTCACCGGGACGATCACCAAACTGGAGTGGACCAATCCGCATGCCTGGCTTTACGTCGACGTGAAGGACGAAAGCGGTAAGGTCACGAACTGGAGCTTTGAACTGGGCAGCCCCAACGGTCTCGTTCGCCTGGGTTGGAGACGGTCGTCATTGAAAGAGGGAGACCAGGTCACCATAGAGGGTTTCCTGGCTAAGGACGGCACCAACACCGCCAATGCTCATAGCGTCACGCTGCCGGATGGACGCAAGGTCTTCGCCGGTTCGCAAGGCCCGGACGCCGGACCTGCCAAGTAGCCAGGCTACTTACCGCGAGGCGGGGCGGGCGGCAGCGTGCCACCTTCAGCGAGGATCTTCATGTTCTCGAGAGCCCGGGTGAACACCGCGGTCTTTTGCGTCTTGTCCTTTTCACGGGCGGCGTCATCCGCCAGCATCGAGTTATCGAACACCAGCGTATAAACCAGCTTCGACGTAGTCGCAGTCACCGGCCTCGCTTCGAGCGTGCCGTGATAGAGATTGTACGGGCGGCCGGCCTTCACGGTCTGCGTGTACGTATACGATAGCTCGGTTTTCCCCACCAGGACCTCGCCCGCAACGGACCGTATCGCGCCGAATTCACCGTCCTGACCCGAGGTGATCGTGCAGGGGATCCGCAGCCATTCGCCGATATCGCAGAACTTGCCGACGCGCTTCCAGACTTCGGCAGCGGGGCGGTTAACCGTGATCTCTAAAGGAATAGAAATGTAAGTCGGATTGGCGACCACGGTGCTCACTGCTTCGCCCGACCCAGCGCCCGGCGCCGGAGTCTGTGCACTGGCGGACTGCGCCAGACATACGATCACGAGCGCACAGCCGACACCTGCGTTACGAAAGTGATTCGGCATGGATTCCTCCCAATGACTTCGCCTTGTTTACTGCGTTCTGCTGATGCACATCTTGGCACAGGCAGGCAATGTGAATCAACCTGCTCGACGCGACACCGGGCCGTGTTCGAAAGGGGACATCCCGTTCTCGCATCTGAACACCATTCGAAGACACCGTCGTGGAAGCACTCTCCTAAGCCTTGGCTTAGGAGTGGACGTCGACGTGCTCGCATCCACCCCATATGGTCTGCGCGGCGTTATTAGCGTTCCTGGCTGTCCCCCTTGCAGCTCAAAGCACCGATCGACTGGTAGGAAAGAACGTCTCGATCAAACAAACCAACTATAAAGCACGTAGCGCGATCCAGGTTGTAGCCAACGCGGGGGCCGCTAATGCCACTTCGTACGCTGTCGTCAAGGATGTGTTATTTCGTGACGGCACAATCGAAGTGGATTTGGCAGGTCAGCCGGCCGCTGGTGCACCCGGTGACGCACGCGGGTTCATTGGCATCGCCTTTCGATTCCAGGGCGACGGAAGCTACGAGTACATCTATCTCAGACCCACCAACGGCCGAGCCGACGATCAAGTCCGGCGGAACCACTCCACTCAATATAGTTCGCACCCGGATTTCGACTTCGCGCGATCGCGCCGGGAGGCACCCGGAAAGTATGAGTCGTACGTTGATTTACAGCCAGGGATCTGGACTAAATACAAGATCGAGGTGGAAGGCCGCCAGGCGCGGCTCTATGTAAACGGTGCGGAGCAACCCTGCCTGATCGTCAACGATCTGAAGCACGAACCACGGGAAGGTGGAGTCGCATTATGGGTCGGCCCTGGTACCGAGGGCTACTTTTCTAATCTGAAGATCACGGCCAGGTGACCGGAAACTTCAACGGCCCTCGGCACTCCACACGAACTCGGCGATGCGCTCCGCCAGTTGGGACCGTAAACCGGGTGGCAGGTCATGCCCCATTCCCTCGATCAGGACCAGTTCCGCACCGGGAATAGCTTCAGCCGTCGCACGCCCGCCGCTCACGTCGCACATGCGGTCAGCGAGACCGTGGATCACTAGAGTGCGGACTTGGAGATGTCGTAGACGTTCGGTCCGATCGCCGGATGCGACCGACGCGATCGCCTGACGAGCGACGCCGATCGGATCGTAGCAGCGGTCGTAGGCGCGGCCTGCTCGCTCGGCGACTTCCTGCTCGTCCGCCGGAAATCCGGGCGAGCCTACGGCGCGGAAAGCCCGGACCATCTGCTGAATCACTTCGTCGCGCGTGGTTGCGCGTGGGCCGGAGAAAAGTCCGCGGAGTACGTCCGGCGAGGGCTGCCCGACGGACATGTTGCCTGTTGTCGACATCATCGGGGTGAGCGAGCGGACACGGTTCGGATGCTCGATTGCAATCGTTTGCGCAATGGCGCCTCCCATGGACGCACCGGCGACATGTGCTTTCCCGAACCCCAGCACATCGAGCAACCCTACCGTGTCGGCAGCCATATCCGACAGCGTGTACGACACCGACGACAGGTCGCCGGCGAGCGCCGCGGGCAGGTTCGGAGGCGGGGCCTCAGTCATGTGCGTGGAGAGCCCGGCGTCACGATTGTCGAAGCGGATGACTTGCAGACCGCGGTCGACGAGCGCCTGGCAAAACGCGTCCGGCCACGCAATGGATTGCGCGGCGAGTCCCATGATCAACAGTACAGCAGGCGAATCGGGCTTCCCGAGCCGCTGGTAGGCGATGTCGATGCCGGCTGGCCCGACCTTGGACGCCCTCTCGTCCACGATAGAAGCATCGAATCCCTTCAGCAGCTCCGACATGCCGATCCTCCCCTTTTCCGCTGTTGTCTTTCAATGTCGCACTAATTGGACCATCTGGCGCAGTTCCGCTGCAAAGCAGTAAAATACGCACAGTTATGTTCCAGGATGTTCGCTATGCCCTTCGCGGCATGCGGCGCAGCCCCGGATTCACCGCCGTGGCATTGCTGTCGCTGACGCTCGGAATAGGCGCCAACACCGCGATCTTCAGCTTGGTAGAGACCGCCATCCTCCGCATGCTGCCTGTCAATCATCCGGAGGAACTTGTCGAGCTTCTCCAGAAATATCCAGGCGAGCCTCGTGGAAACGGCTACTGGTCGTGGCGGAGCTATGAGCACTTTCGCGACAACAACCACGTGTTTTCGGCCCTCATCGGCACGTCCATTGACAACCGCGCGCGACTGGTTGCGGAGGGCTTGGAGCCTCTCACGGGAATACGCGAGTCTGTTACCCGCAACTACTTCGCGGACCTTGGCGTGAAGCCGGCTATCGGCCGGCTGATTGGTCCGCAAGATAATCCCGACCGTCCGGAGGGCGCTGTTGCGGTCATAAGCTGGTCCCAGTGGATAAACAGATTCCATCAGGACCCGGGCATTCTAGGAAAGCGAATCTTGGTACAGGATGTACCTGCCACGATAATCGGAGTTGCGCCTCCCGCCTTCGTTGGCCTGCGTGTGGAAGCAAAAACCGACGTTTGGCTTCCGGAAAAGCCAACCGATCAAACCCGACTCGTACTGTTGGGGCGGCTAAAGCCTGGCGTCACGCTGGAGCAGGCGCGCGCCGAAATGGCGGTGCTCTACCGGTTCACCATCGAGGAAAGAGCGGCGTCAAGCAAAGATCCGCTGGTGCGGCAGTTGAGCGTACAATTGGAACCGGCCGGGAACGGCCTTGCGACTGTCCGTGACCGCTTCGGCAAGCCGTTGACGGTTCTGATGACGGTGGTTGGTTTGCTCTTGTTACTGGCGTGCGTCAACGTCGCGAGCATGTTGCTGGCGCGTGCCGCCGGCCGCGAGCGAGAAATGGCGGTTCGGACCAGCCTGGGCGCAAGTGGCGGCCGCTTGCTGCGCCAGGTTTTCACCGAGTCGTTGATGCTCTCGGCCGTTGGGACGCTGCTGGGCGCGGTGGTGGCGTATTTCGGAACGTCTGCATTATTGCGGATTATGGCCAGCGGCCGGGAACACGAGCGCGTCTATCTTCGCGTCCAACCGGACCTTCAGGTGCTATTGTTTGCCGCTGGAATCGCCGTGCTGGCCGGTGTAGTTTTCGGAGCTGCCCCGGCCTGGAGCGCCTTCCGAACCCCTCCGGCATTGGCGATGAGACAAACGGGAAGCGTAGGCGAGACACGCGTCCGGCGCCTGTTTGGAAAGAGC